>JAZQBR010000219.1:0-8459 GCA_045545855.1 Kiritimatiellia bacterium | reverse complement strand
CCGCGCCGCCGCGTGACGATGCATGTCGAGGATCTGACGGAGCGCGTGAAGGAGTGGTCGCGCTTGACGCGTCTGGAGTTCAACGCAAAGCTGAACGAGTGGTACAACGCATAAACAGCAGTCAGCCGGTCAAACACGATTTACAAAACCAGCAACTACGGAGGAACCATGAAAAAAGCAATGATTGTATTGTCGGGCGTTCTCGCTCTGGCCGGGTGCAGGCTGCCGCTGCAGCCTCTGCCGGGACCGGGGCGCGAAGGTATGCTCTATTGCTATACAAAAGACTATAGCGAGCGCTATCTGCCGTTCTGCCTTTTAGGCAAGTCGCTGGTCGCGTCGAAGGGGGACGGTTCCTGGGAGATTATCCCGGCACCAACGGCGTTATTCCCCGGGATACCGCTTTACCTGGCCGAGCAGTATGCGATATGTCCTGTCGTGGATACGGTCATGATACCGTACGATCTGATCATGAAGGCGAGAAACGACCATGTCTGCGCGAAGGACGGTCCCTATGTAAAGCTGACCGACCGTTCGGGGCGGCCGATGGCAGACGTCGAGATAGACATAGCGATAGATGCAGAGTCCGGCAGGCGCATTGTATACGGGGGAGAAGTGCTTAGGCCCGGTTACCACAAAGCCTTCACGACGACAGACGCCGACGGTATGGCGTACATACCGGTCAAGCTTTCAAGCTGCAGAAACGTCAGGTTCAACGGCTGGGCGATGACGTCAAAAGGCTACGAATCTTTCGATGGCTCTGTCAACAGCGCATACGAATACGGCTGGACCAGAGTCGGCCACGAAGAAAGCCGCATGGTGAAATGGGGCGAACCCTCGCGGCGGCACGGCTGGTTCAAGCGCCAGACGGACGAATCGAGCCGCCCGGCCGGCGACGCCAAAATACTGGATATAAGGCTGAAGGGCGATAGAGTCGAAGCCGACGCGCCGGGCCGGCAGGCGATCATCTACGCGGACGGTACGTCGAAGTCGCAATACCTGAATAGACTTGGCCGCACGATCGGCAGCGAAGTGATGAGCCAGATGTATTCCGGCGAAATGCCGAAGGTCGTTGGCGACTTTGACGCCTACTGGGACGGCGCGGCGCAGGCGATGCGTTCGCTTAGGCGCGGCGAGCCCGCTGTCGAGGAGCTCGCCGGGATAAGCGACGTGTCCAACAGGGCTTATCGAGTGACTTTTGACGTTGGGTCGCGCCTCGTTGAAGGAATCCTTTTCGAGCCAGGGAACCGCGCAGTCGGCGTGACGCCTCTCCTGTCATTTGCGGGGCAGGGTCCGGACCGGAAAGTCGAGAGCCTCTACAGGCCTTCGGACAGGGCGATTTTGCATCTTTCGGTATTCGAGCCCGGTTGCAAGTACCATAACGCCGAATATGATATCAGAGAGAAGTACAGCCTTTCGCAGAATGCCCAGGGCGAGATGTACGCGATCGACGGTATAGACAAGGGGCGGGAGAGCTATTTCTTCTATCCGGTGATTGCCGGCGCGCTTTGGGCGACAGAGTGGCTTTCGTCCAGAGAAAACGCTCCCGGCGTGAAATGCGCGGGCACAGGCCAAGGCGCGGCGCTCGCCTTGATGGTTGCGGCGCTCAAAGGCAAGGTGGTCGAGGTCGCCGCGCATCACCCCGAGTTCACAGGCGTCGCCGAGTGGCCGAACGTCTGGCCGCAGTTCGACTGGCACAACCGGAGCGGACTCATGGACGAGGTCAAGAAGTGGGTGCCTTACTATGAGCTGACGGGCTTCGCCGCGAGAGTCGCTTGCCCGGTGACTATGGTGCTGAACCCGGCCGAAATGCCGGACTGCCGGCGAGCCGACGCTACGATAACCGTCTTCAAGGCGCTGCCTGGAAAATTGGACAAGCGTCTCATCGTCGATACCTCGGTCACCGCAGAAAACGCCGCCAGCAGGCTGGCGGACGGCTGGCCGTCTGGCGTCCGCCCGGCGGCTGACGGCGGTTGACATTCGGCCCCCGGGATGATATAATTACGCTGAAATGAAAATAGCAGACAGCGAGCAGGCGGGCAAAGCCGGCGGTCTTACCCCGCGAGCCGGGGCCCGGCGGCGCCGTGCGCTTCGCCCGAAAGATGTACGCCGAGCAGGGCTTTACAGGCATGCTCCTCAAACCGGTCACGTTCGAAGGCGTCAAGGCGCTGGTAGGCTAGGCCGGGGGGCAAGGTCGATTGCATAAACAAAAAGAAAGGACATCCGAAATGAAGATACTGGTAACAGGCGGCGCCGGTTTCATTGGTAGCCACACGGTCGTAGAGCTTCTCGAGGCCGGTCACGATGTCGTCGTGGTCGACAACCTTTGCAACAGCTCCAGAAAGTCTCTCGCCCGCGTCAAGCGCATAACCGGCAAGGACGTCAAGTTCTACAAGCTGGATATACGCGACGAAAAGAAGCTGAACGCGGTTCTCGACAAGGAGTGTCCGTTCCAGGCGACAATCCACTTCGCGGCGCTGAAGGCCGTCGGCGAATCGACGAAGATACCCCTCAAATACTACAACAACAATCTTGGCGGCACGTTCACGCTTTTGAAGTGCCTCGCCGATCACGGCTGCAAGAATATCGTATTCTCCAGCTCGGCGACCGTCTACGGCGACCCGGCATCGGTGCCGATTCGCGAAGACTTCCCGACGCCCGGCTGCACGAACGCCTACGGCTGGACGAAGCTCATGATGGAGCAGGTGTTCAAGGATGTCCAGAAGGCCGACCCCGAGTGGAATGTCATTCTTCTCAGGTACTTCAACCCGATCGGCGCCCACAAGTCAGGGCTTATCGGCGAAGACCCCGCGGGCATCCCGAACAATCTTTTGCCCTACGTCGCGCAGGTCGCTATCGGCCGGCGGCCCGAACTGAACGTTTTCGGCAACGACTATCCGACGCCCGACGGGACGGGCGTGCGCGACTACATACACGTCGTCGATCTCGCGATCGGCCATCTCAAGGCTATCGAGAAATTGGAGAAGAACCCCAAGCTCGGGCTCAAGATCTACAATCTCGGCACCGGCAACGGATACTCCGTTCTGCAGGTCGTGAAGGCTTTCGAGAAGGCGTCTGGCCGTCCTGTGCCCTACAAGATATGTCCGCGCCGCCCCGGCGACATCGCCGAGTGCTGGGCAGACCCCTCTCTCGCCGCGAAGGAGCTTGGCTGGAAGGCCCAGCGCGGCATCGAGGAGATGTGCGAAGACGCCTGGCGCTGGCAGGAGATGAATCCGTACGGCTACAATAAGAAGGAAGGCTGATTCAAGGCGGCAATGACGGCGCTCGATTACATTCTCGACGGACTGGAGGCCGAGCTTCAGCTTGAGCGCGAGCTCGGCCGGCGCGTCGTCGAGTGTGACAGGGCGCTGTTGTCGCCGATCGCGCCCGAGGCGGCGCCACCTCAAAGTGCGGCGCCCGAGGCGGTGCCGCCGGCTGTAAAGACGCCGCCCGCCGTGCCGCCGCCGGCCGTGCCGCCGTCCGCCGTGCCGCCCGCCCCGCCGCCAGTAACAGCCTCGCCGGCCGCGCCGACGCGCCGCGAGACGCCGTCCCGCCACCCGTTTGTGTTTCTGCACGACAGACCTTTGTCGCCAAAGGGCGTCGAGATGATGCAGAAGATAGTCGACGCGATGCACGGCTCTGCCGAGACGACGCCAATAGTAGTCGAGGGACCCGTGCCGGACGCGCGCGTATACATAATCCTCGGCTCCATGGCGCTGAGAAAATGGCTGCCCGGGGTTAAAGGCGAACCGGGCTCGTGGGTGAAGACCCCGGGCGGCGCCGACGCGCTTGTGACGTATTCGCCCGAAAAGATCGTGCGCTTCAATGTCGTAACGCCGGTCGTCAAGCAAATGAAGGTGGCCATGTGGGCCAACCTCAAGCAAGTTATGAGGAGAATCGCATGACAAACGAGAGATGCAGGGTGGTCGTCCACGATGACATGGGCGCCGGTTACAGACGCATAGTCTTCGAAGCGCCCGAGATTGCGGCCAAGGCAGAGCCGGGCCAGTTCGTGCACGTGCGCGTGAACGCTCTTGAAGAAAGCGCGCTCAGGCGCCCGTTTTCGATTTTCAATGCCGAGGACGGCAGGCTGGAGCTTTTGTACAAGCGGGTCGGCCGCGGCACCGCCGCGATGAACCTTCTCTTGCCGGGAGACGAGGTGAGCGTGATGGGCCCGCTGGGGCACGGCTTCCCGAAGAAGTCCGCAGGCGCGCCGCTGCTCGTAGGCGGCGGGTTCGGCGTCGCGCCGCTCTACTTCCTGGCGCGCGTCCTGAAGGCGGCCGGTTTCGCGCCGAAACTGTTTGTAGGCGGGCGCACAAAGGCGGACCTCCTCGCGCTCGACCGTTTCGCCGCTCTCGGCGTCGAGGTCTGCCCCGCGACGAACGACGGCTCGGCGGGCGTCAAAGGCCTCGTTACCGATCCTCTCGACGACGAGCTTATACGCATACGTTCGACCGGCGGCACGTTCGAGCTGTTCGCTTGCGGACCAGACCCGATGCTCAAAGCCGTCGCTATGCGCGCGACCGGTTCCCGCTCGAAGGGGTGGATATCCATGGACCGTCACATGGTCTGCGGCGTCGGTGCGTGCTATGCATGCATACAGAAGACTGTCCGCGGCAATTCGCGCTGCTGCATAGAGGGGCCGGTCTTCGCTGCCGAAGACCTCGTATGGGACTGATGTTTAAAGGAGATTTCGACATGATAGACACAAAGGTCAACCTTGGCGGGCTTAAGATGGCGTCGCCGGTCGTTACCGCGAGCGGAACTTTCGGCTACGGCACAGAGTACGTCGGGGCGGTAGACTACTCGAAGCTCGGCGCGGTTACGGCGAAGGGCATACGCGTGGAGCCGTGGCCCGGCAACGCCATGCCGCGCCATGCGGAGGTTCCGGGCGGTCTCGTAAACGCCATCGGCCTGCAAGGAGCGGGGGTGGACCATTTCATAAAGTATTCCGCGCCGTGGTACGCGCGCAATGTCAGCGTACCGATGATTGTCAACATCTGGGGCGGCTCGGTGGAAGAATATGTCGAGGTTGCGAAGCGTCTTTCAGAGGCCGGGCTGGAGTGCATCAAGGCCCTTGAAATGAATGTGAGCTGTCCGAACGTAAAGGCGGGCGGCCACACCTTCGGGCAGGAGCCTGCGGTGCTGGCCGAGGTTGTCTCTGCCGTCAGGCGCGCGACGACGCTGCCGCTTCTCGTCAAGCTGGCCCCGAACGTGCCGTCGATCGCGCCGTACGCGAAGGCATGCGAAGACTCTGGCGCCGACGCTCTGTCGCTTATCAATACGATTCCTGCGATGGTAATCGACGTCGAGCGCCGCAGGCCGGTGCTCGCGAATGTCACAGGCGGTCTTTCGGGCCGGGCGGTGCACCCCGCGGCGGTCAAGGTCGTCTACGACGCCCACAGGGTTACGCGATTGCCGATACTCGCCATGGGCGGCGTTTATTCGGCCAGAGATGCGCTCGAGTTCCTGCTCGCCGGGGCGAGCGCAGTCGCGGTGGGCACGGCGACTTTCACAAATCCCGGTGTCGCCGGCGAGGTGTATGACGGCATTGTCGAATACTGCGAGCGTCAAGGTTTCGCGTCAGTCGCCGCCCTGACCGGCGCTCTTGAGGTCTGACGGGTCGAAAGGGCCAATACGTCCATGCGCATTCTTTCAAGATACATCTTCAGGGAGTTCGCGGTGCCGCTCGGCTATTCGCTGGCGGGCTTCGTCTCGATATATGTTCTGTTCGAGCTCTTCGGCTCGTTCTCGCGAATCGTGAGCGCCAAGATGCCGCTCGCGACGACGCTGCAGTACCTCGCGGCCTACCTTTCGCCGTTCTTCCACTACGTGGCGCCGGCGTCGCTCATGCTGGCGACGCTGTACACTATGTGGAATTTCTCCCGCCACTCGGAGCTTACGGCGATGCGCGCGAGCGGCGTCAGCCTCGCCGCCGTCGCGCGGCCCATGCTCGCAGCGGCCTGCGCGATGGCCGTCTTTGTCGCCTGGGTCGACGAGTCTTACATGCCGCGCCACGCCCAGTGGGCGATGGACCTCAGAAAGGACCGCTTCGGGCGGGACGGCGCCGCCGAAGACGCCTTTACATACAGCAACGCCGAAGGACGGCGCCATTGGACCGTCGACGCGGGCCACAATTCGTCGTATTCCCTTCTCAAGGGCGTGAGGGTCAACGTCTACGCGCGCGAAGGCGGCGGCGAGATGACGATATCAGCCCCCAAGGCCGAGTACCTCGACGGTGAATGGTGGTTTACCGACGCCAAGGTGCAGTATTACGGCGCAGACGGTAGACTCAAAGCCTCGCCCACCCCCGGGCTGGACGCGCTCCCTTTTAGGGTGTTCCCGGCCTTGGACGAGCGCCCCGACGATATGCGCATGCAGGATACCGACGCCAGATTCAGTTCTGTCGCCGGCAAGCTGCGTTACCTCGCCATGAGCCCGGACATACGCGGCCAGGGCCGCCTCAGAATCGTCTACGACGCCTGGGCGCAGGCTGTGGCGCCTCTCGCGTGCATTGTCATTACGCTTCTCACGATACCGGCCGGCATATCGTCCGGGCGGCAGGCCGTCTTCGCGGGCGTGCTCGGGGCGGTTGGCATGTTCTTCGCATATTATGGCGTGGTCATCGCCTGCATGGCGCTCGCCCAGACAGGCCTTGTGCCGCCTGTGCCCGCGGCGCTTCTGCCGCCTGTCATGTTCGCTCTCCTGGGCGCGTTCTACTGCGCTAGATCACTCAAGTCGACACTGCGGCTTCTCGCGCTCTACCTGGCGCTTTTCGCCGCGTATGTCGTATTGGCGAATCTGCTCGTTTCGCGCCTTGGCATGGACGGGGTAATGGCCCACAGCCTCGCCGCGACTATTCCGGCAGCCGCCGCTCTCGCGGCATTGCGTTTCAAGACATAGTCTGGCGCGCCCCGCCCGGCGCGGGGCGAAAAATCTCAAATTTGCAAACTTTAGCCCATTGATGCGGGCGAAAATATGATATAATATACCGAAACAACGAGATTGTAGATTCAAGGAGAGACAATGAGCGAAATCAGCGATCAGCAGAGGCGACACTCGGCCGCGCACCTTATGGCGCGCGCCGTACAGAATGTTTTCGAAGATGTGCAGGTGGATATAGGGCCGGCGACGGATGACGGCTTCTACTACGACTTCGACCTGCCGCACCGCCTCTCGCCGGAGGATTTCCCGAAAATCGAGGCTGAGATAGCGCGCCTCATAGCGCTCGACGAGCCGTTCGTGAAGAAGGTCGTCACGCGCGAGGAGTGCGCGAAAATGCTCGCCGGCCAGCACTACAAGCTGGAGCGCCTCGCCGACATACCGGAGGGCGAGGATATCTCGACTTATACGGTAGGCGACTACGTCGAGATGTGCCGCGGCCCGCATGTCGAGCATTCGGCCCAGATCGGCGTCGTCAAGCTCACGCGGCTTGCCGGCAGCTACTATCGCGGCGACGAGAAGAACAAGATGCTTCAGCGCGTCTATGGCATAGTCGCCCGCGACCAGGCCGAGCTCGACGCGATAATAGCCCGCGAAGAGGAGGCCAGGCGCCGCGACCACCGCCGTCTGGGCGTCGAGCTGGACCTCTTTCATCTCGACCCCGAGGACCCCGGCCAAATCTTCTGGCACCCGAAGGGCTGGAGCATCTACGTGACGCTTCAAGACTATATGCGCGCCAAGCTCGTCAAGGACGGCTACTCGGAGGTCAACACCCCCGCCATCATGCCGCGTTCGCTCTGGGAGCGCAGCGGCCATTGGGACCACTACAAGGCCAACATGTTCATTACGGAGTCTGAAAAGCGGGTGTTCGCCATCAAGCCGATGAACTGCCCGGGCGCGCTCGAGATATTCAAGAGCAGGATGCGCTCGTACAAGGACCTGCCCCTCAGGCTCGCCGAGTTCGGCCACTGCGCGAGAAACGAGCCGAGCGGCACTCTTCACGGCATCATGCGCGTCAGGGGCTTTGTCCAGGACGACGCCCACATCATCTGCACTGAGGAGCAGATCGAGGAGGAGGTCGCGAAGTTCTGCCGGCTTTTGAAGGACGTGTACAAGGACTTCGGCTTCGACAAGAACCTGCTTGTCAAGCTCAGCACCATGCCCGACGACCATGTGGGCAGCGAAGAGACCTGGCGGCATGCCGAGAGCGCGCTCGCCAAGGCCTGCAAAGCGAGCGGCATGGAGTATGTCATACAGCCCGGCGAGGGGGCGTTCTACGGGCCGAAGCTCGAGTTCACGCTGATTGACGCTCTCGGCCGCCCGTGGCAGTGCGGCACGATACAGCTCGACTACCAGTTGCCGAGCGCGGAGCGGTTGAACGCAGAGTACATCGGCCCCGATGGGCAGAAACACCACCCCGTCATGCTCCATCGCGCCGTCTTGGGCTCGCTCGAACGCTTCATCGGCATTCTGATAGAGCATTACGCAGGGGCGTTCCCGCTCTGGCTTTCGCCCGAGCA
>JAZQBR010000218.1:0-3584 GCA_045545855.1 Kiritimatiellia bacterium | reverse complement strand
GCCACCGCGGCATGGTAGGGGCCGACCACCGGGCGGCCCGAACCGATGGATGGAACGGGCCACGCCCCATTCCCTCTCGCGGGATCCCTTCCCCTTAATTACACATGGATTCATCTAAGAAACAAATAGAGCGGAGCAGAGAACGTGTCCACCACAACGCACTCGCCAGCGGACGGACCCCGTCTGACGACGCGGACAATATTCCAGTCCCCGCTGTGGAATGTGGACGCGACCGGTCCAGAGAACACTTTTGTGCGCCCGTCGACCGCGACCAACGACCGTGCAGCACCGTCGTCGCCAAGTGCGACACACCACTCGATGCGCCTGCGTCCCGGCTACGCGACTGCGGTTTCGCATGCGCCGCCGGCGAAATCCCGATATATCCAACAGCCACAGTCCCAGCCAACGGCAAACTCCGCCTCGCCAGGATCCAGCACGCAATTTTCGTCTGCGTCCACCCCAAGCTCGACCATCACGCAACCATTTGTCGCGGCGTCTAGTTCAATAGACAGCCGAAAACGATTGGCGTCAACGCCGGCGGCGACGCACACAGCCGCATTTGTCGCCGTCTCGCCGCACACAAGCGGATTTGTCGCAGGCCCTATATCCGTGCGCCTTGCAGCCGCCGCGAGCGGCAGCGCAATTGCCATCATCGCAATGGATGTAATTCTCATTTTACTCCTTGGGTTCAATTCCTCTGCCGATACTGGTCGTGCCGTGAATTCATTCAGCTTTCCATGTCATGGCGCGGCGATTTCGAGCGGGGGCAGTTCGCGCCCGGAGGATATGAGCTCGTTTGTCACTGTTGTGAAGTAGTCGCGCATTGACTGCCACTCCTCGTTCGTCGCCCACGAAAGAACATGCATGGCATGGTCTAGGCGGTTTGAACTGTAATCATAGCCGGGGAATGAGGCGAGGAAGAGCTTATCCAATCTACTTGCGCACCTCCAGTCTAATCGCCTGGCGTAGAACAGCCTCGCGCTCTTGTTGCGCACCGATACCGCCTGCATGTCGTTTGTGTCTATCGCCTTGAGTCTGTCGCAGTAGTCCCACAGTAAAAACTTGAGGTCGCGATAAGAAAAATCCATCTTGTTCGTCACGACAGACTCTAAAAGTGAATATGACTCATCATCCACTTCTCCTAAACTTAAAGCCGCGCCTATGATATCGCACCGGTTCTCCATGGTCGGATTGTGCGCACACGCTCGAACCACTTCAAGCGCATTGGTGTATTTCATACACGCGGCATGTTCAACGGCCGCTTGCGCCGTGCGGTTTTCTTCATTGCTTAATCTAGACATGTCATTTGTACTAACCCACGTCAAGTATTGGTTGTATGCTGACTCGCACATCGTACGCGTCCACTCGTTGGTTGCAAAAAAGTTGAAGAACCCATCGGGAGTTGTCGCATGCCACAATGCAAATCTGTCGCCTCTCAGGCCCGCTTCCTTCAGCTCTTCCAAGTCATGCCATTCGTTATCCATCAAAACGCAAACCATGAGCCGACCCTGTTCTATGTATTCCTGCTCGGTCGGCACGCCATAGCCCATGAGTGGCGCAAAAGCCAACATGCCACCCCAAAGCACAATAATTCTTGTCATTGTACATGTCCTTTCTTTATGGTCGTATCAATATTTTCCGCCCCTACTGGAGCGTATAATGTCTTAAGTGGCGAGTCCGCATCTTTGACGAGGCTGTAAATTGACGAGTCCGGAATGTCAGACGCAATACCGCCATCTATGCCGTACATAAGAAACTCAGGCAGCAAAGTCAAAGGTGTGGTCGATTTTGGATAAAACCCACGACCATTCTCCAGACCCCAATCACGGCTTCCCTCAACGAAAAAATGACAATTCAAATCTTCGGTGCCGCCCGCGATAATACATGGGGGAATACGCTTGGTACCTTTTGCATAACAGTCCTTTAGGCCTAAAGCATGTCCGAACTCGTGCGCAACAGCACGGATACTCACTTTCGATGAAACAACGATGTCTCCATTGCTTTGAAACGCAACAGGGTTTCTACCGTTGGCATTTGAAATTTTGCTGACAAAGTACAGTTCTATACAATTATCGCTTGTGCATGTATCTATCAGTGACTTCGCCTGTCGAGAAATCGCAGCGTAAACATTCCCTTGAGGCGTAACATAGTCCTGTAACTCTACAATTTCTAAATCTTCCTCTGTCCCCACGCCCCGCGTTATGCTCAAAAGGTCGAACGAGATTCCAACCTGCTTAAACACGAAATTGGCGTAGTCTATCTTTTTACGTATCTCTTCGTCGGTTGCAACTTGTTCATCCTCAGACTTCACCACAAACGCCCGGACAGGGATGATCCTCTGCTGGACGATTGGCAGCACGAAGCGCGGCTGTATTTCGTCCTCGTTGAACCGGGCCTCCACGACAACCTCGCCGCTCGGCGCGGTCGCCTCCACTACGGCCGTCCAGTCCTCCGGTTCCAGCTCCCCGTCGCTCGGCTGTAGCAAGGTGCCAGGCCCAGACACGATGCTCCACTCGACATTCTCCGGCGAGAAATTGCCGGCCACCCCGACCTTCAGAGTGGCCGGACTCCCGTAGACGAGCCGCGACGGATTGTATATCGGGCCATTCGGCTCATGCTCGCAGCACACGAGTTTTCTCAGAGGCTCGATCACATTGTAGTGCTTTTCCAATGCGCGCGATTCTCCATCCGGCAGAGTAAACCTCGCCTCAAGCGCACCGCCTCCGAGTTCGGTCGCTGTCATGTAGAACGTATACGAGGCGCAGTCATCCTCGGGCGCGACAGCCGCGAGTTCGATATTCTCCAACGAGTCGACGGGACGCGTCGCCTCGGCATCCTCAAAGAAATGCACGCCGTCGCCAACTGTGTTCGCCACACTGACTGTAGCGTTCGTCTCGACCGGGCAAACAAGCGACAGCCTGACCGGATACACGCGCTCCGGTCTGTCTAGCGCGTCGTTCACAAAAAGAACCCTCTGCACGGTGAGCGCACACCCTACCTGCGGCGTGTCGTGCAAACCCACGGAAAAATCGAGCCATGTCTCAAGCGTACCGCAACCAGAAAACGTCGCCATTAATGACATATTAGACGCCTTCCAGTCGGGCATCGCGCTCACCGTCACCACTGTAGAGGACGTATTTGGTGTAAGGGCAGTCAACCCATCCCCGGCACGCCATAAGTAAGTGACCTCTTCCGGACGCGAATAATCCGTCAATATCGCGTTGAACTCCACAGACGGATTGTCCGGCCCGATGTGCGCTATATCGGGTGTCGCGGAGAGCGAAGGGAGCCACCAGCATTGCGCCGACGCAACCCATGGTTCGTAGCTCGTCTCGAAGCCGCCATAGTCCGGCACCCACATTCCCTTGCTCATGATCCCCCACGGCACAGGCGAGCGGAGCATGGGCGGCGCAATGTCGTCTGCGGCTGAGACCGATATATCATCGCTTGCAGGGGAAAACGCCATGTCATAGGCGGCTCCCTTCTCCAGCAGAAAAACGTACTCGCCCGCGTTGGTGACGGCGACGAAGTCGGATCGTAGCCATGTCGTTCTGTGGGCCAAGGAGTTGTCATAGCCCTTTGTC
>JAZQBR010000217.1:0-11515 GCA_045545855.1 Kiritimatiellia bacterium | reverse complement strand
CAAATTTTTGACCCATGCACGGAAACGCCCCCGCGTTCCCGCAGCAGGATTTTCACTTATCGCAAAATGAAAATCACCACTTCACCCTTTGTTTACAGGGGTGTGGCCGTTTTCATGCCCGAAAAATTGGGGAACCTCCAATAACCTCAACAAATACAAGGGAGCGGTCAAGGCGAATCCGTGCAAAGGGTTTCATGGGTCGCTCCTTTCGTTATCTCCACTCTCCAGCAGGCAGAACTCCGCTACTGACTGTCCCACATTCGTCTTCTATGCGCACAACCTTGGCATAGACCACTCCGTGGTATGCATTTTTGAATTTGTCGCCAGGCCGCTTGCCTGCAACCGCATAGTGCGAAATATCAATGAATATTTCCTTCTCCTTTTCGTACACAGCGACATTGACATACGTGCCGTCGTTCCCGAATGCACTGTGCGGGTAGTTTTCCTTGAAATATGCGCCAAGCCCAATCATGACGGCAAGTCCCTCTGGCACAGGCGAATCCATCGCGTCACCGTGCAGCGACAGCGTCCAGCCATCGTTCAATGGCACTTTCGCATCCTCCCACTTTACCCATTTCATAGGATCGGTGTCCTCTGGCTTGGCTTTGCGGCGGCGCACAAACTCCGCCGTAACCGGAACGCCGAAACGGGGGTGTTCGAGTTTAAGGCGGCATTTGATGTCTCGCTCCGGCGCATTGATTGCATCGGCAATATTGGCGTCCGCCACGATCTCAAGCGTCCATGGCTCAATCGACTCCTTGCCAAGCGTTCCCTGCTGGGCACGAATCGCCTCGGAATTGATTGCTTTCAGGATATAGGTGCGAGGAACATCTTTCCTTTCGCAGTCGATGGCTTTTTGGTCCCAGTGACGTATCAGCCCGTCCATGCTATCGCACCCCGCCGCGAGCGCGAGGGATGAGACAAGGATTATTCGTGTCAATTGTTTCATGGGTTTGCTCCTTTCGATTTACACAATTCTAACCTACCAGGCACAGTGCCATCGCCGCAGAAAGCTGTCATTGTCACCTGAGTCCGAACAGTGATCTACGCGGACACCTTCTTCATTATAGCGCTTGCCCTCACCCGCGTATTCATTTCGTGGCCTCCATCTTAGGCACCAGCAGACGACACTTCATTTGCGATGCGCCCTATGGCATAGAGCGGAAGATTGACAAGCCCATCTTGGACCAACCACGGGGCCATTGACGTGCGCACGGCGCAAGACGGCGCGAACTTTTCCCTGTAAACCTTGAGCGATTTCGCGCGAAGGTTGCGTTCCGCCTTCGCCTCGATCGGCACGATTGTGCCGCCGATTTCCGCCAGAAAGTCAACCTCGGCATGCGAATCCGCCGCCGACCAGTAGAACGGGCGGATACCGGCCTCCGCGCGAAGCTCCTGCTGTACGAACTGTTCGGTCAGCGCCCCTTTGAACTCGGTGAATATCCTGCTTCCCTCGACAACCGTCCTTGGATCAAGTCGCGACTGTGCGCCTAGAAGCCCGACATCTACGCCAAAGAGCTTGAAGATATGGTCGGCGTATGCGTCAAGCGGCAAGTTTGGCTTGGCCGCGTTCCATACCCTGTAGGCGAGCCCCGCCGCCTCAAGCCACTCGAACGGATCTTTCAGGTCGCGCGAACGCATCTTGGCGCCGCCCGCGTTTTCCACCTCAGAGGCGACAAACCGCTTATCCGCCTTGCCGAGTTGCGAGGGGAGCGACCTCCAGACGGCGCGAATGCGCGGCACCTGCACCTTGGGCGCGTGTTTTGCAAAGTCGCGGTCGTAATCGGAAAGGATTTCCATCTGCTCCTCGCGCGCCGCCGCGAACGAACGGTTTTTCGCAAACGCTGCCACCGCCGCAGGCATTCCGCCTGTAAAAAGATATTCCTTGAGCCGACGCTCAAGCATTGAATGAAACGCGCCCACGACGCACATGTCGCCGGTTCCCAGCAAGTCTGCAAGCTTCTCTTCGCCGGTCGCGGCAAGGAACTCGCGGAAGCACATGGGATAAAGCGTCATGGAATTAGTCTTGCCGACAGGGTAGCCAGTTCCTTCGATCATGGATAGCCCGATCAGCGAACCCGCCGAGGCGATGCAATACTCGCTCGCGTCCTCCTGCCAATATTTAAGCGACTTGAGCGCGGCGGGACATAGCTGGATCTCGTCAAGGATGATCAGCGTGTCCCCGGATGTAATCTCCGTATCACACAGTGCCTGTAGGCCAGAAAGAATGCCGCGCAAATCGAAGTCGCCCTCGAAAAGCGCCTTTGCGCTATCGCTCTTGTCAAAGTTGACATATGCAGTCTTGGCAAAACACGTCCGCCCAAACTCCTTCAAGAGCCACGTCTTGCCAACTTGCCGCGCCCCACTCAAGACAAGCGGCTTGCGATTCGGCTTTTCGCGCCAATTCTTCAGATTTTCAATCGAATATCGCTTCATTTCAAATACCCTTTCTCATGTTCACAGCAGTATTATATCATAATTTTTGGCGAAAGTCAGCACGAACAGCTCCACTCATTTGGCTTTTTTACCGACGAACATCATCCTGAACATGGCTCTTTCCTCACCAACACTCGCTCCTTTCATTGGAAATTGGATTTGGACTTGGCAACACTTCCACACTGGCAACATTCTCCTTTTCCTTCTCGTGCTAGGGTTGTGACGAGGATCCCCCTACGCAGAGCTACGGAGGACAAGTTGATTCGTGCTAATGGTTTCATTGTTTCAGTCCTTTTCATAAAGCGGAATGGAGAAGTTGAATGTGTATCGCAGTGTCCCGTCGTCCAGCGTTTCAGGGTCACGCAATGGCGCGGAAAGCGTCAACATTCGGTCGTGTGTAGGCGACAATGGATTGGCCTTTGTCGAAAGGTTGATTTCCATGCGGGCTTTCGGCGCAGACGAAAATATCGCACCGAATATTCCTTTTCGGAGCTCTTCGTCCCCTTTGCGAGATCGTGCCGCAAAAATCAACGTGGGGCCTTTATCGCAGTCGCGGTAAAGTTTGACATTCTGCACTTCATCACTAGATTTAGGATTCTTGACTATCTTCGTGTAATCTCGATTTATTGGATAGGCGACACTCAAGCGAGAATCGTCGGCCAAGGGCCGTTTTGCGATTACGGCGCAATCGACGCGCACCTCGTTGTCACGCCGGAATCGATACGTCACGGAAACGCGCGTATCTTCGGATGGGACGGCAAAGAGGCTCTCGACCGTCGCCAGCACATCCGACCCTTTCCTGTTTTTAGGCGGTTCATTCTCGTTCTCCGTTACCGAAACGAAATCGAGCTTGGCCTTTTTGCCACCAATCGTCAGCAAGACTTCGCTTTCGCCATTGATATAGAACTCCTCGACCTTCGACGTGTTCCAACAAATGTACTTCAGAGCGCCAGTCGAACGGTTGAAAGCATATACCCGAAAACTCATCTTGTTCGTGTTGACAACCTTGAACACATTCTTTTCTGCGCCATATGTTGACACAAACCAGCCGGCATCCGACCAGTCGGCATATGCCCCCGCCGCCGCGAGCGCAAGGGATGAAACAAGTATTATTCGCGCAAAGAGTTTCATGAGCTCAGTTCCTTTCGGTTTTTTCTTACGATTTTGATACGCCTGATGAATGCTTATTTTGACGGAAGTCTGAAATAGTCTTCGCGCTCCTGGCCTTCGCAATTGAAGAGAAATACAAGTCCCCATCGTATGTGTTCGGAGGATATTGCCTTCGGGACAGTGAACGCGAAGCCGCCCGCATGTACCATTGCCGGCGAGTCCGTTTCGTATATCGCCTCATGTACATCCTCTTCCTGTGCGCCGGCTTCGCGTATTGCGCCGTCGGACTGGACGAGAAGAACCTTGAGGGCATCAGGAGCTGAAGCACCTGCAAACTCGTAGCGGACGCTCATCTCCGCGCCCGTCCTCCACTTGCCGCCCGTGAACGTGACTTTGTAGTGCGGCAAGGCTACCTCGCGCCTGACCATGCGGACTACAAACGCCGCATAGGTGCCTATCACCACCACGGGCAAGACAACAAGAAAGCATTTCAAGGCAAAGGGATTTGTGAAAAGCTGAAAGCTCTTAAGCCCGATTATGAGCCCTATCGCCGCCGTGCACCCCAGAAAGCTTCCGAACAATTTCACAACATCAAGGTCTGGCGTCCTTCTCAGGCGCACTGTCCGCTTGCCGCGCACGGCAGCTTTCTTCTTGCGCAACGGCCTTGCAAGTTCATTAATGCCGATTAAAAACACCATTATCCCAATCAGGAAGAAAATCACAAACATGACTACCGGAAGGACATTGTGCATCACCAGCGCGAACACCCTGAAAAACATTGGTAGATCAAGATCGTCGACTCCGGCATTATCGGCCACGGTGCCGCAGACGCCGAATACACCCAACAGGGCGAACATCGCGCCCAATATGATAAAAAAGAACTTGCCAACCAGCGAACCCGGTCTCGGCTTTTCATCCCTTTTGGAGAACAGCATCGCGATACCCGATGCGACGACAACAACGCCGAGCGCCCAAAATCCGGAAATGACTGTGTACACAATCCATTTGCCGTATGGATCAGGAATACTACTCTTGCCAATCCCCGTACTACATGAAAAGAGCCACGTGATGACGGCAAGAATGCAGCACCAGACGATTCCGAACAAAAGAAGTGAAGCCTTTTTCATTATTCTCCCGCGACTTTCTTAATCCTTTCAATCCTGTCTAAAAACCTTCCCTCGGCATCCCTCTACGAAAGACGACCGCCTTGGCCAAGTTCCTATAGGCAACCTCCACTCCTCACCTGGCATATAGTTGCATTCACAACAAAAATCCGGCGGCCAGACTACCACTGCACCGTCGTCGCGGATTACATATCGGGCGTCCGTCGACTCGCAGACAAGGCGAAGGATGTCTGCAAACGAAATGTCTTCTGCGTTTATCTCGGGCACGGCAGGGTAGACCTCCCCTTCCTTTTTGGGCATCAAGGCGAAAAGCACCACTCGGCCCGAGCCGTCAAACGGTGCAGACGCAGACTGCAGATAGAGCAAGGCGTCCGCAAGCGTGGCCGGCGGCTTGAAAGAGACAGCCGGCAGACGCAGCTCCTTCATGTATTTGGCAACATCTACCTTCGGCGCGACTCCGCCAGAAGGCGAAATAATCTTCCCGATGCGCGTCGAATACCGCTCTTCCATACCGGCCACATCCCCCAGCCGAAGCTCATCCCACTTGAAATCACGGATCGGCAACCCGCGTCCATCAATCAGCGGAACCGCGGAACGACCACATGACGGATCACTTACGCGACCCCAAAACAACCTGCCTAACAGGAATACGAGAAGGCAGACAAGTAATATCTCAACCGCACATGCCACAACACGCCTCTTGTTCGTGGTTTTGCAGGAGCATCGGTTGACACTACGTCGCCTAAACCACAACGAAACGACGAATAGCACAACGTAGGCAATCAGCGCTGGCCAAACCAAAGGAAACATAAGCATCCTCATGAAGGCCTCCATCCCGCACGACGTAACACTACCAGGTCCCATTCCATCACGCATGATTAAGGCGAACGGAAGCGACATCGACACCCATACAAGCATCAGTGCCTTGAGAATGTTGACTATCACACAAACAGTCTCCGAAGACGCCCGCCGTGGCGCTCGTTTCTGCATGTCAAGCCTCCGCATCTCTTTTCCCCTTCCGTTTCTTTCTTCGCTTTCTTGTAGGAGAGGTTGCCTTTAGCTTTACTGCAAGATACAGCATCAGTTTCAGCCCGCCAAAGGCAATCAACGCGCCGATCCACCATCGGCTGAAGATGCCATCACGGAACAAAACAGACACAGCACCTTTAATTCCTCCGCCAATCATGCCCATGCCGAAAATTAGCATAATTATCCAGGCAAAGCTCCTTATGTTCTCCTTTGCCCGCACGGACAACCAAGTCATCGTCGGCGCGTCGGTTTCAGGATTCAAAACTGCAACACCATGAAACTTGTACGCCCAGTAAAGAGGATCTCTCCTATCGCACCAGAGGAAGAGCCCCGAAGAGCAGATCGCGCCGAGGGTGTCGCAGAGGATGTCCTTCTGCGCGTCCCATACGTCGCCCTGCGAACCGAGGAACGCCGCACCCGCCTCCCCTCCGCCGACAACCGCGTACCACCACTCGACAAGCTCCCAGATGCCGGCCATTGCGACAGTCGACATGACGGCGAAGAACGCGGCAAAGCCAGCGGACTTCGCCCAGCCCTTGCGGAAGAAGAGCTCGGCAAGCGGAAACGCGAACCATCCGACCGCAAAGTGCGCAATGCGGTCGTAGGGATTGCGCACGAGCCCAAGCGGCTTCATCAGCCATTCCATCGGGACATGCTCGAACGTGTAGTGCGCGCCGACGAGCTGGAGAACCGTCCAGACAAAGAAGCAGAGGTAGGCCGGCGTGGAGAAGCGGAACTTCCTGCGCGTCAGGAGAAGAATAGCCCACAGCCCGACCGCCCACACCATCTCGACGCACCACACCGTCCTGTCGGCGGGATAGATGCCCAGCACGACCGCCACGCACACAAGCGCGGCGACCATCCACAAATCCCACTTGGGGTGACTGTACGATATTGAATTGCTCATAATCTTGAAGCTCCCTATAGCAACGCGAAGTTTGACATATCCCCCGTCCCTTACAAGTTCATTTCTGCTCTACCCAAATCAACTTGCCCGTATCATAGCCGCGCTCGAAGCTGTGGTCGAACCGTGCGATCTCGTACCACTGATTAATTTCATCTCACGTCTCCTTTCACCTCGCCTTTCACAACGCTGGGAGTCTCGTGGCGTACGAGCTGATAGCAAGCGATGTGTTTATTGTAGAGAAACACGGAATCGGGATGCGATGGCGACACAACGGCCCGCCATCCTCTCCGATCCTCGATCTCATCGCTCTCCCACACGCACTTGAAGCTTTTGTCAAAGACATAGACCTGCGACCAGTTGTGGTATGTTCGCGGAGCCTTCACGACCACCAGACGCTCGTCCTCTCCGCTCCCAAACGACGCCGCACACGGCATGATCCACCCGTGGCCAGCGCTGTGGCGTCCAAATATGGCCGTTCCCTTGAACACCGAATCGGCAATCTGTATGCAGGTCTTCCCATTATGGCTGGCAACCGCCATGCAGACCGTATTCGTGCCGAAACGAATAGGCGACGATTCACTGGCTATCGTCGTTCCGTCACGCAGCTTGTATCGCCGCCGTTCCCGCTCCTCATGCGAAAAATTGTCGTTCCAAACGCGCCCGTCCCGGCTCGCGCCCTCTTCGACAAGCCGCGCAATCTCGGCGGTCGTCGCGGCATCGCACGGCTCAAGCGTCCAATGTTCAATGTCTATTCTGCTCATACACCCCGCCGCGAGCGCGAGGGATGAGACGAGGATTCCCCTACGCAGAGCGTCCCCCTTCGCCAAGGCTACGGAGGATAAAACGGAGGACAAGTTGATTCGTGCTAATGGTTTCATGGGTTGCTACTTTCGGTTATTGCTCCGCCATCAATAAGAACGTCCGACTTGTCGCACAATTCACGCGACCCGTCGGGCGGCTTCTCGACACAGAATTGCAAAAGCTAACTGCACGTTGCAAAGTCATAGTTGCCATACGCATATGATGGAACAGTTTCGCGATGTCTGACCAATATGCGAAAATACGTCGGCTTCCCAAAGATGGACAAATCCCTGTCATCATCACCCTTGCGAAAACGAATAATCTCAAACTGCTCAGGGTTGAACTTGTGTAAGAATGTTATTGGCACACCCATTGTGCCAGTATAATCCAAAGGTATATCCTGTGTTTTATCGACATTTATCGCGTCACAATTGTCATAGCGCGGATAAGCATCCTCATTGCCCAGATATTTGCGTGTAAGCCGGATGAACTCATGTCGTTTGGGAGAATCAAGGTTCGTCAGCCACATGCAGTTGTTGGGCGATACTATTCTTTCACCCGCTTCGTTGATGCGCGTCTCAAGGCCATACAGTTCGTAATGATCCGGCACAATGAATCCCGAGATGCCGCGTCCCATATTTATACCCATCCACGCTTTGTTATTGCGAATTAGATTGAATATCTCCTTGTATGTAATGGCATTTATATTGCCGATGATCAGATATTGCTTGCCGTGTTTTTCCAACAGCGAAACAAACTCCCTAAAAAGCGAAAATGGCGGATTCGTCACCACAATATCGGACTCGTCAAGAAGCCGGACGCTCTCGCGGCTACGAAAATCACCGTTGCCTTTGAAGTATGTTACAATATCAATCGTCGGCGGAAACGGTTCGCCGCCGGTATATTCACAGTAGTAGCCAGGATGAAACTCCGTGAAAAGATCATCTCCGAGCGTTCCGCAACAAGCCGCTATTACTTTCTTTAGCCCAAGAGTCCTAAATTCGCGAACAAAATAACGATAAAAGTTGCTCGCTAGCGGGTCGTCACAATTGCAGAACACCGTTTTATCTTTAAAGCATTTGCGATAATGCTGCAACTCCCGCTCAATGTCGCAAAGCTGCGTATAGAACTCGTCGTTCTTATTGTGCTTTGCCAATCCTAGTAATTCATGTCCTGCGGTGCGCTTCATTTCCTGTTACCCTTTTTCCTGTCGGCAGACATCTGCTTGAACAAATCCCTGCCTAGCATCTGCAGCGATGTATTTGCGACAGCAAACATTACATCCGCCATTTTCCTTTCAGACCATCTTTTCCCGTCGCCCTGCGTGTATATTGACGCTGCCTGAAGCATTATGTAAGCGTCACCGACTGTGACGAATTTGTTCTTGCATAGATTCTCGTTGATAGGCATTCCGTAGTTTGCCGCCGTCAGCCTGTCAAGACGGTTTAACGCACCGGAATTATACCGCAACGTTACTTTTCTGCCATCCGGTCTGTTGATTGTCACATCATGCATCAGAAAATTCGAGCCCTCAAGGAACAGCACGTACGGAAAGTGTTGTTCCCCAAGCATGAAGTTTGCTATCTCCGAAATGTTCTTGTGCGCACGTTCGATTGCGTTACCGGCAACCATCAAGTCTTGATCATTTTTCTTGCCGACAAGTTTACCTGCGACTATATTCTCGATGTCCTTGCCCTGATGCTTCGCCTCAGAAACAAGAACGACTCGCCAGTTTCCGACATCGTCCAAAACTTCAATGACCCCACCATCAGGCTTTATCTTTGCGTCATGTACAAAAAGTGTCTGCCCAAGCGAGGCATCCACAGTCTTCAGCGCATCATTGATTTCTTTCTTGGCAATGGCGTCACGGTATCTGAAAGACAAAACCGGATAGGTTTTCGCCAACCGTTTCAGCACATTCTTTGACACATTTGAAACTTCAATATCATGCGCCTTCGCTTCATCGCCGAATATCCCCTCGACGCCGTGCGATTGTTTATGCTGGCTAGTCAGTCGCCGCGATTGTGCTTTCTTTGCCATTGCGCATCCTTTCAGATTTGATTTGACGGTCTATATTATACCATTTTTCGGGTCGATAAGTCTATAGTGAGTGTTGAAAATCCACTTCCTTCTTAATCGTAAAACGCCACTTGCGGTTTTGGTCGCGCTTGGAGGCGTAGGCGATGCCGATGCGCGGGGCGGAGGTGAACTTGACGCGCGCGCCGTCGCTTTCAAGCCAGAGGCGATTGGAGCGAACGAGATCTTCGCGGTTTAGCGAGCGGTCGATCTGGAGAAGCTTCGTCAACCGTCCGGGTCCTTCCGCGCCTTCCACGCCGCGAATGAGCACCGCCTCTGGACGCCCTTCCGGCCCCGTCACGACATTCAGCATTTCGTGCACCCCGTAGCAGAGATAGATGTAGGCGCAGCCGCCCGGCGAGTACATCACATCCGTCCGCGCCGTGCGCCCTTTGTGCGCATGGCAGGCGGTGTCCTCCTCACCGCAATAGGCCTCCGTCTCGGTGATGCGTCGCCGAACGACCGTGCCGTCGTTCAGCCGACGGCAAAGCCACGCGCCGACAAGCGCCTTTGCCATCGTCACCGCGTCAACCGCATAATCTTCAATCACTAATCTGCGCAAACATCGCCTGAACTCCCTGAAATCAGATCGCATTGGCGCACACCTTTCATCGGCAATTGGCAGTGACAACGGTACTCACCAACTGTCGTAGTGAATCTTCGCCGGATTCCACTTGTCCTTGGCAGGCGGATTCTCTGCCGGGTAGCCGACTGGTATGACGTTAAGCGGCATATAGCCGTCGGGTATGGACAATATCTCGCGAACCACGGCAACGCGGTCCTCGCCGGGAAACACGCCGGTCCAGACTGCACCGAGCCCCTGGACATGCGCCGCCAAAAGCAAGTTCATAGTTGCCGCCGAACAATCGTGGATCCAGTATTCCTTGCCGCGTCCGGGCAGCCCGTTGTCAAGAGAACCGCAGACAACAATCGCAAGCTTCGCGCCGTTGCCGACCCGCGAATTTGGAAGCTGCGCGGCGAGTGCCGCCAGCTTCGCCGGATCCTTCACGACGACAAACTCCCACGGACGCTTGTCCATCGCCGTCGGTGCGCTCATCGCGGCACGTAGCATCTTCTCGACCTTTTCGTCCTCGACAGCCCTTGCTGCGTCGAACTTGCGGATGGACTTGCGCGTCGAGATCGCGGTCAGGACGTCCGGCCCCTTCCCCTTGACGGCATCGACGCCCTCGCCAACGCCGGAGAAGAATTCCGTCGCGCCCTTGCCGACGAGGTCGCCGCTCTTGCGCACGACCTTGCGCCCCATGTCTTCCGCCTTGTCGCAGCCCGCGCAAAAAGCGAGCAGCGCCGCTCCAAAGGCAAGTCCAACCAACGACTTTGAGAACAATTTTGCGTTCATGTTTCGATGACCTTTCCTGTTTAGGTTTTTATGCTTACTTGCCCCGCGCACCGTGCGAAGGGGACAAATGCGTCAGAATCTCCATCGGTCGAGCGCGAAATGACGGCGTGATTTCACAACCTGCTCTATGACCGGCTCGCTTTCTCCAATGGCGCCTCCCTTATGGCGGACGCGTTTAACGACCTTTGGCGCGGACACGAAATCACCATCAAGCGTCTTGGGGAACTTGACAAGCCGCAGCTGTTCCTTAAGCATATCCTCAATCGCATCAAGACGATTCAAGGCAAACAGCACCTTGAAGAGTGTGTCGGTCGAGGCAAGCCCCGTCCGCTCCAACCGCGAAATCGTCGTCATCGGCACACCCGAGCGCCGCGCAAGGTCGGCCTGGGTCCAGACCTCTCGCTGACGCGCAAGCCGAACCAGCTCTCGCAAGCTCGCCAACACATCTTCAATCGTCGTTAGCGGCAACATCTTGCTCAAATCATTCATGGCAATATATTACCACGATATCTTGCCGTTGTCAATGGTGCATCATTTTTTGGAGGTTCCCCAATTTTTTCTTCGCTAGCGAGGCATTGCGACGGCCTGCGCGTTTTCAAGCCGATTTTAGGGAAAGAGCGTTGCCTTTCAAGTTCGATCTTCGGTATAATACGAAGTGCTAACCACCAAACAGGA
>JAZQBR010000216.1:0-15109 GCA_045545855.1 Kiritimatiellia bacterium | reverse complement strand
GCGGCGGGCGCGGGCTCTGCGGCGGCGGGCGCGGCCACAACTTCACGCACGGTCCAGCGCTTCACTACGTCAATCGAGGAATCAATGCGCGCGACTATAGACGCATTGCCGTCATTCTCGGCCTTGAGAGCCTCAAGATCGGCGATAGCGCGGTCGCGCTCGCCGATCTGCGAACGGCAGCGGGCGGCGCCGAGCTTCGCTGTGAGCACAAGGTCCTTGTCGGTGCCAGACTTAAGATAGTCCTCATAGGCCGCCAGCGCCGCGCCCCAGTCCGAAAGCGCCTCAAGGCATTCCGCGCGACCGACGAGCGGTATCTCCTCGTAGCCGGCGGGCGCGCTCTTCCCGGCGATGAGCTCTTCATACAGGGCGAGAGCCTTGCGGACCTCGGCCTCTTCGCGCGTGGCGAAAGCCGCGACGGCAAGCTTGAGCTTTAGCGCGGGGCCAACGGTCATGTCGCCATACTTGGCGAGCGAGTCCTCTATCGCGGCGACGTCATCGCCTGCGGCTATCAGCGCTGCGCAGGCGTCTTGGCGCACCTTCTCGCGGTGTGCCATAAACGACCACACGCCCAGAGCCACGACTCCGGCGACGGCCGCCACGGCCAGCGTCTGTTTGCCATCCTTCTCCCACCATTCAACGACGGGGAGCAGTTCATCGGGTATGTTCATTCTTTGGATCCTTTCTCTTCATATAAGTCTGACCATTGGTTTAGGACGCTTTCGTCCTTTCCCTCGGCGCGCAACACGATACGATTGTAATCAAGCGCGTCAAGAAAATCCCTGTTGAATATAAACCGCGACTTGCCCTTGGCAGGCGGCGACGACAGTCGGTTGCCGCTTTCCATGAGCAAAACCGCCGTAAAATAAGTGGACTTCGGTATTTTGAGCGAGCGCGTCATAGTTTGCATGACCTTGCGCCCGGCGCCGTCCTTGCCCTCGGCGCGAAAGAGGCCCGTCATAAGCACGGCGGCCCTGAGACCGTTAGAGACCTCAAAGCCTTTGTCGGCCATCATATTCTCGTACCAGTCGAGAACGTGCAGGTACTTCCACGTCATGCTCCGGCGTCCGCCCGACGCGTCTACGTGCGCCGCAAGCTCCGGCAAAAGGTCGCCCAGCATGCCGCACTCCCACATTTGACGAAACGCCTCCTCGCTGTGCCCGTACGGGAAAAGCCTGAACACCTCTTCGCAAACTCGCGGCACCGCCGCCGTCAGTATGCAAGAGTGGAGCTTCTTCATCGCGGCCGCAGTCTTGCGCTCGATTGTGAAGCCCAGACGCGACGAAAACTTTATGGCGCGCATCATTCTGACAGGATCCTCGCGAAAGCGTATCTCGGGGTCGCCGATGGAGCGGATAATCCTGCGCTCGATATCCTTCATGCCGCCGACCCAGTCTATGACACTGAAGTCCTTGATATCGTAAAAAAGCCCGTTGACCGTGAAATCGCGCCTGTAGGCATCGGTCTCGGGCGTGCCGAAGGTATTATCCTCAAGCGGGCCCTCGGCCGCGTGCTCGATTATCTCGCCGACCGTCTGGGAGTTCTGCCGGAATGTCGCCGTCTCGATCACCTTGTCGCCGAAGCGCACATGGGCGAGGCGAAAGCGCCGGCCGATGAGAAAACAATTTCTGAAGGCCTGCCTCACCTCGGAGGGTTTCGCTGAAGTGCCGACATCGAAGTCCTTGGGCTTGCGGCCCATCAAAAGGTCGCGCACGCCGCCCCCGACGAGGTACGCGGTATAGCCGAGACCCGAAAGCCTGTAAAGGACGCGCAACGCGTCAGGGTCGATGTTTTTACGGGAAATGCAATGTTCCGGTCGCTTGTAAACGACCGGTAGCCGGGCCTTCTTCTTCAGAAACGAAAACATTGATAGAATATTATACTATTTTAGGCCCATGGAGCGCAAGGGGACATTTGAGATTAGTTTCACGCCGGGTGCGGTACGCCGACGATTCCGTCAGAGAGCCCGGCCCGCACAAGAGCATATCTGCGCGAGCCGTCCGGGGCGACAAGTATCGCTGCGGCGTCGAGAAAACGCGGCCATGTCGCCCGTGAACGGTCGGTGTAGGCCCCGCGCGTCGAGAGAAAAGCGGCGATGTAGAGGTCGTGTGTGGCGGCAATCAGCAGGCGCTTGGAAAAGCGCGCGAAAAGCCAGTTCTCAAGCGCGTCAGAAGCAGCCTGTATGGGGTTGAAGCCCCGCATCGTGCCGCGCTCCATATACTCCATGCTTCTAGGGAAGAAGTTTTCGGGGGGCGTAAAGACATGCAGAACCTCCAGTGCGTCGCGATAGTAGAAGCTCTCGTTGCCGAGGCAGCCGAAAGCCGGTATGCCGCCGGACGGCGCGCCCATTCCCTCGGCGACAAGCGCGGCTGTCATGCGGGTGCGTCTCAAAGGGCTCGCGCAAAAATCAGTCTCGGCGGCGAAGTCTGCAAGCGCCGCGCCGAAGAGCCGGGCCGTGCGCTCGCCCTCCGCCGTAAGCGGCAGGCTGTCGCCGAACGTCGGGTCGGTAGGGTCCATCTTCGGGCGTTCGCCGTGGCGCACCATCAAAACCGCGCGCACGCCGCGTCTGAGCTCTTCGGCGACATCGCCCAGGGTCATCTCGATGTTGGCCATCAGACGCTTTCCCGCCGCTGGCGCAGCACCTCGTACATCGTCACGGCCGCTGCGACGCCGGCGTTGAGCGACTCGAAGTTGCCGGGCATCGGCAGCTCGGCTATAAAATCGCAGTTCTCGCGCACAAGCCGCGAGATGCCGGCGCCCTCCGCGCCGACAACGAGCCCGCAACGCCCGCGAAAGTCAATATCAGTGTAGGGTTTGGCGTCGTCGCCCCAGTCGAGGCCGGTCATCCAAAGCCCGGCGTCCTTTAGGTCCTTGATGGCCCTGACGAGGTTCACTACATGGGCCACCTTGAGATATTCGGCGCCGCCTGCCGACGCGCGAACCGCAGCCGGCGTTATGCCGCACGCGCGGTCTTCGGGTATTACAACACCCGTCGCGCCGACGGCGCACGCAGTGCGCAGTATCGAGCCGACGTTCTGCGGATCCTCCAAATGATCGAGCACGACGACAAGCGCGTTCTCGTCATCGCGCACGGCGGCGAGAATCTCTTCGAAGCCGGCATACGGGTAGCCGGTCGTCTTCAGCGCGACGCCTTGATGGTGGCCGAAACGCGTGAGCTTGTCGAGCTGGGCGCGATCCATCGTGCGGATCATCAGACGGCGCGCGTGCGCTTCGTCGCGGATTCTCTGAATCTGCCCGTCTTCGTCGGGGGAGGCGGGCGGCAACACGATTTCAGAGCAGGTGCGCCGGCCGGCGGCGAGCGCCTCCTCGACCGGGTTTCTGCCGTAAATCCACTCGCCGCCCGTAACCATTTCGCGCGGGCCCTTGTGGTGGCGCGTATTCTGATAGTTGCCCATCGTGTCAGATGCTCTTCTTGGCGAAAACCGCAATGCCTATCGAGACCGCCAGCACGACCAGACCGGCCACGAGCGCGAGCTTCGTCTTGCGCCCGGTACCGCTCCACTCGCCCAGGAAAACGCCGAGTATCGACGAGAACAGCACCCAACTGCCCATCACGACGGCGAACGATATGTAGCTCATGTCGCCCATCGCGGGCTCGCCGATCTTCTGGCAGGCGAACTGCATCGCCCAGATTACGCCAGCGAGCGCGGCGAACACCCAGTTGGCGGCCGAGCCCGACTTGTAGTCGCCGAAAGACCTGTTCTTCGCGTTCTGCCAGAGGCACCACACCGCATTCACCGCGAAGCCGCCCCAGAGAACGACCACAAGAACCGGCATGCCGATCCACGAACTGCCGGTGCCGTTCAGAAGCGCCGCCGTCTGGAGCGCGTCGCCGGACTGCAGACCGAAATTCATGCCGGCCGAAGCCACGCCCGAAAACACCGCGACGACCATACCCTTCTTGAAGTTGAACTCGGCGACGGCTTTTTTCTTGGCCTCTTCGTCAAGCTCCCCTTCCTTCAGCTTGCCGGCCCAGCCTACGAGCACAATGCCGACGAGCGAAACCACAACCGAAGCGAGCGTCATTACAGCGGCGGCATCCTTCACGAGATCGCCAGCACGACCGGTCACGATCGGCGGTATGAGCGTGCCGGTAGCGGAGCACAGCCCGCACCCGATAGCGAGACCGAGACCGATGCCGAGGTAGCGTATCATCAGGCCCCAGGTAAGCCCGCCTACTCCCCAAAGCGCGCCAAAGCCGATGCACTGCGCAAGCGTCTTCGGCTCGGCGCCGGCAATCACGCCGAAGAGGTCGTTAGTCGTCGCCAGCGCCAGAGCGAGCGGGAAAGCCACCAAACCGGCGAGCGCGTACACGAGCCAGTACGACTCGTACTTCCAGCCCTTCACGCCCCGGAACGGGAGCGCAAACACCGCACCGGCGAAACCGCCGAGCGCGCAAAAAAGCGTACCTGCCGTCTGACTCATCGTTACAACCCTTTCTTAGCGTATTTAAGACCGATTTCCAGACCGCGCAGCTCCGCAAGGCCGATAAGGCGGCCGCCGTAGCTGTAGCCGCAGTAGCAGTCCTTGCCCTTCTGTTTCGCGAGGGCGCGATCGATTTCAAGGTAGCGGCCGTGATCGGGCCTGACGACAATCTTGGAGCCGCGGCGCTTTTCTTCCTTCAAGAACTCTTCGAAAAGCCTGGGTATGTCAGTCTGGCCGCAAAGATGGCACTGCGACTCGTGGAATATCTTGTCGTCTGTATACTCCAGATTGCGGAAGTGGCAGAAGAACACGCGCCTGCCGAATTTCTTCATTATGGCAACGGCGTCATTCGCCGGATCGCCGCCCAGCGAGCCGGTGCAGAGCGTGAGACCCACATGCTTCGAGGGACACTTCTTGTACATCTCGGCGATGTCGGCGGCATTCGAGAGTATTCGCGGCAGCCCGAAAATAGGATGCGGCGGATCGTCGGGGTGAATGCACATATCGACCCCCGTCTCTTCCAGGACAGGCGATATTTCGTTCAGGAACCAGTACATATTCTCGCGCAGCTTCTTGTCATCGATACCCTCGTAGGTCTTGAGCTGGGCGAGAAACTCCCCGGGCGTGAGGTCGTCGACCGTGCCGGGCAGCCCGCAAAGAACAGCGTCGGCGACACGCTTGCGCCCGGCGGGGGAGAGTTTCTTCCAAAGCCTGGCGGCCCGGTCTCTCGTCTTCTTGTCGTACTCCTTCTCGGCGCCGGGGCGCTTCAGATAGAACATGTCGAAGCCTGCGAGCTCGTATTCGTTGTACTCAAGGCAGGTCGAGCCGTCGGCGAGCTCGTACGCGAGATTGGAGCGCGTCCAGTCGAGAACCGGCATGAAGTTGTAGCAGACGGTCTTTATGCCGCACTTCGCAAGGTTGCGCAGAGTCTGCTTGTAGTTCTCGACGTACTTCGCGAAGTCGCCCGTATGCTTCTTGATATCTTCATGAACCGGCACCGACTCGACCACGCTCCAGACCATACCGGCGTCTTTCACCTTCTTCGCGCGCGCCTTAATCTCGGCGACGGACCAGACCTCGCCGGGCTTTCGCTCGTAGAGCGCGGCGACGATGTCAGTCACGCCCGCCTGCCGTATCTCCTTCAAAGTGATCGCGTCCGAATCGCCATACCAGCGCCAACCTTGCTTCATCTTTGATTTCCTTTCTTCTGGTCAACCGTCAAAGCTCCACTTTCTTGTAGTGGGGCACGAGAGTCTTCATTATGCACCAGCCGGCGAGGTAGGCGACGGCGCAGTAGCAGAAAAGCACGCTGTAGCCGGCCGGCTTGCCGCTATAGCCGAGGAAGGTGAACTTGTCGCCCTGCTCGGCCGCGTATGTAAAGAGCTTGCCGGCGGACTTGTTGATCAGGAAACTCCCGCAGCCCGCGGCGAACTGCGCTATGCCTGTCAGGGTGCCGATCGTGGACTTCGGGAACATGTCGCCGACCACGGAGTATACGTTGGCGCTCCAAGCCTGATGGCCGGCGCAAGCGAGGCCGATCAGTATGGCAGGGAACCATGCCGAGCATGCGCCGAGCGGCTGCGCGCCGAGCGCGAACAGCGGAAAGCAGGCGAAAACGAACATTGCGACCATGCGTCCCTCATACGGGTTCATGCCGCGCTTGTCGACCATATACGTCGGTATCTTGCAGAGATATATCGAAACGAACGTGACAATCGCGTAGAGCGTAAAGATGAGGGCCATGCCCATCTTGGAGTCGCTCGTGTAGCCGAATTGGTTCGAGAGGTAGCTGGGCGTCCAGAACAGGAAGAACCACCATACGCCGTCGGTGAGAAAACGACCCGCGATGAGCGCCCAGGTCTGCTTGAGCGAGAACGCCTTAAGGTAGCTGATGCGGGGTCCGTCGCCCGAACCGGCCGCCTTCGGTGCCGCAGCCGCCGACTCCTCGTCGTCCTGGCGGATGTACCTGAGCTCCTCTTCATTGACGCGGCTGCTCTCTTCGGGCTTCTTGTAGAGAAAGACCCAAAAGCCCATCCAGACGAAGCCGAGCGCACCGATGATTATGAAGGCCATTTCCCAGCTGAAAAACTTGGCGATGACCGGTATCGTGAGCGGAGCTGCGAGCGCGCCGACAGACGAACCCGCATTGAAAATGGATGTCGCGAACGCGCGGTCTTTCTTCGGGAAGTACTCCGCCGTCACCTTTATCGCGGCCGGGAAGTTCCCCGCCTCGCCGAGCGCGAGCACTGCACGGCACGCCAGGAACAGCCATACGGAGGCCGTTATGCCCATCATCCCGACAAAGCCGGCCGCCTTGAGCGCCGATGTACCGACACCGCAGGCGGCGTGCAGGCACGCGCCGAGCGACCAGATGAATATCGCCCAGAGATAACCCTTTCGGGTGCCGAGCCTGTCGATAAACTTGCCGGCGAAGAGATTGCAGATTGCGTATATAATCGAAAACACGGCTGTAATCGTGCCGTAGTCGTTGTCAGACCAGCCGAACTCGGGCTTGATAAAGTCCTCGAACGTCAGCGACAGCACCTGCCTGTCCATGTAGTTCACGGCTGTCGCGAAGAACAGCAACGCGCATATGACCCATCGAAAATTTGTCATCTTTTTCATTATTTATCCTTTTTGTGGCTTACGATAACCGGTATTGTACCATTTTTGCGCGCAACGCGCCCTACCCACTAGCGTAGGTTGCTTAAAAATCCACCTCCAGGCCGATGCCGCAGTATGTGAGGTCGCGCTTGGCCTCGCGCGCGGACGAAGCCTTGACCGCGTCGCGCGCGTCGTCCGACACAAGGTCGAACTGGCCGACAAAGCCGTAGACGCCAAGCCAGTCGGTTATGGCGTAGTCGAGGCGCACGATGAGATTGAGCGCGTGAAGCCCGCCATGGTAGCGCGAATCGGGCTCGCCCGGTTTTGGCCCGAACAGGCGCCTGTAATGGCGCGCGTCCCACACATAGCCGCGGCAGACGTATGCCGTTTCAATGTCGGCGTACGCCTTAAACGAAAACCATTTATGGGCGGCGGCGCCATCTTCGAGCCCGCCGGCTGCTGCGGCGGCGGCAGCCTCTTCGGCGGCGCAGGGGAGTGCAGACATCGCAGCCGCAACCGCCGACGGCAGAACGAATCTCGCAAGCCTCGTGATTTCTCTTTTCACGGTCAGTTTCATGTTCGCATATTTTACCAAAAACGCGGTCACTTCACAACCCTGTAGCCGAGGCCGCGCTGCCCGACTATCGCGCAGGCGGCCTTTCGCCCGAGCTTGCCCTTGAGCCGGCTGACAACCATTCTGAGCGCCGTTTCGTCGCCAATGTAGCCATTGCCGCGCAGAGCGGCGAAGAGCTCGTCGTACGAAAGAGCGCGCGGCGCGTTGTCCAGAAGCAGCTTGAGTACGACCCCCTCCGAGCGCGTCAGCGCGGACGTGCCGCCCTTCGCGTGCACCACCATCCCGTTGAAATCGACAACCGTATCCGCAAAAACAAACGGGCCGTCTTTGGCGAGAGCGTCGCCGCCGGCCGCATCGCCGCCGCGAGAAGCCGCGTACGCGTCACGGCGTCTCAGAGCCGCGCGAATCCTCGCCAGGAACTCATCTGGCGAACGTTCTTTCTCGACATAGTCGTCGGCCCCGCAGCCCAGCCCGCGCACAAGCGTCGCGTCGGATGACATGGCCGTAAAGAACAAGATTGGCACGGTGGCGTCCATCTCGCGTATCTTGGCACAGGCGACCAGGCCGTTCATCTTCGGCATCATCACATCCAACAGCACCAGATCGGGGCGTTCGGCGACAAACGCCGCGACAGCCTCCTCGCCGTCCCGCGCCGTGAAAACCTTATAGCCCTCGGCCTCGAAGAGCATCATGTACGACTTTCGAATGGAAGGCTCGTCGTCGGCGAGCAGAATCTTGCACGATTTTTCCATGAGACATATTATACCACATTTTCCACGAAGTCGCCGCAGGAAAATTCACCGTCTCGACTACGGCGAAAATACGCCGTACTCTCCAGGCACACAGACCGGGCGGGATATGGTATAATATACGGCGCATGAAAACGATTGAATTTCTCAGGCGGGCGGTAGCGGGTCGGCTGGCGGCAACCGCGCTCGCGGCGGCGCCTCTCGCGGCGCACGGTGGCAGGCGGCCGAACATCGTGTTCATCCTGGCAGACGACCTCGGCTACGGCGATGTCGGTGTCTCGCCATTCGCCCAGGAAGGCACGCTCGCGCGCCTCAGGACGCAGGCGCTCGCCGGCCTCGCGCGCTCTGGCGTCACGCTTACGGCCCACTATGCCGCAGCCCCGGTCTCGGCCCCGAGCCGCGCTTCGCTCATCACAGGGCGCGTCCAGGGCGCGTGTTCGTTGAGAGACAACTGCTTCGACCGCGCTTTCACAGAGACCAATACGCTCGCGTCCGTGCTGCACGGCGCCGGGTACGCGACATGGGCTGTAGGCAAGTGGGGCATTGCTGGCGGCGGTGAATCAGGCGAGGCCGTGACGTCACATCCGCTCGACAGAGGCTTCGACTACTTCTACGGCTTTCTCGACCATCTGGCCGGCCACACCTACTACCACTATCGCGGGCGCATCAGAAACGCGTACATGGGCATAACCGAAAACCGCACCGACGCGACCGGCACCGCCATTGGCATATACTCGACCGACCTCTTCATCGCCAAGGCGAAACAGCTCATCGCCGATCACGTCAGCGCCCGGCCCGGACAACCCTTCTTCCTCTATCTCGCCGTCAATACGATACACGGCTCGGGGCGGTGCGACGACACGATAAAGAACAAGTCGCCGCTGCACGTGCCGGGGCGCCCATATCCGGCGGAGGGCGTCAAATGGCCGCTCGACCCCGAGCCGCTGGAGTCGCGCAACACATGGATAGACCCCGAATACCGATCGCTGCCGGCCGCTGCGGCGCGCTACGCGACAGCCATATCGAGGCTTGACGACGCGCTCGGCGACATGATGCGCGAGTTGGACGACCTCGGTATCGCCGAGGATACGATGATTGTGTTCACATCAGACAACGGACCCGCCGACGAATACGGCGCGGACCCAAGGCGGTTCAAGTCCAACGGCCCGTTTGACGGGCTCAAGCGCGACGTATTCGAAGGCGGCCTCAGAGTGCCTGCGATCGTGCGCTGGCCGGCGCGCCTCGCGCCAGGCCAGACAGATACCGAGCCTTCGCAGTTTCACGACTGGCTGGCGACGCTGGCGGCAGCGGCCGGCGCGCCCAAACCGCAAGAGAGCGAAGGCGTATCTCTGCTCCCGCGCTGGAGGAGTCGCGAGTCCGGCGGCGCGTCGGCGGGGAAGCCCAAGCCGTCCCTCGTCTACACGCAGTACGAGTTCCCGCGGGGCGGCGGCACAGAGGCGTTCAGCGAGTTCGCCAAGCGCAAGGCACCCGTGAGAGGTCTGCAGCAGATGATACGCGTCGGCGACTATGTGGCCCTGAGAACAAGAATGCGCGAAGGCGCCGCGAAAACGCGTCTGTACAACGTCGTCAAAGACCCGTTCGAGACACGCGAACTCTCAGGCGAGCCCACCGAAGCGGAGCGGCTTAAAGCCATGACCGCAACGCTTGACGAAAGGCTCAGGCGATGACGCCGTTCTCTCTTCTCGTGAAACCCGTCGGCGCGGCGTGCAACATCGCCTGCGACTACTGCTTCTATCTGGGCAAAGCGGCGCTTTACCCGCATGGTCCGCAGCGCATGCCGTATGAAGTGCTGGAACGGATGCTCTCAAGCTACCTCGCGCTGCCGTTCGATTCATACGCGGTCGCCTTTCAGGGCGGCGAACCGATGCTCGCAGGGCTCGACTATCTGAAGCGCGCGAACGAAATCGCGAAAAGAAGTCTCGCACCCGGCAAAGAACTGAACCTGTCGCTGCAGACCAACGCGACACTGATGACGCACGAGGCTGCAAAGTTCCTTGCGGACGAGGGCTGGCTGGTCGGGGTGAGCGCCGACGGGCCGAAACATCTCCACGACGCGCATCGGCGGACCGCGACCGGGTCGGGGACCTACGACTCGGTGAAGCGCGGCATCGGCATACTGCGCGAGCAAGGGTGCGACTACAACGTGCTGACACTCGTGACGGATGCGAACGTGCGCGAGCCGGCGGCAGTGTACAGGCATGTGCGGGACGAGCTGGGCGGCACCTGGCAGCAGTACACCGACCATCTCGCTAGCATAACCGCCAAACAGTGGGACGCTTTTTTATGCGGCATTCTTGACACATGGCGCTCCGACGGCGACATTGGGCGGGTGTCGGTCAGGAACATCGACGCGGCCGTTTCGTACGCGACGCTTGGGCGCGCCGACCAGTGCATATTCGCCGACCGCTGCGACGGGCACGTCGTAGTCGAGCGAAACGGCGATGTGTACCCCTGCGACTTCTTTGTATCGAACGAAACACGGCTTGGCAACGTGATGACAGACGGCTGGCGCGCAATGAGGGAGAGCCCGGGCGCGCTCGCCTTCGCGTCGAAGCACTGCGACCGCCATCTGTCGAAAGTGCCGCGGATGGCATTCTACGACCGTATAGCCGGCATGCTGGCCAATGGGGGATGACCGTCCGCACCGGCTCGCGCGCCGACCGGCCGCATCAACCCGCGGGTGCCGCGAGCTTTATCTCGATCGGAACGAACAAATCGGGGTTCGCAGCGCGACGCATTATCTTGTCGGCGTACTCGTCGCTGTACCAGCGGTCGGTGTCAGTGCGGTCGCGACGGCCGTTGTAGCGCTGCAGGGCCTTGAGCCAGCCGTCGAAAAAGCCCTTGGGCCTCTCTGCCGCAGGCCGGGCGGAGGCGCCGAAACCCTTTCGCGAGAGGTACATTATCGCCGCGCGCACGTTCAACTCGGCAGTGCCCTCATTGCGTTTAGACGGTTTTGTTAGCCCGACGAGCTCCTTCTCGCGGCCCCAGTCGCCTGGCACGTTCACCTGCAAAGGGTCCACCGCCCACGCCGCCTTTGAACGGGGGCCGTTGCCGCCGGACTCTTCAATCATGTGCGACTTGACCTGGGCGGGCTCGAGGTCGGGGATCTTCGCGGCCTGCCCAGCGCTCCCGCCGCACCACTGGGCCTTGTCTGCGTTGAACTCGGCGACCATCCTGGCTATCAAGGCATCGTGCCGCTGGTAGCGCTCGTCCTCAAAGCCGCGAAAAACCGGCAGCCCCGCCGCACCGGCCGATTCACGAGGCTTGACACGCCCGGCCGCGACCGCAGGCGGGGCAGTTCTTTTTGCAGACGCCGCGCCAGGGGCGGCGGCTTTCGGCATGACGCCGGCCTGTTGCATGGGGCCGATGATATGCTCCCAGACAAACGACTCTATCTTCTTTATCGTCTTCAGTTCGTCGTCCGTTACAAAGCGGCGGTCGATATACAGTTCACCCCAGTCATCGAACAGCATGTTGCCGAGTCCGTGAGTGTCGAGAGAATACTTGAGGGCCGACTTTGACATTGGCACCTCGGCCACTCCCTTGGCCGCCAGCTCCGCGTTGTGCCTGGCCTCGCGAGCTGCGGCGCGATTCATTATGCGAACAGCCTCCATCGCCAGAGGCAGCCCTTCCATCATCGCGGCAGGGTCGAACTTCAAGTCGGAGAGAGCCGCAGACGCGGCAGAAGGCGCGACAGCAACGGCGGCAAGCGCGGCGGCGAGAGCGGCGATATGGCGAAACGGACTCTTCATCGGTCAATCCTCGTCAGGCCCCTTGTAGCGAAATGCCCGCCGCGGCGGACGAGACGGGGACCGGCCACCGGCACGCGGGGCGGGGCCGGACCCGGCTTCGCGAGGCGCCACTTCTACGGTAGCCTTGCGCTCATGCACGAGAACGGTCTTGCGGTAACCGGCTTTGTGCAGGTAGTTATGCTGGAACACCCAGAGCGAGCGGGCCCTGTCATCGTAACCAGGCTCGACGAGAATGTGTATCGGCGCGTCTTTCGGGATATGGTGTCTCTCCAGAAGCGACACCGCCTCTTTAGGCGTCACCGGGCGGTCGCAGAACCTAAGCCCGCTCGTCGTCACGCGTATCAGTGGATGTGCCCTGTCGTACTGGAGCTGCGGCTCCTGGCTGGCGCATCCGGCGAACGCGAGAAGCGACATATAGAGCAAGGTGCCGGCGATAATGCTAACGAGAGGATTGCCCCTCGATATCTGCAGGACAACCGTCAGCAAGCCCGCCATGTAGGGCCATGCGGTGCGCCACTCGAGGCCCGAATACGAATAGACAATCAACGCGGCGATTATGGCGGGCGAGACGACATTGCCGAAACGCTCGACCCACGGCGGCAGCGCCCTGTCGCGCCCGGCGAAAAGAAGAAACGGCAACGCCCGCATCGCGTAGGTGACGGCCCAGCCTGCGGCCACAACGCCGAGCATATAGACAAACTCATTTTGCATGACGCAAAAACCCTTTTATCTGGTCGGTGAAAATGACAAGAAACAGCGCAACCATCGCGAATTCCATCCCGTTGGTGTAACGGCGTATGACATCGGGGTCGAGCGCGCCTTCGAGAATCGCGACGGCCACGGCACCGGCCGTAGTGCCAAGGACCCAATAGGAAAAGTTCATTGAAGAAAGAGCCAGACAGTAAAGAAGGTTTGCGCCGGGCGAACGATAGCGGCAGGCGGCCTCGAGAGCGTAATTCTCGTCCGAGAGCATGTGCACGAGAAAAAGCTTCTTTACGAGCGGCACATCCTTCCAGCGGGCAAGCATGGTGAAACCGTAAAAGGCGTAGCGAAAGTTTATGCCTATGACAAGAAGCGCCACAGACCAAACCGAGACGCGTTCTGCAACAGGTTGGACGATGGCGAAGTTGAACGTGCCCGAGACGCATGCCGCGCTGGTGAGAAAGGCCCACAGCGGCGCATGGTGAAGACCGGCCTTCGCCGCGAGCAGAACGCCCGCGACAAAACCCATTGTCGTGTAGCCCATAAGAACGGGCAGAGAGTCGATGAAGGCGCGCCGCAGCACGGCGCGCCGCTCACGAGGCGCGAATGGCAAGTATTTTCGCGACACGTTCCGCGTCCTCCGGCGTATCGACGCCGACACCCTCGTCATCTGTTTTGACGACGGCGATCTTAGCGCCCATCCAGAGCGCCCTGAGCTGCTCAAGCTTTTCGTTTTTCTCCAGTTCGCACGGCGGCTCGGCTATATAGCGTTTGAGAAACGCGCCTCTGTAGGCGTATATGCCTAGATGCCTGACGAAAAGGCCGGACGAAAGATCGGCCTCGCCGTCGCGCACCGCCGGTATCGGCGAGCGGGAGAAATAGAGCGCGCCGCCGTCGCGGTCGAGGACGGCTTTGACGACCGATTTGGCGGCGAGATCGGCGGCGGTCTTAATCGGCGTCACCGCTGTCGCCATGTCCCAGCGGGGGCTCATCTTGAGCTTTAGGACGAGTTCGTCTATGAGGACCGGGTCGATCAGCGGCTCGTCGCCCTGAATATTGACGAGTATGTCATCGCCGGCGAAATCGGCCGCACCGGCCGCGCAGCATTTCTCGCGCGCTGCGCATGCTATCCGATCGGTGCCGCTAGGCAGCGACGAAGGCGTCATTACCGCGACCCCGCCGTACCGCCTCACAGCCTCGACTATGCGCTCGTCGTCGGTCGCCACCAGAACCTCGTCAAGGGTCCTCGCTTTTTTCACAGCCTCGACAACCCAGGCCACAAGCGGCTTACCGGCCAGCATCGCAAGGGGCTTGCCGGGGAAACGGCTCGAGCCGAACCTACTCGGGATTATTCCGTAAGTCTTCATTGCTGTTGTTTTTCTCTATTTCGACCTTTTGGTAGAAAAGCCTTTTTATGACGCTCATCCGGCGCTCCTGACGCTCAAGCGACCACATTGCGAAGCGCCACTTCTTGTCGAAGCCGTACGACGCCGGGAGCGGCGGCTTGAACGACTCGAACTTGTCGCGCATGACCGACAACTGCCACTCCATTGAGCGGGTGCGATACTCGAAGCCGCCCATAAAGCGCTCTGCGACCTCGTCCATCGTCACATTGTGGCGGCGCTGGTACTCTTTGAGCGCATGGGCGAAGTGGGCGAGATAGAAGCTGAAGCACCGCTTCAAATTCTCGTCGTCATAGTCAAGACAAGGCCAGCCGAAGCTCCCGCGCACAGAACAGGTCCACACCTTCTTGGGCACGACACGCCCTGCGACGATATCGTACTCGAACTCGTATATCTCCTTGCCTACGCCATAGAGCGGGCTCATCGTTTTCGGGTCGTACTTCTTCATCGCCATGTTCTGCGCGGCCGCGTCGCCCATCAGCGAGGCGAGCGCCAGAACAACTTCCTTCTCCTCGACCGAAGCGTCGTCGGCGTTTCTGAAGTAGTTCTCGGGTATGGCGTCCATCGGCTCGCCCTCGCAACGCCCGCGAATGTAGACGTCGACGAGGCGCTTCTTCATCTGCGCGCGGCGTCGCAGTATGCGGTATTCGCTGAGCGCAATGCCGAGCGCCTTGAAGGCCTGTATTCGCGCGAGCATGTAGCTGGAGTAGCCCTTCGTCGCGCGGGAGAGAAGCTTCTCAATCATGCTGTGCTCGAGCGGTCCGCGGCTCGTCTTGTAGACGATTTCCCGCGTACGGCCCTTGCCAAGCGGCACCGACTCGTCGTTTCTCAGCTCGTAGACGTTCGCGTACTCTATTATCT
>JAZQBR010000215.1:0-1955 GCA_045545855.1 Kiritimatiellia bacterium | reverse complement strand
CCGCTTGGCCTCCGACTTCGCGGCCGGCGAGAGGCGTTCGGTGCTCGTCGCCGTGGCGGCCGTCGCAGACTGGCGGCCTGCCGAATGCGCGCCCGCGAAGCTCAAAAAGCGCGCGATGGACGGCGTCCTGCGGCTCGTCCGAAACCCCGATATCGCCAAGAGCGTCAGGGCTTCGTGCAAGATAGGCTTCGCCGCCGAGACAGGCGGCGACCTTGTCGCCGAGGCCGTGCGCAAATGTCGCGAGAAGGGTCTTGGGCTCGTCGTCGCCAACGACGTGACAGAGAAAGGCGCCGGTTTCGGCGTGAATACAAACCGCGTCACGTTCGTCTGGGCCGACGGGCGCAGCGTTCGCGAGCCTCTCAGGACGAAGCTCGCGCTCGCCAGGCGAATCGTCCGCCATGCGGAAAATCTGGCGAAATGAAGACCTTTGTGCTGAACGGCTGGGCGGCGAGCGAGCGCGCGTGGGAGCTTTGCATGTTCCCCCGCGACCGCATCTTCAGCTACGTGGAGCAGCTTGACGGCAAGGCCGAGGCCGCGATGCGCCAGGCGGATGATGTCGTTCTGGTCGGTTGGTCGATGGGCGGCAGCATGGCGCTGAACCTCGCGCTGAAGTTCCCCGGTAAGGTGCGCGCTCTCGTGCTGATCGCCGCGACCGCGCGCATGATGAAGGCCCGCGACTGGGACGGAATGTCCGACCGGCGGCTCGCCGCGCTTGAGGTTGGGCTCAAAATGACAAACGGCCGCGGGCTCTTCGCCAGGGACGACGGCCGCCCCAACCCGTATATGCGCGACAGCGACGCGAATCTTGCGCGCGGGCTCGACTACCTGAGGTCGACGGATCTTCGCCTGCCGCTCATCGACCTGATGGCGAGCGGCAGGCTGCGCGCCGACGTGAGGGTGTTCCAGAGCGAGCGCGACGGCATAGTGAGGCCGGGCAACGCCAGGTTTCTCGCGGCGGTCTTTCCGGGCGCGAGGGTCGAGATGGTGCCGGGCTCGGAGCATGCCCTGCCCGTCGCGATACCCGAAAAAATAGACGCCGCAGTCGCCGAAATCGTCCTCGGGCAGGACCCCGGCGAGCCTGGCGGCAGAGCGCCAGTCTAAAAATAGTTGAAATTACCCCTTGCGCTAGCGGGGTCAATTTCGGTATAATATATTCTCAATTTGCACATATAAGGAGAAAAAATGGCAAAGCGTGACATCCCGCTCGAGAGAGTGCGTAACTTCGGCATCATGGCTCACATCGATGGTGGCAAGACCACCACGTCGGAGCGTATCCTCTACTATTCGGGCAAGAACTACAAGATCGGCGAAGTGCATGATGGCGCGGCGACTATGGACTTCATGGTCCAGGAGCAGGAGCGCGGCATCACGATTCAGTCGGCTGCTACATGCGTGCAGTGGGGCAACTACCGCCTTTCGTTGATCGACACCCCCGGCCACGTGGACTTTACGGCCGAGGTCGAGCGTTCGCTGCGCGTTCTTGACGGCGCTGTCGCTCTCTACTGCGCGGTCGGCGGCGTTCAGCCCCAGTCCGAGCAGGTGTGGCGCCAGAGCGAGAAGTACAAAGTGCCCAAGATCGCGTTCGTAAACAAGATGGACCGCGTCGGCGCCAACTTCTACAATGTCATGGAGCAGATGAAGAATCAGCTCGGCGCCAACCCCGTGCCCATGGTGATACCGATCGGCGCGGCCGAGACGTTCGACGGCGTCATCGATCTCATCAAGATGAAAGCGCTCTACTTCGATATGAAGAGCCTCGGCAAGACGGTCATCGAGAAGGATATCCCCGAGGAGTATGTCGAGAAGGCCAAGGAGTGGCGCCAGAAGATGCTCGAGAGCGCGGCCGAGCAGGACGATGCGCTCATGGAGAAGTTCTTCGCGGGCGAGGCACTCACGGCAGGAACCGTGGGCGGCAACGTGAAGGTCAACATCAGGGGCGGCACCATGCTTGGCAG
>JAZQBR010000214.1:0-29757 GCA_045545855.1 Kiritimatiellia bacterium | reverse complement strand
CCCGAACGCCCCCTTTGGAGACGCGGCTTCCAGCCGCGTTACCTCCCCCACTCAACGCGGCAAGATGCCGCGCCTCTTCGTGTGCTTCGATATGGCCTTTGGGCACTATTGCCCCAGGGCGAAGAATTTGATATAATGGCGGGCATGGGAAAGCTCTTTATTATCGACCTCATGCCCTTTCTCTACAAGGGGCATTTCGTATTTCTTAGAAACCCGCGCATGACGGCGAGCGGTATCAACACCTCGGCGCTCTTGGGGCTTGCTAACGGCCTGCAATCAATACTGAAGCGCGAGCACCCGACCCACGCGGTTCTGGCAATGGACCCCGGGGGGCCGACGTTCCGTCACGAGGCGTATCCGCCATACAAGGCGCAACGCGAGAAAATGCCCGAAGATCTCGCGAAGTCGATACCTTACGCCTTCGAACTCGCCGAGGCGCTGAAGATACCCGTAGTGAGAATCGACGGCTTCGAGGCAGACGATGTGATGGGCACGCTCGCGGTAAAAGCGGCCGCGGCCGGCTTCGACACGTATATGGCGACACCCGACAAAGACGCGGCCCAGCTCGTCAGACCCGGTATCAAGCTCTACCGCCCCGCGCACGCGGGCGATGCCGTCGAGATATACGACGAGGCGGGAGTGTGCGAACACTGGAAGCTGAGCGAGCCGCGCCAGATGATCGACTACCTGGCGCTCGCGGGCGACGCCTCCGACAACATACCAGGCGTGCGCGGCGTCGGCGAGAAGACAGCCTCAGACCTACTATCGCGCTTCGGCTCGGTCGAAGGCATAATCGAAAACATCTCCAAGCTCAAGGGCAAGCTCGCCGAAAAAGTCCGCAACGGGCGGGAAGACGCGAAAATGTCGAAGTTTCTGACGACGATTCGCACCGATGTGCCGATAGAACCCGACTGGGCCGCGTACCGGCTCGACGGCGTAGACCGCGAAAAGCTGGCGGCGGTGTGCGCGAAATTCGAGCTGAACCGCCTCGCGAAGGCGTTCGACCTGGGCGGGTCCGGCGCAGTGCCGCCGCCAGAGCCTGACGCGCAGCAGGAGCGGGCGCCGGGCGGCGCCGGCGACGGTCCGCAAGGCCCCGGCCTCAAAACCCTCGCCGACATTCCCCACGACTACAGGCTGGCAACGACCGAAGACGAAGCACGCGAACTTCTCGCGGAACTCATGAAGCACGACAGAATCGCCTTCGACACCGAGACTGCGCCCTTCGACGGCCACGAGTCGACAGAGGCGCATTTCTGCAAAATGGTCGGCTTCTCTTTTGCCGTCGCGCCGGGCCGGGCGTGGTATGTGACGGCTGACCAGGTGGACGTGTTCCGTCCGCTCTTCGCCGACGCGTCGAAGACATTCGTCGGCCACAATGTGAAATTCGACCGTTCGGTTCTGCACCGCTACGGCATAGGCTTCGCCTCGACACCGCGCGACACCATGCTGGAGCACTACTGCCTCGACGCCGCCGCGCGCCACGGCATGGACGCCGTCGCCGAGCAGACGCTCGGCTACAGGCCGATACCCATCACTCAGCTGATCGGCGAGAAGGAGCGCGGCAAAGAGCAGCTGTCGATGGCGGCGCTCACGCCGCAACAGATTCTCGACTACGCGGCAGAGGACGCCGACACGACTCTCAGGCTCGACGACGCGCTTCGACCGAGAGTAGCCGAGGCTGGTGCGCTCAAGGCGCTCGAAGAGGCCGAAGAGCCGCTCGTCAAGATTCTCGCCGACATGGAACGCACCGGCGTAAGGATAGACGTCGCCGCCCTTCGCGACTACGGGCGCGAGCTCGACCGCGAGATACTCGCCCTGAAGCAGGAGATACTCGCCTGCGCCGAGCCGGGCTTCAACCCCGACAGCCCCAAGCAGCTCTCGGCGCTGCTCTTCGAAAGACTGGCGCTGCCGGCGGAAGGAATAAAGAAGACGACCACCGGCAGTTATTCGACGGACGAGAAATCGCTGTCGAAACTTGCGGGCGCACATCCCGTAATATCGAAGATATTGGAGTACCGCGCCTGCACCAAGCTCAAGTCCACGTATGTCGACAAGCTGCCTGCACTCATAGACGCCGACGAGAGGGTGCACACGACCTTCGCGCAGGCTTTCACCGAAACGGGGCGTTTGAGCTCGTCCGACCCGAACCTTCAGAACATACCGATACGCACCGAACGCGGCCGGCTTATACGCCGCGCCTTTGTCGCGCGCGACGACAGGCACGTGATAATCTCGGCCGACTACTCGCAGATCGAGCTTCGCCTGATGGCGGCGTTCTCGGGCGACGAGACGATGAAAGAGGCGTTCAGAAGCGGGGCCGACATTCACCGCGAGACGGCGAGCCGCGTATACGATATAATGCCCGCTTTCGTCACGGACGAGCAGCGCGCGAAATGCAAGATGGTCAACTTCGGGATTATCTACGGGATATCGTCATTCGGGCTCGCGCAGAGGCTCAACGTGCCGCGCAAGGAGGCGGCTTCTCTCATAGAGACGTACTTCAAGCAATATCCGAGGGTGAAAGAGTATATGCAAAAAGCGATCGCCAAGGCTCGCGCGAAAGGCTACGCGACGACGGTGCTCGGGAGGCGGCGCACTCTGCGCGACATCGATTCGCGCAACGCCACGGCGCGCCAGGCGGCGGAGCGCGACGCCATAAACACACCAATCCAGGGGTCTGCGGCCGATCTCATAAAAGTCGCGATGGTCAAGGTTTCGCGCGCGCTGGCCGACGAGGGGCTCAGGACGAAGATGGTTCTGCAGATACACGACGAACTTCTCTTCGACACGCCGCTGGAGGAGGTCGAGCGCGTGAAAGAAATCGTGCGCCGGGAGATGACGACAGCCATCGACTTCGGCGTGCCGCTCGATGTCGGCATAGGCGTCGGGCGCAACTGGCTCGAAGCCCACTAACCGGCGGCGGTGCGCGGCGGGCGCGCGCGGCGCGAAAAGACGAAAGCCGCGGCCGCCGCCGTGAACGGCGCCACCATGACGAGACCGAAACTGCCGACGAGCGTCTTCACAATCTCGGCGGCGACCAGCCCGGAATTGATAAAATCGGCGGGGGCCACCCCTTCTGCGGCGAACTTCATGAGCAATGTGAGATAGCCGCCGGAATAGGCGAGCAGAAGCGTGGTAGCCATAGTCCCGACGACAGCCCGGCCGATGCGCAGCCCCGAGGCCGCGAGCTCGCGAAAGCCGAGGGCCGGATTGTGGCGATTAACCTCCTCGATGCCGGCGGCGATATCCATCGCGAGATCCATTACCGCGCCGGACGAGGCGAGTATCGCCGCGCCGCAGAAGATGTCAGAAAGATCCATCCCGGGACAGCCCGAATAGAGCAGCTGCTGGGCGAAAGGCATTGTCGCGCCGTTTACGCGCATGACGCCGGCGAAAAAGTCGACGAGCGCGAGCGAGGCGACGACACCAAGCATGGAACCCGCAAATGCGGCGAGCCCTTTTCGCGTGAGGCCGGCGACCATGAACACGATCACCGCCGTCAGAAGAGCGACAGAGAGAAATGCAGCCCAGCTCGCGCTCCAGCCGGCGAGAACCGCCGGGACGAGAAACTTCCAGACTGCCAGACAGCTGAAGAAAAACGTGAAGAGAGTTCTGACGCCCTGCCATCGGCCGAACCAGCATAGAAACGCTGCGAAGCAGGCGACGAGAATCGCGACCCAGAAAAGCCGCCAATGATCGACGGCGACGAGCGCGGCATCGCCCCCGGCGGACGCCACCGAGACAACGGCCGAGTCGCCTGGTTGGAATTTCTTGTCAAGCTCAAGCTGTCCGCGAAGCTCGTTATAGGCCATTCGTTCCGAGCCGTCGCCGAGGCGCACGACAAGACGCTCCGTACCGAAATCGACAAGCCCATGAGTCATTACGCCCGAATCGTCAACCGAGACGACTTTGGCGACGACCTTCCGCGCGCCGTCGCCCGGCACGAGCGGACGCGGCCCCGGCGCGAGCACAAGCGCAGCAGAGGCCGCGACGAGCGCGGCGAACGCTAGAACCCGGCCGATCATTCGCCGTACATCGACTTGAATATTCTTGAAATTTCGGCATTCTCGAGAAAGCCACTGAAGCGCTCGGCGCCAGGGCCCTTGGCGCTCGTAACAACCGGCATCGCGGTATGGGAGCCGGAGCTCCAGCCGATGCCGGCCTTGTGGGAGACTACAAGCCTGCACGCGCCGCCCAGCAAATACTTCTTTTCGCCGTCGTAAGCCTTGTTCTCCTGGACGCGCGCCTTGTGATACTCGGCGTCATGGTCGAAGGCCGCCTTGATCTCCTTGAACTCTTCGCGCGTCAGAACCATCGGGTCCTTCCTGCCGTCGCCGGCGAATCTTAAGCCGAAAGCCTTTTCGATGAGCGGCTTAACCTCGTCAAAGGAGACATCCGGGCGCTTGCCGTAGAGCTTGCCGACATCGTGCTCGAACCTGCCTACGCTCATCGTCTGGCCGGCGAGGCGCTCCAAGTAGAGGGCGTAGCCCGTGCCGGCGAAGCCCATGGACATGCCGCCGGTCTCGTGATCGCCGGTGACTACGACAAGCGTGTCGCCAGGGTGTGCGGCCTGGAAGGCGAGCGCGGCTTTTACGGCATCGTCGAGCGCGAGCACCTCGCGCAGATTCGTCGCGGCGTCGTTCGCGTGGCCGGCCCAGTCGATGCGCCCGCCCTCGGCCATTATGAAGAAGCCTTCGGGTCCGTCAAGAACCTCCGCCGCCTTTGAGACGAGCTCGGCGAGCGTGGGCTGGGCCGGGTCGGCGTCGATCGAGTTCTCGAGCGCGCCGTTTGTAAAGCGCGTCAGCACCTTGCCGCAGCCCGGCTTGAGAGAGAGGAACTCTTCGCGCGTCTTTACTATATGATAACCCTGAGACTCGGCGTAGCGATAGGCGTGGCCGTACTTCGCGAAGTCCTTGGCTCGCTTGTCCTTGTAGGCGTAGTCGAGACCCCCGCCGGCGAAGAAGTCGAAGCCGGAGTTCGCGAGGTCGATGGCGATGCCGTACAGTTCGCCGCGGTTCGCGCGGTGGGCGTAGAAGCCGGCGGGCGTCGCGTGGGTTATCGTGACGGTCGAGATTATGCCGACCTTTCTGCCGGCTTTCTTGGCCGAGACGGCGCACGACTCGACCGCTTTGCCGGCCGGGTCCACGCCAATCGCCCCGTTGTAGGTCTTGACGCCGCAGGCGATCGCGGTGGCGGCGGCGGCCGAGTCGGTCACGAGCGATGTCGCCGAGCAGGTGCGCGTAGTCGCCTGGTGCGGCATCGTGTTCATGGCGAGCGGACCCTTGCCGGCCTTGCGCGAAAACTCGTCCGCGATCATGCGCTGCGGCGTGGACATCCCATCGCCAATGAACAGGAACACGTATTTTGGCGCCGCCGCCGAAGCGGCGAGCGAAACCGCCGCGGCGAACGCGGCAAGAATGTGCCTAGCCGTCATAGTTTGTTTACCCCCTTTTGAAGAATCGTCTCAAAGCCGCCGTACCTGAACACGCCGGGGACGGGCGTATCGACCGTACCATGGGCCTTGCCGTCCTCGAATTTGAGGTCGACCTCGACCATACCTGCTGGATGGGGCCTCGCGGCAATCACTTCGGCGAGACCGCCCGGGCAAGGCGCGACCTCCACACGCTCGAAAAACGGCGCCGCCGGCTTTATGCCGGCGAGCCCGGCGGACATGTACCAAAGCGGATGGGCTCCCCAGGCGTGGCAGTCGCTGCGAGCCTCGTTCTGCCCGTTCTTGCCCGTGTCGGGGCACTCCAAAAGCGTCGTGACGCCGAGATCGACATATTCGCGCCAGAGGTCGAGGCGTTTGAGAAACAGGTCGCCGCGCCCCATCTTGAAGAAAGCCTCGAAGAGGTAGTAGTCGAAATAAACCGTCGTGCGCACCAGGTCCGGATCGCCGACGAGGTGGCGGAAGGCGGTCTCCGCCTTGGCGGGCGGCAGCACATCGCCAACTATGGCGAGAGCCTGGGCGTGCTCGGAGAAGCTGCGGGCGGCGGGCGTGTCGGCCAGAAGCCCGCGCTCTTCGCACCAGAAGCGTTCGACTATGCGACGCGAGAGCGCCTCGCGCCGGCGGAGCCAGTACTCGGCCTGAAGGTCGTTGCCGAGAGCGCTTTCGACGGTCGCGGCGCTTTTCATGGCGAGCGACCAGAAGAGATTCACCTCGGCGTTCACGCCCTCGCCATACTGCGCCCCGGGCGGCGTGCCGTTCTGGTTCCAGCCGGTCGCCCAGTCGATGAAGCACCAGCCGGGCACATTTTCGAGAAGCCCGTCGGCGTTCTCGCAAAGCTCCATCGCCGCCATCGACTTTCTCATGCCGGGCAGACGCGCCCTTAGCCATTCGCGGTCTGCGTGGTTCATGGCGTAGTCGCCAAACATCAGAAGATAGCAAAGCGTGTATGTGCCAGACTCCTGCACGCCGCGCGTCGGATAGTTCATCGGGCACATGCCGTCGTCGCGAGTCGCGAGATCGAAGATCTCAATCGCGCGCTTTGTCATACGGTCGTCGCGCGTCATCGCGGCGAGAACGTTCATCTGTATGCGCGAATCGCCGGGGTACATCTGCTGCTCGTAGTACGGGCAGTCGAAGAGCATCTCGTGGCAGCACATCTCGATCGCGCGTGTGCAGATGCGGGTGATATCCGGTATGGTCGGGTCGTCAGGCGCTGAGAACCCGCCCTCGACCTCCAGCGGATACCGCGACTCGATCATTTCGAGACCGGCAATGACGAGCGGCTCGTCGCCAGTCTCCACGTCGAGCCTGCACCAGCGGCCGCAGCGGAACCAGGGCGTTGTAAACTCGCACTCTCCGCCGTCCGGCAGAAACACGTCGCCATAGCCGTCGAGATACTTGCCAACGATTTCGGCGCGATTGCCCTTTCGCCTGTCGCCGGCGTTGCGGGTCGACTCGGTCCACGTCCACGAGACGCGCGAGCGTGCGCCACCCTTCGTCCGCAAAACAGGATACGCGCAGACGTAGCCGAAAAGATCCCACGCAGCCTGGAGGCGGGTGTGGGGCGGCACTGTAAACGGCGTCGCGTAGTCGAGGACGGCGTTCAGACCCGCCACCTCGGGGGCGTTCGTCTCGGCCGCCGTATAGTCGTGGCGGGCCCGCCACTTGGCGTCATGCGTCGCCGCGCGAAACTCGCCGCACCTGAAAACACGCTCGGTCTGATCTGGCAACTGCGACGCGAAGAGCATCCATCCCCCCGTCCTGTGGCCGAGCATTCTCCCGCCGCGCAAACCCGCCGGACCGCGCACGACAGCGGCGCGGCTCCACTTGGACGGCTTCGCGACGAAAAGCCCGGGCCCGGCGCACTCGAACTCGGCACCCGTCCCCCATACTCCGTTGCCGGAGCCAATCGGCTTTAGGCCGTCGACGCGCCCCACCTGCCACGCGGCCCTGCCGGTCGTGAGCTTCGCGTCGTACGCGCCCTCCGCCTTCAGCACGAACCCCCCGCGCCAGGAGAGCTGGGCGAGAGGCGCGTTGTCGCCCAGCCGCCACACGGTCGCCTCCATGACATGGCGGCCCTCGGCGAGCGCCTTGGCCTTGTACGTCTGATACTGCCAGTTTTCGACGGAGCCTCTGTTGGGGCCGCGAGAGACGAACTCGCCGTCAAGCGTAAGATAGTACCGCTCGTCGGCCGAAACATCAAAGACAAGTTCGCCGTCGCCCTTCGCCACGTCGAACTCGCACCGGAACCTCAAGACGGCGAAATTGCGTCCGGAGTCGCCCGGCAGCCAAATCCACGACGCGTCGTCGACCGGCTGCACTCTCGCGACATTCGTGTTGCCTCGCGTCAGACGCGCTTCGCGCCAGATGCGCTCAACGGCCGCGCCTGCGGCGGGCGGCGCCGAAAGCGCCGCGAGTTGCACGACGGCGGCGACAGCGAACGCGCGAGTGTTCATGGCTCAAGCTTGGCGAGACCCCCGCCGAGCGCCTTGTAAAGGGAAATGAGATTTGCGGTTATCTCGCCGCGAGAGACGACGAGCGACTCTTCGAGGCGCAGTAGCGAACGCTGCGCGTCGATGACGGCGGTAAAGTCCCTGAGCCCGTTCTTGTAGAGGTCGTTGGAGATGGCGACGGCGTCCTGGGCGGCCTTGACCGCGCCCTTCAGCGCCTCGTAGCGGTGATACTCCTGAGTGTAGGCGGCGTAGGCGTCGCACACCTCGCCGTAGGCCCGCTCGATCGCGTACTCGTAGGCGTAGCACGCCTCGCTCGTGCGCGCCACCTCGACCTGCTCGTTGGCGATCAGCCTGCCGCCCTGAAAGATCGGCCAGCTTACCGACGGACCGAGCGAGCCGTAAAGCGCGCCGCGCCTGAGGAACTTGTCGGCTTTGACGGACTCCAGGCCGAGCGAGCCGTTGAGAAAGAGTTTCGGGTACCACAGCGACTTGGCGACGCCGATGCGCGCGACCTGCGCGGCGAGCCGGCGCTCTGCGGCGCGCACGTCGGGGCGCGCGCGTATGAGGTCGATCGGCGCCTCGGCGAGACGGCGGGGCTCGACGAGCCAATCGCGGCGCGGGCACTCCGCGAGGTCGAGATGCAGCTCGCCGGGCATCGAGCCCGCCAGAATCGCGAGCGCGTTTTTAAGAGACTCTTCGCGCGAGAGCAGGCTCGGTATGCCGGCGCGCGTCTCGTCGACATTGTACTTCGCCTGGCTGACGGCGAGATCGTCGCCAATGCCGGAGTCGAGCCGCGACTTTAGAATCTCGTACGTCTCTGTCTGCAAAACGAGGTTGGTGCGCGCGACCTCCAGACGCTGCTGGGTCGTTCTGAGCGCGACGTACTGGCTCGCCACCTCGGCGGTAAGCGAAACGCGCGCGTCGTCGAGACTGAACTGGCCGGCCTGCACATCGGCCAGCGCGGCCTCGGTGGCGCGGCGCGTGCCGCCGAAAATGTCGATTTCCCAAGTGGCGTCGAAACCGCCCGAGAAAGTGTCGCGGTGCATCTTCTGGCCCGTGCCCCACATGGCCGAGGTGTACTTGCCGCGCTCCGAGCGGGCGAAAGAGCCGGCGGCGTCAAGATGCGGCAAGAACCCCGAGAACGCGCCGACGAGCTCCCAGCGGCTCGCCACAAGGCGCTCCTTTGCCATCAAGTAAGACATATTGTTCGAGATGGCCTCGTCGACCAGAGTGGCGAGAACGGGGTCCTCGAAATGGCTCCACCAACGGGCGATGTCGTTCGTCGTGACGACAATGCGGATATCGTCCTCGCCCTGGGCGGGGGTGTACTCGCCCGTGGCTGTGAGATTGGTCGTCGGCAGGCCCGCGTCGCAGAGGGCGCGGCCGGGGGTTTCGATATCCGGCTTCTCGTAGTCGGGCCCGACTTTGGGCAGGCAGCAGCAGCCCGCGATGGCGGCGGCGCTCGTGGCAAAGACTATCTTGTTCATTGATTCACTCCTTGTATGCAGCGAGACACGGTTTGTCGCACGGCAGATCACTTTCTGGCCTTGAGCGCGCGGCGGCGCGCCGATGTCGCAGAGAAAAACGCAAACAGGCGTTTCACTCTCTCTCGCCATGTCTGGAAGAGCGCGTAGAGTCCCGGCACCAGCAGTATGCCGAATGCAACCGACGCGAACATACCCCAAAACTCGGTCGTGCCGAGATGGTTGCGGCTCGCGGCGCCGGCACCCGTGGCGATCATCATTGGCAACGTGCCAAGAAGGGTCGTAAGCGCCGTCATGAGAAGCGCCCTCAAGCGCTCGCCCGCTGCGAGACCCGCAGCGTCCGCGATCGAAAAGCCTTCATTCTCGCGCTTGTCCTTGGCGAACTCGACGATAAGAATCGCGTTCTTGGAGGCGAGGCCGACAAGCAGCACGAGCCCGAGCTGCGCGTATATCGACAGCGGGTAGGGATTGCCCGTCATCCATATACCAAACCACTTCAGCCCGCAGAGCGCGCCGAAAACGGCGACGAAAATCGAAAGCATGACCGGCAGCGGGATCGTCCAGCTCTCGTACTGCGCGACGAGAAACAGATAACCGAAGAGAATCGCGAGCGCAATCAGCGGCACCGCGCTACCCTCGTTGCGCTGCTCCTGGTAGGAAAGGTCGGCCCAGTCGTAGCCGTAGTCGGCCGGGAGAAGATCTTTGAACTCCTTGCGGATATCGCTCATGATCTTGCCCGAAGCGGCGCCTTCCATCGGCAGGATCGTTATCGAGCTCATGACGAACTTGTCGCGCGTGTAGACCGTGCGCGGACCAAGCTCGCGCGTTATCGTGCCGAGCGAGCCTATCTGGACCATCGCGCCGGTCTCGCTTCTGACATACAGCCTCTCGACCGCCTCGGGCGTCGCGCGGCCGGCCCAGTCGGACTGCACCGTCACGCGGTTGACCTGGGTGCCGAGGTTGACGTCGTTGACATACCTGGAGCCGAGATAGTTCTGTAGGGTCGAGTAGACAGTACCAACCGGCACCTTGAACATTTCGGCCTTCTCGCGGTCGAGGTTGAACCTGAGGTGGGGCGTGACCGCGTTGTAGCCAGAGTAGGCGACAAAGATGTCGGGGTGCCTCGTCTTGTCGTTGAGGGCCGCGAGCACCTTGTTCTTGATCTGGTCCATGCGAACGGGGTCGGCGGTGCCCTTGTCCTGTATATGCACCGTGACGCCGTTGGCCATGCCGAGGCCCGGTATCGCGGGGGGCATGAACACCTTCCAGCTGGGCTCTGGTATCTGGGCGAGAACGCCCTGCAGACTCTGGACGAGGGCTGTGGCACTCTGTTCCTTGGCCTTGCGCTCCTCCCAGTCCTTCAAGTCTATGACGAGAAGGCACTGGTTCTCGCCGCGGCCGCCGACCATCGAGAAACCGGTAATCGTCAGCACGCTCTCGACCTCGGGCACGGCGCGCAGCGCCTCCACGGCCCTGAGCGACACATCGCGCGTGCGGTCGCGCGTCGAGCCCTCGGGCATTTCCATCGACGCGAAGATGACGCACTGGTCTTCTTCGGGCAGGAAGGCCGTCTGGGTGCCGCGGAACATCTGAACGGTCATCAGAATCGTGAGCACCAGCAGCGCAAGCGCGAGGAAGATGCGGCTCGCGAGCCACTTGGCGAGCTTGATAAAGAAGCCCTTGAACGCGTTGACGGCCCAGTTGAACCACGCTAGCGGCCCGTGCCTGTAGGGACGCGACTCGTGCAGTATGAGCGAGCAGAGCGCGGGCGCGAGCGTAAGCGCGCAGACTGTCGAGAAGCACACGGCCGCCGAGAGCGTGACCGAGAACTGCTGGTAGATGCGCCCTGTAATGCCCGACATGAAGCCTACGGGCACGAAAATGCCCAGGAGGACGAGCGTCGTCGCGATGACCGCGCTCGTTACGTCGCTCATCGCCTGAATGGCCGCCTCCTTCGAGTTGAGGCCGCGCGTCTCTATCAAAAACTGTACGCGCTCGACGACCACGATACAGTCGTCGACCACGACGCCTATCGCCAGCACGAGACCGAAGAGCGTCAGTATGTTTATCGAGTAGCCGAGAAAGGCCATCAGTATGAATGTCGACGCCAGCGAGACGGGTATCGTGATGCAGGGTATGAGCGTCGCGCGCCAGTCCTGCAAGAAAAGATAGCACACGAGCACGACGAGCGCGAACGTTATGAAGAGCGTGAGCTTGATCTCGTCGATGCAGCGCCTCACATAGTCCGTCGCGTCGTAAGGTATCGTCCATGTCATGTCGTCAGGAAACGACTCGTAGAGCCTGTCCATCTCGGCGCGTATCGCGTCCATCGTCGCGATCGCGTTGGCGCCCGGCTTCTGCTGCAGGGCGATTGACACGGCGTTGCCGCCGTCGAGCTGGCCGGTGAACATGTAGTTCTGCTCGCCGACCTCGGTGCGGGCGATATCCTTGAGCTTGACGACGCCGCCGTTCGCGTCGCGGCGTATGACAATCTCGTCGAACTCCTTGGGCGACATGAGCCTGCCCTTGGCGAGAAGCGACATCGTGAAGGCCGCGTGCTCGCCTGTCGGGGCCGCGCCCACCGAGCCGAGCGACGCTTGGATGTTCTGGCGCTGCACGGCCGCCATAACCTCTTCGGTATTAATGCCCTGCGCCGCCATCCTGGCGGGGTCGAGCCATACGCGCATCGAAAGCTTCGGGCCGTAGACCGTGGCCTCGCCCACGCCGTCGACGCGCAACAGCACGGGCTGGATGTTCGCGTAGATGTAGTCCGATATCTGCAGCCGCGAATGGGTGCCGTTTGGCGAGCGTATCGCGATAAACCCGAGCATGTCGGTCGACTGCGCGCGTATGCGCCCGCCGAGCTGCTTGACCTCGCCCGGCAGCTTGGCCTCGGCCTGCGAGACGCGGTTCTGCACCTTTACCATGTCCATATCGCGGTCAGACTCCACCTCGAACGAGACATTGAGCGAGTAGCTGCCGTCATCGCCGCACGTGCCCTGCATGTAGAGCATGTCATCGACGCCGTTCACCTCGTCCTCGATAGGCATGGCGACGGTGTTGAGAACCTCCTTTGCGTTCGCGCCGGGGTAGGAATAGTTCACCGATATCGACGGTGGAGTGAGCTGGGGATACTGCGAGATAGGCAGATTGAACATCGCCATCATGCCCGCCATCGACAGGACGATGGCGATAACCATGGCAAAGCGCGGTCTCTCGACGAACGTTCGCGAGAACGTCTTGATTTGGTCGATAGACTCCCGTACTGTCAGCTTCATTGGCGGCTCCTCACTCCGATATCGGCGCGACGTGGTTGGCGTTTATGTCGTCGTTCGAGGTCGGCGCGACAATGGCGACCTTTACGCCGGGGCCGAGCTTGGCCGTGCCCGAGATGACGACGCGCTCGCCGGCCTCGAGACCTTTCACAATCGGGGTCCAGCCGTTGAACGGCTCCTTTGTCTCGACAGGACGCTGCTCGACGGTCATGTCGTCCTTGAGCACCCAGACGCCCTGATTGCCGCCGGGCAGGTCGAAGAGGCTCTGCTGGGGCACCGCCGGGTAGCTGGGCGGCTCCTTGTTGTCGCAGAGAAGCTTCACATAGCTGTTGGGTATAAGCAGGCGGTCTGAGTTGGGGAACTTCAGGCGCATCATGATCGACGCGGTCTCGCGCGACATCTGGTTGTCATCGAAGTCCCACTCGCCCTCCTTGTCATACTCCGAGCCGTCCGGCAGGACGAGCCTCATGCGAAAGGCGTGGTCGCTGCCCTTCAGCTTCGCCTGGCGCCAGGCGATGTAGGAGCGGTCGGTCAGCGGGAAGCTCACGCGTATCGGGTCGATCTGGACTATCTTGGCGAGCGCCCCCTTCGACGGCGCGACATAGTCGCCGAGGTGGGCCGACGACTTGCCGATCTGCCCCGATATAGGCGCTGTGACCGTAGTCTTTTTCAGGTCGTATTCCGCAACGACCAGGTTGGCCTTGGCCTGCAAAACGGCGGCCTTCGCCTTCTCCGACGACGCTTCGGCATTGTCGCGCTCGAGCTGTGTTATGCCGCGCTCGTCGGCTTTTTGCATACGTTCGAAGTATCTCTCGGCGCGGCGCGCCTCTGCCTCGGCCGCCTCAAGGTCGGCCTTGCGCTGGTTCACGACCGCCTGATAGCGCTCGTCATCGATAACGTAGAGCAGCTGGCCCGCCTCGACGACGTCGCCCTCCTTGAACTTTATCTCCTTGACATAGCCGTCGACCTGCGGCAGAAGGTCGACCTCCTGCACGGCCTCGGCGTGGGCGACAAAGCTCTCTGGCAGATTGTAGACGCGCATCTCGGCGTTTGTCACCGCGACCGTCTGCTTCATGGCCGCCATCGCGGCGGCCTGGGCTTTGGCCTTCTCTGCCGCTTCATCCGTCTTGGGCCACATATCCTTGGCGATCCATCCGCTGGCGACGCCCACCGCCACCAGAACTATCTGCGCGACTGCCGCGCCTACCGCTTTTGCTGCTCCTGCCATGTCTACTCCTTGTTTATTGTTTGAGATTGTGTTTGAGATTCACTCTGCCGGCGAGTCGATACCGCCGCGCCCGTCGAAACTGACGACCAGACCGCGGCGAACGCGTGCCTTATCGTCCGGCACATGTCGGTCCTTAGAAAGCCGTCTATGCGCCCCTGGACGAGACCGTCCCACATGGCGACACATATATTCGCCACCTCCTCGCCGTCAGCGTCGGGGCGCGCGCGGCCCGTGCGCTTGTCGTTCTCGACAGCCTGCTTGAAAGCGTGCCAGGGCCCGAACCTCTTGTTTGTTATGAGCTCTTCCTTTACCCGCGTCATCGTCTCGGCGCCCCACTTGACCTGCGTGCGCATGAGCATGAAGAACGCCCGCCCCTTCGCGTCGTCCACCAAACGCCGCGCAGTCTCGACCATAGTCGCCGCGACCGCCTCGAACGTCAGCTCGCTCTTGGGCATAATGTCGGCTATCTGGCGCTCGAACTTGTCGAACATTTCGTCAACGAGCGCCATCAACAGCGCCTCTTTCGACTCGAAGTGCCAGTACACGGCCCCCTTCGTCATCTTGAGCCGGGCGGCAATATCGTTGAAGGTCGTGCACTCGTACCCCTTGCGCACGAAAAGCGCCAAAGCGCTCGCGAGTATCCTCGCGCGTGTGCGCTCTGCTTCAACCTTGGCCCTTCTAGGCATGTTTTCTCTTTCTTCGCTTCCTTGTTTCGCCCGTTCTCCCTTCTCCGGGAAAAAGACGGCGCATATTATACATACCTTCGGGTAGGTATGTCAAGGGGGTAATAGGCGAAAACTTGCATCCGAAGTAGGCTGATTTGCGCACACAAGCCACGCCTGATATGATATAATATGGAATGAAATTTGAGGCATTGGGTCTCGAGACGTCTCAAGCCGGCACAAATGGCAATATCGACAATGTATGCAATATGAAGAATAATGGCTTTCTGATTACAGTCGCGCTCGCGACTGCGTTCGCTTCGACCGAAGTGCGTGCGTCGGGCGTGAACGCTCCCGCAGATGTGCGCGTCGCGCCGCTCACGCTCTCAAAGTGGGGGCAGACGACGAACTCGATGTACACTGGCATTGGCACAGACTGCTACAACTACCTGACGCCCGGCAAGCGCCCGTGCGGATGTGTCGTGACCGCGATGGCCCAGCTGATGAGGTATCACGAATACCCCGTCACCGCCAAGCGCTTCGTCAAGTCGTGCATGATCGACGGGCTCTCGCGCTCGCTCTGGACGGATGGCGGCGAATATGACTACGCCAATATGCCGCTCGTTCCCGAGGCGAACGAGCACGATCCTCACTATGCGGGGGGCGCGACGGCCGAAGAGATCGCGGCCATCGCCAAGCTCACATACGACTGCAGCGTCGCGATGCATACGCGCTGGCTCCCCGACGGCGCCTGGTCGAACGGCGAATACGCCTACGACCCGCTGATGACCGAGTTCAGCTACCAGAGCGCCAAGTCGTACTTCGTAGAGGCCGACGCGAGCATTCCGCTAGAGACGTTGAGGCGGTTGATCGTCTCAAACCTCGACGCGAAATACCCCGTGCTTTTGGGTATATTCTCCCAAAACCCCGCCGATCCGGCGCACGAGATTGTCGTCGACGGCTACGGCTACAGCGCCGACAATTCTTTCTGCGTCCACATAAACGGCGGCTGGAACGGCTTGGACGACGGGTGGTGCCGCCTGCCCGAAATACCGTTCAACGGCAAGAACTACACAATCATCAACAGCATCATCTACAACGTTTTTCCGGATAAGACGGGCGATATCGTCTCGGGGCGCGTGCTCGCATCGGACGGCAAAACGCCGGTCTCTGCGGGCGCGCGCGTCTGGGCGACAGACTACTCCGGCGAGACGCTCGGCGAGGCGTTTACGGACGAAAACGGCATCTACGCGATTGTCATGGACGTCGCGGCGGCGGCGGCCTCGCAGTCAACCGACGGGCACTCGTACTCGTTTCTCCTGCACGCGGAGTATACGCCAAAAGGCGCCGACGCGGCCAAGACTGGCACGCTCCAGGCGACAATAGGCATAAGTGCGAACCCTCAGTCGGTAAACTTCGTCCAAAACACCTACAGGCCGGGCAACATGCACCCCGGCAACAGCTGCGACCAGGATATCACACTCTCTGACTTAGAGACCGTTGCGATACCGCAAGTGTCGTCGAGCGGCGGGCGGTTCTATCCCGAAGCAACAGTTTCGGTGACCTGCGAAACGCCTGGAGCTACAATACGCTACACGACCAATGGTTCAACCCCTAACACAAGCAGTACGATTCTGACAGGCGGGACAATCACGATCGACAATACAACGACCCTCTCGGTGCGCGCCTTCAAGCCTGGCATGAACCCGAGCCCGACGCTCACGGTCCCGTTCACCTACGCCCCGCCCGGCGACTACTTTACCGACCCGATCGAGATAGAAGGCGCCAGCGGTATAAAAGTAATCTCCAACAACGGACGATACACGACGGAGCCAATAGAAGAAAGCCCCTCCCCAGGTCCAACAATCCACACAGACTCATGGACAGAGCCAGATCCCCAAAACCCCGCTAATACGATAAACAGGTACTATGTTACTCCAAGAACTACATGGTACAAGTGGACTGCGCCCGGCTCCGGCCAGATGACTTTCAAAGCGGATTGCGTCGATGAAGACTGGTATGGCAGTGCCATCATAGCTATATACAGCGGTGAAGCATTGGACTCTTTAGAACGCTTAGACTGGAATGATGAGCCAAACGATCCGGAAATGGGCGACTACTTCGTCGCTGTATCTATAGATGTAGTTCAGGGCGAGACATATTATGTCGCCGCGATGGACACATGCCTGGCAGATTGGGCAGGCGGCGAACTGACGCTCATGTGGGACGGTGAGCTTTCGACCGCTTCTGACGAGCCGACATCGGTCTTGGTGCCTGACGGCGGCTCGATGGTCGAGGTGACGTACGAATGGCTTGACGAGGCGTTCCCGAATATGTCTGAGACGGCGCGCACGGCCGCCGAGTACGAGGCGCTCGCCTACGCCGACACTGACGGCGACGGCTTCGCCAACTGGCAGGAATATATATTGAGAACCAACCCTACGGACGCGACAAAGCACCTCAAGTTCACCAAAATCGAGGTGGGCGCCGGCGGCGTACCGACAGCGATTGAGTGGACGCCCGCAAGCGGATATCTGGAAGGCTACAAAGCCGTGCTCAAAGGCGCTAACGACATCTCGACATCGCCGATAAGCTGGACTGCCGTCGGCGACACGGCATCGGCCTTTCACTTCTTCAAGGTCTCGGTCGAGCGCGAGCAGCCATAGACCTTACTTAAGCATGCGCGCAAGGCGCTCTACGGCGAGACGGAGCTTCTCCATCGACGTCGCGTAGCTCATTCTGACGAAGCCCTCGCCCGATGGGCCGAAGGCGCCGCCCGGCACACACGCGACGCCGAATTCCTTCAAGAGGCGCATAGCGAAAACCTCGCTCGACATACCGGTCGGGCGCACGTCGGGAAAGAGGTAGAACGCCCCCTTCGGGTTTAGAGTCTTAAGACCCAGCGCGTTCAGAGCCGGCACCATGAAATCGCGGCGCTTTCTGTACTCGCGACGCATTCTCGCGACGTCCTTGTCGCCAAAGTCCATGGCTTCGACGCCGGCCGCCTGGGCGAGCGTCGGCGCGGACATTATGCCATACTGGTGAATCTTCATCATCGCGTCGATGATGTCATGAGGTCCGCACGCGTAGCCGAGTCTGTAGCCGGTCATAGCCCAGCTCTTCGAGAAGCCGTTAAGCAGCACCACGCGGTCGCGGTGGCGCGCGAAGCCCGCGAAAGACGGCAGAACCGCCCCCGGCGCATCGCAGTCCAGCTCGTAGTTGAGCTCAGAATAAACCTCGTCTGCAAGAAGCACTATGTCGTGGCGCTCGCAGAAGTCAAGTATCGCCGCCATCTCGGCGGGGCCGAGCGTCGCCCCCGTCGGATTGCACGGAAAGTTCAACAGAAGCGCCTTCGTTCGCGGCGTGACACGACGCTCGAGCGCATCGACCGTCAGGCGAAACTCGTCCTCGGCACGCGTCTCGACCGCGACGGGAATCGCGTGCGCGAGGCGTATCGTAGCGGCATAGCTGACGAAGCACGGCTCGTGGTAGAGTATCTCGTCGCCCGGCGCCGCGAGCGCGCGGATGGCGAGGTCGATCGCCTCCGAGACGCCAACGGTCGCGAGTATCTCGCGCTCCCACGCGAAAGAGGCTGCGAAGCGCCTTTCGAGATAGCGCGCGATCGCCTGGCGAAGCTGAGGCGTACCCAGGTTCGAGGTGTAGTGGGTGCCGCCGTTCTCCAGGCACGTCACGGCCGCGCGCGAGATGTGCCACGGCGTATCGAAGTCGGGCTCGCCCACGCCTAGCGAGACTACGTCCTTCGACTGCGCGACTATGTCGAAGAATCTGCGGATGCCGCTCTTGGGCAGCTCCACCACGTGCCTCGCTATGCGTTCCTTCAAATCCGTTCTCCGGCAGCGGGCGTCAGTCGGCGAGAATTTCGTCGGCCAGCTTGGCGAGCTGCGCCTCGCCGGCGGCGTTGAGGGCGCTTCTGATTGTGACGACCGTGTCGCAGAAAGCGATTCCCTTCGACTTCTCGAACATGCCCTTCATCACCTTGGCGGCGTTGGGCGCCCAGGAGCCGTTCTCAATCAGGCCAACGCGGCGGTTCTGGTAGTTGCGCTCGGTCAGATGGTCGATGAAGTGGCGCATCCAGGGGAAGATGTCCATATTGTATGTCGTAGTCGCGAGCACCAGCCTGCCGTAGCGAAACGCGTCCTCGACAGCCTCGGGCTGGTCATCGCGTGCGAGATCGCTCACAGCGACCTTCGGGCACCCCTTCGCGAGGAGGAGCTCCTTGAGTTTCATGACGGCTGCCTTTGTGTGGCCGTAGACCGACGTGTAGGCGATTGAGACGCCCGGGCTCTCGACCGCGTAGCTCGACCAAGTGTCGTACTGCTTGACCGCGTGCGCGATCTCGTCGGCAGTCGCGAGCACGGGACCGTGCAACGGGCAGATTGTCTTGATATCCAACCCGGCCGCCTTCTTCAAGAGCGCCTGCGTCTGGGGACCGTACTTGCCGACAATCCCGATATAGTAGCGGCGCGCCTCGCAGTCCCACCCCTCGGGGTCTATGACGTCGTTCGCGCCGAACTTGCCGAAGGCGTCTGCCGAAAAGAGTATCTTTTCGGTCGTGTCGTACGTCACGATCACTTCGGGCCAGTGGACCATCGGGGCCGCAACGAAGGCGAATACATGCCTGCCCGTCGAGAGCGTGTCGCCCTCTTTGACGACGAGCCGGCGGTCGGCGTAGTCGGTGCCGAAGAAATTCTTCATCATAGTAAAGGCCTGGGCGCTGGCGACGATAATCGCCTTCGGGTAGCGCTCGGCGAAGAGGGCGATGTTGGCGGAATGGTCGGGCTCCATGTGCTGCACGACGAGATAGTCGACGGGCACGCCGCCAATCCCGGCCTTGATATTGGCGAGCCACGCTTCGCCGAAGCGCTGGTCGACAGTGTCGAAGACGAGAGTCTTTTCGTCCTTGACCAGATACGAGTTGTAGGCCATGCCGCGCGGCACGACGTACTGGCCCTCGAAGAGGTCTATGTCGTGGTCGTTGACGCCAATGTACTTGACGTCGTCTGTAATCGTTGTCATTTCTTCAGGTTCTCCTTGTTTTTCAAATGTCTCTGCACCGCCTCGGTCACGAACGGCGCGGTATCGCCGCGGTAACTCGCGATTTCGCGCACCGTCGACGCCGTCACGTACGCGAGACTCTCGGACGGCATCATGAAGAGCGTCTCTATCTCGGGCGCCAGGCGGCGGTTGGTAAGCGCCATCTGAAACTCGTACTCGAAATCACTGTAGACCCTCACGCCGCGAATGACGACCCTCGCGCCTTCGCGCCGGCAGAAGTCGACGAGAAGTGTATCGAGCTTCTTGACGGTCACGTTCGCGAGCCCCGCTTTCTCGGCGTCTTCGCGAATCATGTTGAGCCGCTCGTCGCCCGAGAACATCGCCCGCTCTTTCGAGCTCGTCGCCGCGACGGCGACAATGAGCCTGTCGTAGAGCTTCGACGCCCTTTGTATGAGGTCGAAATGCCCTTTTGTCATCGGGTCGAACGTGCCCGGATAAACTGCGGTTGTTTCAGACATGCCGCCTATTATACCAAATTTTGCCGCGCTCCGCCACAGCGAACTGCATTGGGCTTTCATTTGGCTGTTCCGCCGATTCCTGCACTTCTCTTCGAATTCTTCCTCTTTTTCTTTGTTTTTACCTCATTTCCCCTAATCTCTCTTCCAATTCCACTCTTTGAATTTCTTTAACTTCTCTCTTTCTCTCCGAAATTTTCAAGTGGGAATTTTCAAAAATTAAGGGCCGCCCGGTGGTCGACCCCTACCGGACGGACACATTGACGAGCGCTGAAGGCAAACAGATCGGCCGCTCTCTATCCGCGAAAGTCGATGCGGGCGTAGGAATCGCGCTGGACGCCGCGCGCATAGTGCACTGCGGGGAGCCCAAACAGCATCGCGTAGAACGGCGACGTGCGACGAAGCCCAATCGTCTGTTCCAGCAGCTCGGGTACTTCTTGTTGGACCAGCTTTAAGAATCCGCACCAGCATGTCGCCATGCCTGCCGCATTCGCAAGCATCTCGAAGTGGGCGCAGGCGATTGTCACGTCTTCGAGCGGCGTGGTCACGCCTGGCGCGGTATCATCAGACGAGACGACGAGCATTCCGCTCGCCCCGCGAAAGAACATATCATCCTCGCCCCTGCGCAGCCGTATCGCCGGCACGGCCAGCCATCGCGGCAGAAGCTTCGTCCCGTCGCGGTGATGCTCGATCGCCGATATGAACCCGCGGCGAAGGCCATCCATCGACTCGCGCGTCGGAAAGCATGTGAACGTGAGAGAGCGCGCGTTGCAGCCGGTTGGCGCGTTGCCGAGCGTAGAGAGAATGCGCGAAAGCGTCGCACGATCGACATCCGCTGCGGCGAAGCGGCGCATGGAACGGCGCGTACGGAGCCAGTTCTCGACAGATTCGAGGCTCGGGAGCGGCAGGCCGGCCGTCGCAAGCGAGTCCTCAGGGCGCTTGCCGTCGAAAATGACGGCACCTGTCGGGCATACAGCAAGGCAGTGCTGGCACTTCATGCAACGGTCCGAATAGGCCATGCGCGGCGCGCCGTCATCCATCTTCAGCGCCCGGAAGGCACAATCACGAACGCATGCGCCGCATTTGACGCATTTGGCTTCGTCCACTTTAAAAATATCTGTCATAGCCATTGCCGCCTCCTTGCTTTTTTATCGCGCTTCGCGAAGTTTCGCGTCGCAGGGTCGTGTCATACCGCCTATCCAGGCGAGATGTGGGAATTATACCAAATCGCCGCCGAGAAAGAAAGCACTACCTCTATTCCGTCAGTTGGCGGCGGCCTGGCGAAACTCCACGCGGCGCAGCAGGCGTATTTGCAGATAGGTAAAGCCTATAAGCGCCACGCCCAAAAACCAGGCCATGGTCGTCGCCGTCGAAAAGCGCAGGTTGTTGTAGGCCTCCTTCCAAATCTGCAGCGACAGCACCTGAGTAGCGTCGCCGGGGCCGCCGAACGTCAAAAGAAAGATCGAGCCCATCCCCTGAAAGGCGGCAATAAACGCGCCGACGAAATTGATGACCATCAAAGGAGCGATTTGAGGGAATGTCACATGGCGAAAGCGAGCGAAAAAACCCGCGCCATCTATCGCCGCCGCCTCGTAATAGTCTCGCGGCAGCGACTCGATCGCGGCTATGTAGATGAGCGAGCTTATGCCGGCCCCGGCCCACGCGCCGGGCAGTATGCAGCACGTCATGGCCCAGGCCGGATCGAGCAGCCACGCGCGCGGCGAAACGCCGACGGACGCCAAAAGCTGGTTCAAAAGCCCGTTTTCGGTCGGGTCGAACATGAGCTTCCACAAAAGCGTCACGACAAGCGCGCTCGTCAGATGGGGCAGGAAGTAGAGAAACCTGAAGACGATCTTGCCCCTCGGTATCTCGCAGAGCATGAGCGCGAGGAATATCGGCGTCAAAAAGCCCAGCAGAAGCGTCGTGGCGACATATTGAAAGGTTCGAAGCCAGGCGGCCCAAAAGCCTGGGTCGGTCGCGACGCGAATGAAATTGTCGAGGCCGACCCACTTCGCAGAGCCGACTATATGGTAATCCTGAAAAGCCATGAACGCGCCGCGAAAGAGCGGGTAGTAGCTCCAGACGAGAATCGAGAGAACCGCAGGGGCGAGAAACAGCCATGGCGCGAGACGGCGGCGTGGCGCGCCCGCGACAGGTTCCGGCGGCAGAGAGGCGCGGCGACGGCGGCCCGAGCGCCAGACGAGCCAGCCGGCGATGATGCTGCACGCGAGTACCACGCCCAGAATGACGCGGGCAAAAGGGCGGGACCGCTCGACATCGCCGAGGTCGCTTTGAAACATCAGCCCCCTGTTCGCGTCCTCGGTTATCGACCTAAGCGCCGCAGCACAATCAAGCTCCCTGCCGGCATCCGACAGAAGAATGCCGAGAAAACGCCTCTGGACGAGATCGCTGGCACCCTGCCAGAACCCGACCCACGGCTCGGTGACCGCCGCGATCTCGCCCTTCGCGAGCTCGTCGTACATCTCGCGTATCCCCTTTGGCACCGCCGCGAGCTCGTCGGCAAAACCGAGGCGGGCGAGGTCCGCCGGCAGACACCACTGCGCGCGCCCCTCGGCGACATTGCGGCGCACCTCCTCGTCGGCGAGTTCCGGCGAAGCGAGCGCCTGCAGGCACTTGAAGACGAGGTCGCGCTCCTCTTTCGGACGCCGCCCGGCACATTCGCTCATCGCGTAGAAATGGCGGTGGGCCTGCAGCACCCGCTTACCACCCTCGTCCGCCGCCGGAAACGGCATCAGCCCTATGTTGAGGGGGTCCATCCCGTATGTATCGGTCAGGCGGCGGACGAGATCTTCGCCGCCGAAGACGGCGACTATCTCGCCGTTCACGAAAAGCTGGCCGACCTCGTCGGCGCCTGTCAGCGTCGGCAGAGAGCGCACCACATCGAGGCGCACCAGCTCCTGGAGAAAGTGCGCCGCCTTGAGCGCCGCCGGCGAGTCGAAGCACGACTCCCATCCGCCGCCCTCGCTCTCGCGAATAACATCGCCGCCGGCGGACTGCACCCATGGAAGAAACCCCCAGGGCCGGTTCTCGATCGCGAACGCCCGGCGGCCGGGCGCGCGAAGATGTTCGCACCATTCGCGAAAGGCGCTCCATGTGCGCGGCGGACTCTCCGGGTCAAGCCCTGCGCCGGCGACGAAGTCCTTTCTGTAGACTATGCCGTAATACGCCACGCCCGGCGTCGGCAATGCCCATACGTGCCCGTTCGAAGTGCGCACCATGTCCCAAAGGTCGACGGGCGATTCGTTCGGGCCCACCCACTCGTCGAGCGGATAGACGAAACCCTGGTCGACATCATGCCTCAGTATGTGAAACCACGCCTTGTACACGTCGGGGGCGGTCTTCGCCGCAAGGCTCAAAAGAAATGTTGAGCGTCCGCCGGCGCCGGGCAGGCGCAGTCCTCCCCATTTTACGGGCTCGAGCCCGGGTGTCGTCTTCGCGAGTTCGATTATACGCCTGGTCGACGGCTCCTCCGGATGGTTGGGGTCGTAGGCAAGAAGAAAACTGACCTCGGTCGCGACCGAGGTCAGATTCACCGCAAGAGCGATCGCGAGGAGACTACTCCTCATTCTCGAGCTTCTCGAGCTTCGCTTCGAGTTTCTCTATCTCGGCACGCGTCGCCCTGATCTCGGCGGCATTCTTCTTGAGCGCCTTCAGATGCTTGACATAACCGGCAGCCCCGCCGCGCCTGTAGCCCGTGCGGGCGACGGTCTGCCCCTCGGCGTCAAGCACGAGAGCCGTCGGGAAGCCGTGTATATCATACTTCTCTACGAGCTTCGGATTCTGCACCTTCGCGTTCTCGCTGAGCAAAGCCTTGTTCGACGGGGTGTCGATATAGACGAGAACGTAATCGGCGGCAACGCCGTCCAGAAACTCCTGCTTGGAGAGAACCTCCTTCTCGAGCTTCTTGCACCAGCCGCACCAGTCGCTGCCGGAGAAGCAGGCGTAGACGAGCCGGCCAGACTCCTTCGCGTCCTTGAGGCCGGCGGCCATGTCGTCGGTAAAACCTTTCGGGGTGGATGTCGCGCCGATTGCGGCGCCGGCCGACAAGAGCGCGGCGGCTATTCCTGAAATAATGGATGTATTCATTTTCGTTTTCCTTTCGGTGTGGGTGTTTAGAGCAAATCGGTCACCATGCCGTTGGCGACTCTGCGGGCCATCCTTTCGCCTTCGAGGGCTTTCAGCACCACAAGGGCGAAAAGAAGCGCCGCGCCGGGCGCCTGGCCGGTGATAATGCCGTCGTCCTCGATCACGGGGACGTCGGCGACCCTGCATGGCATCTCGCCCTTGCAGCTCGGGTAGCACGTTACATGCCGCCGCTCGTCGACAACCTCCGCCGCCGCGAGCACGGTCGGGGCCGCGCATATCGCGCAGACGAGCCGCCCCCCGTCCTTCTGTCGACGGACGAGATCCAGCACAGCCTCGCATTTTTTGAGGTTTTCGGTGCCGAGCCCGCCGCCCGGCAGAACGATCGCGTCGAAGTCGCGGTCTGCGACATCGGCGAGCTTTTCGTCAGCGCGCATCATGATGCCATGAGCGGCCTCGACGTTGAGCCCGTCGTGAATGGACGCGGTGACCACATCCACCCCGCCTCTGCGAAGGACGTCTATGGCCGTCACGGCCTCGATGTCTTCAAAGCCATTAGCCAGAACTACAAGCGCGCTTGACATGGCACTTTCCTTCTTTTTATCCGGTCCCGGCGTCAGTCGACGTTCTTGGCCTCGTTGCACTTGAGCTTGCGCCCGAGAATCTCCTTGTCGTTCAACGCCGCAACAGCCGCGTCGACCTCGGCGCGGTTGGGCATGTGCACAAAGCCGAAGCCCTTGGACTTGTTGTTGTAGCGGTTGGTGATGATTCTCGCCGAGTTGACCTTGCCGTAGGCCTCGAACTCCTTGCGGAGCTGGTCTTCTGTAAGATCGTAGCTGAGATTGCCGACGTAAATCTCTATGGAGCCGTCGGCCGGGGCGGGATGGCGCTTTTCGGGTTTCATCTCGCGGGGCTGCGGCGTCTGGCCGCGCTCCGCCGGATTCTTCGCCCCGCACTTGCCGGATTTGCCGCATGTCATCTTGCATACGAGCATCTCGACCACGAGGCCCAGCAGAAACGCCGCCACAGCCACGATAAGCACGGGTACGAGGTTTTCGCCCTGAAAGAGCGCCGCTATATTCTTGAATACCATTTGTTTACCTTCCTGTTTCTTCTTTTTTCTTTTCTTGCTTTTCTTTGTTTCGTCTTTTCTTCGTTCTTTCGCCCCGCCCGGCGACAGGCCGCGGTCACGACGCCCTGAAGTCGCCCAGCGACTTCATGCGGCTCGGATGGCGGAGCTTTCTGAGCGCCTTCGCCTCGATCTGGCGAATTCGCTCGCGGGTGACGTTGAAGAGGCGGCCTACCTCCTCAAGCGTGCGGCTGTAGCCGTCTGTAAGGCCGAAACGGAAGTCCACGACCTGGCGCTCGCGGTCCGTCAACGTCCCCAGTATCTCCCTCAGCCGCTCTTTCAGGAGATGACCCTCGGTAACCTCGAACGGGTTTTCACTGTTCACGTCGGGTATGAAATCGCCGTAGTGCGCATCGTCGTTGTCGCCGACCTTCGACTGCAGCGATATCGGCTGCTGCGCCATGCGCCTGACGGTCCTCACCTGGTCGGCCGGTATCGCCATCTCGGCGGAAAGCTCCGCTTCGGTCGGCTCGCGGCCTAGACGCTGGATCAACTTCTTCTGCACGCGCATCAACTTGTTGATGGTCTCGATCATGTGCACCGGTATGCGAATCGTGCGGGCCTGATCCGCAATAGCGCGCGTCGCGGCCTGGCGAATCCACCACGTCGCGTATGTCGAGAACTTGTAGCCGCGCTTGTACTCGAACTTCTCGACCGCCTTCATGAGGCCGGTGTTACCCTCTTGGATGAGGTCGAGAAAGCTGAGCCCGCGGTTCATGTACTTCTTGACGATCGAGATTACAAGTCTCAGGTTGGCCTCTACCATCTTCGTGCGGGCGATCTGACCCTTCTTGAGGATGGTGCGAAGCTCGGTGAAGGTCGTCATGAACTCAGCAGGCGGCATGCCGAAGAGAGCCTCGAGCTTGGACATCTTCTCGCGAAGCGCCGCCAGCTCGTTGTCGCGCCTCTTCGACGCCTTCGAGGTGAGAAGCTCGGCCTGGCGCCCGACGAGGCGCTTGTACGGCAGGTATATGCGCTCGTCGGCATCAGCGCAGAGCGTCTCGAGAACCTTCTGCTTGAAGCTGAGGTCGATGAAAGTCTGCTTGAGAGCCGCTCGCGCGTCGGCGAGATCCTTCTCGGCGTTGCGCAGCGCGGCAGGCGACGCCTTGGTCGACGCGATGACCGAGAGGTACTTAGAACTCGCAATCTTCAGACGCTCCTCGACATCGCGTATCTGCGTTCTGAAGCCCGGTATGAGGGCCATGTAGGCGTCTCGCTTCTCGTCGAACTTGTCGGTCACTATCCTGTCGAACCGCTCACCCTGGCCCTCGAGCTTGTCGAGGAGGCTCGCGTACATGGGCGGCGCGAACAGAAAGCGGTTGAACATATCCTTGGTCTTCACCTCGGCGTCTTCGATCGTCTGGCAGATGTCGACCTCTTCATCGCGCGACAGAAGCTGCACCTGGCCCATCTGGTGAAGATACATCCTGATCGGGTCTTCGATCATCTCGGCCGCGCGGGCCTTCGGGTCGGTCGTCTTCTGGTTCTTCGCCTCGATGAATTTCTTTACATCCTCTTCGCGCAGAACCTGCACGCCGAGAGCCTCGAGAATCTTAAGGTACCGGTCGGACTGTATCGCGTCGACAATCGACTGCGGCAGTATCTGGTTCAGCTCCTCGTAGGTGATGTAGCCGCCGTTCGCCTCGCTTCGGCGCTTCACGTCGTTTATGACGTCGTTCAGCTCCGTCTCGCGCAGAATCGACATGCCCTCCATCGACGGCAGCACGGCCTCGGCGTCGGCCGACACATCCTCGTCGGTCGCGAAGCTGGGTAGCGGCTCGGCGGACGAAAGGCCGTCGTCTTCAACATCTTCGTCCTCGCGGTTCTCGCCCTTTTCGACCTCGGCCACGAGCTTGTCGGCGTCAAGCGCCTCGTCTAAAAGCTCCTCGTCGTCAAGCGGCAGATCGTCATCGCCCAAATCCGGCAACGGCATATCCTGATCGGGCAGATAGTCGCCAAAACCATCAGCGGCCTCGCCATCCAATGGCGAAACCTCCGGGGTCTCCACCTCGGCCTTGTTCTGACGGGTCTTCTTCGACGGTTTTTTGGCCGTCGCGCCCTTCGTATCTTTCTTGCCGTCCTTCTTGGAAGCTTTCTTGGCGTTGGACATATCTCTCCAGTATACAATTCACCCACTTGCACTTTGTCAAGTGGACGCATATTATATCATAAATTTGCGCGCCTGTGGGGACGAAATTTGAAAAATTTGACAGGCTAAGGATTGCAAGCCGGCCGGGAGGAACAAAAAAACGCACGGCGAAGGCGCCTCTAGCGCCCCCGCCGGGTCTGTCTCGAATGACGCGGACTTCTTACTTCGCCGGAGCGGAGCCGTCGTCGCCGTAGCCCTTCGACTTCAAATAGTCGACAACCTTGCCCACCGTGGTGAGCTTCTCGGCGTCTTCTTCGGGAATCGCCGCACCGAACTCCTCTTCGAACGCCATGATCAACTCGACGCTGTCGAGCGAGTCGGCGCCAAGGTCGTCGATAAACGACGCATCGGGCGTAACCTGCTCGGCATTGACGCCAAGCTGTTCAACAATGATGTCTCTTACGCGATCTTCAAGCTTTCCTGCCATTTGAATTTCTCCTTCGTTTGTTGGTGTGTGTATTGTACTATATTCTGCGCGCGGGCGCAAGGGGGTATTTGATTTTTTTTATCTCGGTCTCTTCAGCCTATCATGCCGCCGTTGACGGATACAACCTGGCCCGTCACGTACGCCGACTCGTCGCCTGCGAGCCACGCGACCGCTTTGGCTATATCGTCGACAGTCCCGAAGCGCTTGAGAGGTATCGTCTCCATATACGCTTTACGAACGTCTTCAGGCAGAACATCGGTCATTTTCGATTGTATGAAGCCTGGGGCGACGGCATTGCAGCGTATGTTGCGCGAGCCGAGCTCCTTGGCCGTGGTCTTTGTGAGCGCGATAACCCCGCCCTTCGAAGCGGTGTAGTTGGCTTGCCCCGCGTTGCCCATGATGCCGACAACCGAGGCGATGTTTATGATCGAACCGCCCAGCTGCGTGCCGTCGGGGGCCTTGTTCTTCATCATCGGGCGGGCGACCGCGCGCGTAAAGAGAAACGTCCCCTTCAGGTTGACGTCGATGACGGCGTCCCAGTCGTCGTCGGACATTCTCATCAGAAGACCATCCTTCGTGATGCCGGCATTGTTCACCATTATATCCACCTTGCCGAAGTCGGCCAGAACCGCCTTCACGCACGCGTCGACCTCGGCCGACGCCGCTACGTTGACGCCATAGCCCTTCGCCTTGACGCCAAGCTCTTCAAGAGCCTTGACCGTCTCGTCGCACCACTCGGCCTTGAGGTCGCATATCGCGACCGACGCGCCGGCCGCGGCCAGACGCCTGGCGATTGCGGCACCAATCCCGCGCGCTGCGCCAGTCACTATCGCGACCTTGCCTTCCAGATTCTTGATCATTGATTCTCCTTTCATTGCTGATGCGGATATTGTACCATATCCTGCCGCCGCGCGCAACCCTGCCGCCTCGCGCCAGTCCAGTGCGCCAAGTGCTGCACGAGGCGGCGGACGGGCGCGGCCGGCGCTTCAAGCCACCCGCGCGGACGCGCGGCGAGGTAGACCCAGTCGCGCAGCGTCTCCCGCGCGGCGCCGGCGAGCTCGCGCACGAGAGAAGGTGCGGCCCCGAATATCGTCCGGTCGGCCGCGCCCTCGCCGCGAAAACGCTTCCACAACTGCCTGACAGTGTAATTGTGGGAATGCTCTACATGCGAGTCAGGGCAGTACACGACCTTGATCGGATCTTCGGCGCGCCGCGAGTTTCGCCATGCCCATTCGACATCCTCTGAATACTGCACCTTTTCGTCGAACGGCACGTCGACGAGATTCTGCCGCCATGTGGCGGAGCTGGCCAGCGAGAAGAAGAACTTCCAGCCGGCCTGGACGCGTCCGTCGCCGAAAGCCCGCCCGGAATCCTTTCTGACGAGCATCTGCGCGTCGGGGCGCGGCAGCTGGTTCGCGAAAGCGAACACGTTTCTGGCGCCGAGAAGCGGGCGGACGAGCTCGCGAAGCCATGACGGGTCGAGAGGCACTGCGTCGGAGTTGTCGAAGACGACTACATCGCCCTTCGCCTCGCGAACAAGCGCGTTGAGCGTGCGCCCCGGCTTGTAGGGGCCCGCAGGGCGCTCGAAGAACCTGACCGGATATCGCGCGGCCGTCTCGCGCGTGCAGTCGGTCGACGCGTCGTCGCATACGATCACCTCGAAAGGCGGCACGCTCTGCGAGAAGATTCCGTCGAGGGTGCGGCCGATGAAAGCTTCGTCGTTTCTGGCACGGACGAGCACGCTAACGCGCGGCCAGCCCTCCGGCGCGCGGCCGGCGAGCGCGGCGGTAAACTCGCCGCGCGCCTTCTCGAAGCGCTCGCGCAGCCGGCGATAGGCCTCGTCGCGCGTCGCGTCCCAGTCGCCGC
>JAZQBR010000213.1:0-2814 GCA_045545855.1 Kiritimatiellia bacterium | reverse complement strand
TCCGACTTTACGCGCCGCACGCCCTTCGGAGTCTTGAGCGAGACCGGGCCGGCGACAAGCGTCACGTCGTGGCCGCGCCCGGCCGCGGCGCGCGCGACGGCGAACCCCATCCTGCCCGTCGACGGATTCGACAGAAAGCGGACGGGGTCCAGATGCTCGCGCGTCGGGCCGGCGGTAACGACGAACGCCAGCTTCTTCGCGGCCTTGGCTACGCGCGGCATGGTCCGGACCCGTCCTTTGCTGCCACGGCCGCTCTCACCTGTTCGTCGCGTAGAGGGCGCCGAAGTTGCGGCACGCGCGGTAGTCTGCGCCCACAGGGTCGTCGGACGCGCCAAAGAGCCCCCAGCAGTGGGGACGGTACACGTCTTCTTCAGGGACGTTGTGCATCGCGACGGGGATCCTGAGCATCGAGGCGAGCGTAATCATATCGGCGCCGATGTGGCCGTAGGAAATCGCGCCATGGTTGGCGGCCCAGGCGTTCATGACGGAGTAGACGTCTTTGAAGGCGCCCTTGCCGGTGAGCCGCGGCACGAACCATGTGCAGGGCCACTCGGGGTTGGTGCGAAGCATGAGCTTCTCCTGCTGGTCCGGGTCGAGCGACACGGACCACCCCTCGGCGATTTGCAGCGCCGGGCCAAGCCCCTTTACGATGCTGATGCGAACCATCGTAAGCGGCATCTTCGCCGGCGTCAGGAACGAGCTCGAGAAGCCGCCGCCCCTGAAATACTCGACACCGGCCGGCACCCACTTCGTCGCCTTCATCGTGGCGTCGATATCCTTTTCGGTGACGTCCCACCAGTTCTTGAACACGCTCCGGCCCTTCTCCTTCATGGCGCCTGCCGCGTCGAGGCAGCAGCTGCCGGAGTTGAGAAGATGTATTATGCCGTCTTTCGCAACGCCCTTGAGCCCCTTGCCGGTCGCGCGCTTGACGGCGTCGTTGGACCAGTAGGTGCGCACGTCGGCGAACATCTGCGCCTTATTGGTGAGAAGATGCATGAGAAGCATGCACACGCCGTTGAGCGAGTCGTTCTCGGTTGCGACGATCTGCGGGATCTTGGGCCCGTTCCAGTCGAAGGACGAGTTGCACAGCGCCTCCATGAAGTCGCCGTTCGGCCAGTGGTCGGTCCACTGGCGCTGCCCCTGAAAGCCGCCCGCGATGGCATTGCGCCCGACGGCCTCCTCGCCGAAGCCCATCTCGGCCAGGCGCGGATTGCCGGCCATCATGTCGCGCATGACGATCGCCATCTTGACGACATACTCCCAGTCGCGGTCTTTCGCCTCGCGCGACTTCTGGATGGCCTTGGGGTTGTAGTCCCTGCCCTCGCGGCAGTTCTTCTTGACCCAGGCGAGGGCGCGCTTGTACTCGTCCGCGTCGTAGATGCCCTCGGCGATGCGGCGCTCGATCTCGCACATATCCATGTTCTCGGGAGCCATGCCCAGATAGTCCTGGAAGAACCCCACATCCACGAAAGAGCCGGCGATACCCATCGCGGACGAACCGACCGAAAGGTAGCTCTTGCCCTTCATCATCGCGACGGCGAGGCCGGCCTTGACGAACCTGAGGATCTTCTCTTTGACGTCGCCGGGCACAGAGGTGTCGGTCGCGTCCTGCACTTCGCGGCCGTAGATGCCGAAAGCCGGCATGCCGCGCTGGGCGTAGCCGGCGAGCATGCACGCGAGGTATACCGCGCCGGGGCGTTCGGTGCCGTTGAAGCCCCAAACCGCTTTCGGCATCGCCGGGTCGAGATCCATCGTCTCGGTGCCGTAGCACCAGCAAGGCGTGACCGAAAGGGAGACGCCGACATTGTTCGCCGCGAACTTGGCGGCGCACTGCGCGGCCTCGAAGCGTCCGCCGATGGTCGTGTCGGCTATGACACACTCCACAGGCGAGCCGTCTGGATACTTCAGGCTCGCGGAGATCAGCTTCGCGGCCGTCTTCGCCATGTTCATGGTCTGCACTTCCAGCGACTCGCGCACTCCGCGCCTGCGCCCGTCGATTATCGGTCTGATACCGACTTTCGGGAAGCCGTTATGAGTCCATATTGTGTCTGTCATGGTCTTGATCCTTTCGTTTCGTTGTTTTCCCCCGCCGTTGCCGGCTGAAAATCCATCACACGCCCGATCAGGTGCACGACCAGCCTGCCCGACTCTTCGAGCGACTTCTCCGAGACCTTGTCCATCGTATCGTGCGGCGTGTGCCAGTAGTCGTTCAGGCCCGGCGCCGAGCCGTAGTCGAAATCTATGAGGTCGACGGCGGCGAAGCCTTCTCGCAGAAAAGGTACGTGATCGTCTTTGACGAGGTCGCGCGTCGGCGACACCTTGTGCTCCAGACCGGCGTCGCGCGCGGCCTCCAGCGCCATGCGGCGCAGCGACGGCGTGCCGTTTCGCGGCACGACGATATTGAGGTCTCTGTCACCGAGCATGTCGAGACATACGACCGCGCGCACCTTGCGTCCGCTCTCCTTCAAGCGGCGCGCGGCGCGCTTCGACCCCCAGAACCCGTCGCCATCGCCATACGCCTCGAAGCACTCTTCGCCGTCCGTCCAGATGAACATCGCGTTCAGCCCCTTCGGCCGCCTCTCGCAGAATGCGCCGGCGAGCGCCACCAAAAGCCCCGATGCAGAGGCGCCGTCGTTCGCCCCCGGGCAGTCGACGCCCGTCTTCGTGTCGTAATGCGCAACGAGAACGATCCAATCGGCGGAACGGTCGGCGACATACCGCCCCTCGAGATTTGTGAACGTGCGCCAACCTACAGGGGTCATGGCGCCAAAGCGATCTATCGCGACATCGGCGCCTGCCGCGCTCGCGGCGTGC
>JAZQBR010000212.1:0-24505 GCA_045545855.1 Kiritimatiellia bacterium | reverse complement strand
TTCATTCTCTCAGTCTCAATTCGCATTGTCGCTCCTCTCGGTAGGTTTTTCGTTGACGGGATTTACAGGATTGATAGAAGTTTGGTAACTGCCAGATTTGTACACAAAGTATTTCACCTCATTGGCAATTGCCTATTGGTATTGGCAACCCTTTCACATTGGCAACACTTTCATACGCACGCATTGATTACACTCCTGAAGCAAGGGGGGACGGCAGGAACATCTCGCAGTCGCCGAATCGGTCGAAAGCGCAGTCGATGGCATCTGCGGCATGGGCGTCCGCGCTCAAGATGAACTTCACGCCACGTGCGCGCAGCCGGTCGCGGAAGGCGGCGGACGGATAGGCGTCGTCGAGCCAGCCGCGCGAGATCGCGCCCGTGTTGACTTCGGCAATCTTCCCGCTCGCCGACACTGCGTCCGCCGTCCGGTCGAGTTCGGCGAGATACCATGGAGCGGTTTCGTCGAAGTACGGATGGCGCGCGTTGAACTTGCGCACAAGATCCAGATGCCCGACGACATCGAAGTCGCAAGAGAGAAGCATTTCACGCACCTGCGCGAAGTAGGCGTGCAGATACGCCTCGGCATCGCCGCCGAAATGACGGTGAATGCCGTCCGCAGGCGACTCGGGCGATTCGTCCACGCTCACGCGCGCGCCGTCGGGGGCGACGACGAAATGGACGGACCCGATGATGTAGTCGGGCGAGATGGCGGCGTACGCGCGCCGGTCGGGCGTTGCACCGCCCGGCACGTAGTCCGCCTCAACACCGCACAGGATGCGGATACGTCCCTCGTACTTCTTTGCGAAGGTGCGGATCTCCGCCGCATAACGCGGCGCCTTTTCGGGCGTCAGCACCCAAGACGTGTCGTCTTCGGGCAACATGGCGTGTGACGAAAATCCGATGGCGCCGAACCCCTTCTCGATCGCCGCAAGCACCACGGTCTCCGGCGAATCCTTTCCGTCGCACCATGTCGTGTGAGTATGGTAATTGGTCTTCATGTCATTTCATCCCCGATGGGAGATACCTCATTACATCTTTTTGCGGATCCGATTCATCGCCAGACCGGCACGAAGAGGAAGTCAATCTTTCGGCCGTTTTCGGGGTCGTTCTCGTAGCGGAAAAGCCGCCAAAGAAGCGATGTCTTCACGTAGCCGTTCGTCTTCGAGTCGTACGTGAAGCCAGGGAACACATCAAGCGCAATGTTGCCGTTCTCCTCTTTCCAGTCCCAGAGCTTCCACAGGACGTTGTGGCACTGCTTCGACGTTCCCTTCACGGCGTCCGTCTTCCAGTCATGCTGATAGACGAGCCACAGGAACGAATGCCAGCCCTCCTCGGCGTCCGACACCTTCGCGCGCGTGGCGAGGTCGAACTTAACGCGCCGTTTCGTCTCTCGCCGGAACAGGATCCGATTGCCCATTTTATGCTTATACGTCATCTTGTACGTATTGTCCGCGAGGTTATCGTCGTCTACGTACACCCACCTGTCGTTGTCGGAGACGAGCAGATACGTGCGTTTGTCGTGCGACCAGAAGTGCGACCAGAAACTCTTGTCGCGTGTCGGCAATTCCTTCGCGTTGAGGTACGCGAGCTTCTCGTCGAAGTCGGCGCTCATCTCATAGTCAAAGAGAGGGAAGAGCCAGCCGCCCTCCTCCGCGCCGGACTTGACACCCGCGAGCCCAGCCGCGAAATACGTGTTCGTGTAGTCCCCGCTAACCTGCCTGCCATACGGTATCGTGTATATTGAATCCTTTTCTTGCACGTACAGCGGCAGCAGCCATTCCGTATCGCCGGACTTCCCGAACAGCAGCGTCAAGAAGGTCTCCTTGCCGCGATAGAAGAGCGGGAAGAGCCATTCGCTATCCTCCTTCTTGCTGCGTCCGTAGAGCATCGTGAGAAACAGCTCGTCATCATTGTAGTAGAGCGGCATCGCCCAGCTGTAGTCGCCGGACTTGCCGAACAGCGGCGTGATGAGCTTGTTCGTATCGTGGTAGTAGAGCGGGAACAGCCACGACGCCTCGTATTCGCCGTTCGTGGACGAGTTTGCGCCGGCGAGCCCGCAGAGGATGCGGCTCTTGTTTTGCTCGTCGCTTTCATAGCGTGAGTAGGGTATCGAGTAGAAATTACCCTTGCTCCAAAGGTAGAGCGGGAGAAAACGATGGTTCGCGAGTTCGCCGTCCTGTCTTTCGTAGCCCGCGAGTCCGCAGAACGCCCAGAGACCATTGCTGCTTTTGCCCGGCCAATAGCCATACAGCGGGAAGAGCATATCGAGCCTTCCGTGTATGTTTATGTGCCAGTAGAGCGGGAATATGCCGAAGGAGTCAGCGTTGTCCATCCACCAGAACGGCAGAACGCCCTTGAAGTAGTCATTCCACCAGAGCGCAGGGAAGAGGATGAAGTACGAATCGTCGCCATCGCGCTCGCTCCCCCAGAAGAACGGGAACACGCGGTAGTCGTTATCCCTCGTATCGAACTGGCAGATCGGCCAGAAGAGATTGAACTCGTCATACTCACCATAACCGTGCCGCTTGTACTGCGACCAGACGGGGCGGAACGCGAGATGGTCGTCGCCCCACGAGACGACCGGCCAGACGATCGACCCGACGGGCTCTCGCCAGTAGGCGAGCGGCCACAGGTTCACGCGGTCCTCGACCGCGCCCGTGAACTTCACCTCGTCGCCGCTGTACAGCGGAGTCGAGGAGAACTCCTTCATCTTGCAACCGCCCACAGCCAAGAGCGCGACAGCGGCAATCATCTTGTTGATTGTTGCCAATGTGGAAGTGTTGCCAATTCCAATGTTGCCAGTTTCCAGTTTCTGCATGGCTCATCTACTCCTTTCACTTGCTGCCGCAGGCACCATCCCTCATGGCTCCGTTTCGGGGGCACACGCAAGCACCCAGTTGATAATCCGCGTCAATTTATTATAGTCATAGAAACACTCGTCGCTCTGGCGATACAACGCACGGCGGCGCAGTTCCTTGAGCTTCGGGACGTCCTTTCGCGTGGCGCAATAGAGGATGTCGCTCGTAGCCTCCCGGCCGTAACCCAGATGCACGCCGCTATCCATGATCGTCTTGTATGCGGCCTCAAACTTGCCGGCGTCCGGCTTGAACTTCTCCCGCATTCCTGCGGGCATTGCGCTCTTCGACGCCACGGTCTCCCTCATGAACTTTGCGGCAGTGCTGTCCTTGTCTTCGGTTGCAAGAAGCCTGCTGAAGGTTTCCCGAAGTTCTTGCTGTCCATTCTTGCCCTGTGCGATCATATTCCATTCAATTGTCTCCGCAAGTTGGTAGCGTATAACCGGGTCCTTCTCCACCTCCATCCGTTTGAGGAGGGCCTTGGTCATATCCGTTGATTCCGGCATGAGGAACCTGATCGCTCCGAGCGCATTCGTCCTGACAAGGGCATCCGAATCGTTCAGCTTTTCGCAGAGCATAGGCACCGCAAGGTCGTCGAACAATCCGAAGATGAAATAGACTTGCCAGTAATACCTTCCCGGATCGATCTTGAGGAACTCCTCCGCGTCCTTCACTGCCGGAGCGTACTTGAGCATGGCGAGCTCCTGCATGGCTTCAAACTTCCGCTCGTCGTCCATCTTCGCCTTGTTCTTTCGATAGTTCTCCAGAAACAACGCGCCGACTTCATCCCCTCCGATTTCAATCAAGGCACGCGAAGTCACCATATGAAGCAACGACGTCGGATTGGAGGCCTTGAAAACGTCCAGCATCAGCGGCACCGACGAATTCTGCTTCGCCAATCCGAGAAGCCACACGTACTTGACCTTGTCGTCTTCCTTTGCCGACTTGTCCGCTAGCCGGACGGCGACCGCATCCGCAACCGCCTTTCCATTGTCCCTGACGGCTTTGTCCAGCGAATCCATCTCATCCTTGGAAGTGGACGGAGTCACTTCCAGGGCACGTTGGATAAAGGCGTCGGCGTCAAACGTCGCCTTCTCTGATTTGTCTCCATCCGCTTCCAGAGCGGGGCTCATGGTTTTCTTGATCTCGGACAGCTCACGTGTCGAGGGGCTGACCTTCACATCAGCGAAGCAGTCCATGACAAGTAACACCGCCAAAGCGGCAACACAGCATCTTGCACACTTCTTCACATGTTCTTTTTGCATGAGTTTCTTCCTTTCCTTTTCAGCGCATTATATCATAATTTCCCGACGCGCCGCAAGGCGCGTTCGGGCGCGCTCCGCCCCGACGCCGCCGTCGAATCACTTTGAAACCTTATGTTTCCAATCGATTCCCTCCACGCATGGCTCAAGACTGCGGTCTCCTGGGTTAGGATTGGCAATATGATAGAATGTGCCAAACCAACTCTCCAGCGTCAAGGCACCGTAATATTCCTTGCCCCCGCCATCGGAACGGAATACCTTGTATGCGATATAATCTGCAGGTTCCGGTGATTTATGCGAGGGCATCTTCAAGTCTGTAATGGTTATAGACTTCTCGAAATCAGATGTTTCCGGCACTTCATATCTCGTGCAGAAACAGACTGAATCGCTTTCGCCAAGCATGGGTAACTTTAACAGGCCGCTCTTCTCGTTCGTGACGGACACCGAAAGCCGTCCTTTTTCCGATCCGCCGTCTTTACGTGGCAAAAATTCGTTACGGAACACAAGGTCAGCATTCTTTCCTCGCCCCCGTGGCGGAGTCCAATCACGGTTTACCACATCATATCCATTGGTCCATGCTTTCGCGCCCCAAAGGCATGCATCCACTCTAATGCGGCACAGGGCGGTCGGCCGGTTGCGTCTGAATATTCGAACGGTATAGACACGCCGCCCCTCGACATCCGTACTCCAGCTCGGCCCCTTGGCGCGATCTGGACACATATCCCTGTCCTCGCCACCGACTTGAAACATATCTCCGCGTCGTTTGTGATAACCATCGGCGTTGACCTCGATCTGGGACGGCAGATAGTTCAAATGGGGGAAATACACCATGCCGTCCTTACCTGTCGTGCCTTTGTCGCCTGAATCGCTCCAGAATATTTCGGAAGGACCTATTCCGTCAATCTCGACATCCGCCCCGGCCACGGGGAAACCGGATTCGTCAATGACACGGACATAGTATCCATGATACGGCTGAAACACGTCTATCGGCAGCATGAGCGTGTCTCGCACGGGGTTTACGACCGCAATTTCGAGACCACACCCGACAAATCCAACAGGCAGAAACACGAACCAGCCGACAACTGGAATCTGTCCCACACGAATGCACGTAGTGCTAATAGGCGAGACATAACGTGCCCTTGTGTCTTGATAGTATTCTCCCGTACGTGTGATACACCCGCCCGACGCAAGGAGTGCGACTACGGCAATAAGCTTGTTGATTGTTGCCAATGTGGAAGTGTTGCCAGTTTCCAGTTTTTTCATTGTTCTTTCCCTTCTTTAGTTTGCCGCCGTAAGGGCGCGATTACAGGCTCTCAAGAAGCGCCGTGCAGCCTTCAAGGATGTCGGCGTAGGTCTGGTCGAAGTTGCCGGTGTACCACGGGTCGGCGATGTCGCGTTCTGAGCCGGCGAACGACATGAGTTTCCTGATCTTCCCCGCATCCTCCGGAAACACAAGCCGCCGAAGATCGGCCATGTTGTAGTCGTCCATCCCGATGAGGAGGTCGTATTCCCTCGCCTTCGCGGCATTCAGAAGCCATGCGCGACGCGGCGCGAACGGGATTCCCTCTGCCAGCAACTTCCTTCGGGTGCCGTAATGGATGTCGCTCCCGATCTCGTCTGTGTGCAGCGCGGCGGACTCGACTACGATGTCGCCCCTGCCCGCCCTTCTGACGAGTTCCTTCATCACGAACTCCGCCATCGGCGACCTACAGATGTTCCCGTGGCACAGGAATAGTATCTTCATCTTGTCATCGGTGTCTTTCACTGTACAACCCCTCCGTGAAACTCATCCAACAATTTCGGCGCCTGCCGGGCGAGGTGCCACCGCACCAACGACTCGAGCCGGTCGTATGGGAATTCCCCTTCTCTCATCCACTTAGCGAGAAACGCGCCGAGCCATGCAGCCTCGCCTGTGCCGCTTCCGAAGTCAGGATCGTCTTCAATCCAACGTTCAAACTTCTCCAGCAGCTTCTTCTGCACCCTGGCGCTCTGCGACTTCCAACATGCGACAAAGAGCCCGTCTCGGCCGTCTTCGGGCACGATGTCAAGAAGTCGGCGGATCTGCGCGTCCGCGCCCTTCACCGATCCGAGATAGGAGAGAAGGAGTCCGTTGCTTCCGTAGGAACTCCAATCCGTCTTAGCGATGATGCGCCCCATGCGAGCACGCACAAGCGTTCCTCTCTCCGCCAACAGACGCGCCAGCTGCAAGGCGAGGTCGAAGTGATAAAGAGAGCGGAAGTCGATGAAGCTTTCAAGCAAGAACTTGGCATCCTCGTCGTCAATGTCGCCGAAGATGTAGGGCGCGTCCATCCCCCACTGCACAAGCGCGTCGAGGCTGATTGTCGAGGTGCCGCCGTCCCTGTAGCACTTGGGCCGACCGTAGCCGAGCGGCGCTGACGCCCTGCCGACAATCTGGACGCAGAGCCGCACAAGCCTTTCGTCCGGCTCGGACTTCACGTCCTTCGGCACGGCAAGCCTCATGTCAAAGAAATCTGTGCCTTCATGCGCAAGAAGCGAAACCTTGTTTCCCAACCCGCCGCCGTAGCCGGTGAGGCTGCCGTCCGCGCCGATGACGCGGTGGCACGGAATGATGATGCAGATCGGATTCCACCCAACCGCGCCGCCGACAGCCTGTGCCGAAGCCCTGCCCCCGCGCTTTTTCTCAATCGCCTTCGCGATATCGCCGTATGAGACCGTGGCACCGTACGGGATTCGCAGCATCTCGTCGATGACAACCTGACGAAACGGCGTCAATCCTTCAATGCGATAGGTGGGCGTAAAGCCGGGATCATGTCCCGCGAAGTACTCGTCAAGCCAACGACGCGTATCTCGGAACACCGGCGTCTCGCGACTTTCGCACCCACGCTCCTCGTGCACATCATCACGCGAACCCTCAAACCAAAGCCCAGTCAGCGCTTCGCCGTCCCCGCACATCACGAGATCGTCGAATCCCCCTGGCGTCTTGTATTTCCAGATGTATTTCTTCATTGGCTAATCTTTCCGAGTATGCCAGCTGCAACGAGTCCTCAATCGTCAACCTCAATCTTGTAAATCCTGTTAATCCTCTCAAAAACATTATCAAAACTTTCCACTCAGCGCAGTGTAGATTTCTCCACAGAGATTCGGATACCACTTCAGCGGCGAGCGTTCCAGTTCGGTTTTGCGCCCCTTGCGCATGTCGTATGGCGCGATAATGACTGAGACGTTCTTTATCCCCACCGCCGACGCGAGATAGAAGATGTCTTCGATCGCGTCGTCGCCGACAGGCACGCACCCGATTGTAACCGCCTTGCCGTGGATCATGATGTCGCCGCCGAGATTCGTGCGCCCGTCCGCTTTCGCGCGCGCCCTGTCCGATGCGTTCGGATATGTCACCTTGAGCGAAAGATAGTAGCTCGAGTTCGGGTTCAGGTATCCAATCCCGTAGATGCCCTCCGGTATTTGCCCGTCGCCCTCGCGCAGTTTCGGACCAAGCGTCCCGCTGAAGGCCGTCATCGGATAGATGCGCGGAGCTTTCCAGCCAGGTGCGTGGACTTCGACAGATCGTTCGTTCTTGAAGACGAGTATCCGCAACTTGCCGCCCGCGCTTTTCGCCACATTTTTCAGATGCGGCTTCTTAGCGAGAATCGCCGCCGTCCTGTCCGCGATCGTGTGTCGCGACGCCTTCGCCGCAATCACACCAGCGCCAAGCTCCACTGTTTCGCGGATGGACCAGCCCTTCTGCCACGCCACCGCCGCCACGCCGCCGACGAAGATGACGCCGACAGCAGCAATCCCAACTGCAACGTTTCTGATTTTCATGTTAAAACACCTTTGCATTGACTATTCCACCTTGATCATATCGACAAGCGAATTGAAATACTCTTGACTCCAGATATCGAGGCAGGAAGCATCCTTCAAAAACGGCCGAACATCTTCACGCGCCGACTTGAAGTCTATTGTCGCAATGCGCTTCCTAAACGCGGCAATGAGCGCTTCGCGCGAAGAAAGGTCGGTTTCGGGGGCCACTTCCCGGCAACGTTCCACTAAGTGCCCCAGATGGCACGCAAAACCATTCCTCACATACCACTCAAGATCGTACCAGTCGCGTCCCTTGGTTCGCGTTCGCCAGGCACGGAAAAGAGCAGCGCTGACCTTTCCGGCAAACAAATCGCCAATCGAATAGGCACGAATCCAGCGCGACACCGGCTTGACCAACAGCTTTTGTTCTGTTGAAAAGCCCGGTGGCGGTTCAATGTCAACCTCAATCTTGACCTTGATCTGCTTTTGCGTCGTGAAACCGATCCTGAACACCTCAGACGACTCCTTTAGAAACGCGCTCTCCACGGACGAAGACCGTCCCTTGTGCTTCAACTGTATCTCGACCTCCTTCCCCGCAAGAGCGAACTCCTCCTTTATCGCAGGAAAGTACGACTCGAAATCAAACGAGGGGTCTGGCTCGAGAAGAGAAAAATCCATGTCCTCTGAGAACCGTTCCATTCCGTAGAAGAGGTGCAGGCACGTTCCGCCGTAGAACGCCGCCTTCTCAAAGAATCCGCCTCTTGCAAGTCCCGCCAGCGCAATCAGCTGCATTACTTCCTGCTGAACGGCAACCCGCTCGGCTGTGGACTTCGGCGCATAGCTTTCAACCATAGAATCATAGAGCGTCATGAGAACATCCTTTCCAATGCCTTCATCAAAAGCGGCTTGTGTCCACTCGCCGACATTCCCTTTAGAATCGTCTTATCCGGATTTCCAAATGCATCGAAATCAAAGCGTATGTCGTCCTCCAGAAACGACCTTAGCGAATCGGGCGACGAGATTCGAAGGTTGGACCTCGCCAGGAGAAGATCGCCCAGCGCCTTTTCCGGCGACGCGACAAGAAAACCGCCTTCACCGCAATCCACCGTCCGAACGCCTATCGAGAACCAGTCACGTGGTACCGTGCAATACGAGAAAGACCCAAGCGGTGTTGCAAACCGCTTTGCACGCTTGACGCAAGCCGACATCGTTGCCGTCACTCGCTCTGGAATGAGGCCGTACATCGAAAGCGCCGTTTCAAACGACACATACGACGGACCATACAATGCGTTCGCGACGACACGCGAATCAAGGTCATGTCCACTGATTTTCGGGGAAAGGCAATAAAGGCCACGCTTTATGCGGACAAGGCTGCCTTCATCCACAAGCGCGGCGATTTTGGCAAGCACAGCCGAATAGTCACCAAATTCACCCGCTATAACATCGGTGGTGAACGGTACAGCGCCAAACTTCAACAGTCTTTCTCCTTGCAGAATATCCACAGATAATTAACTCCTAATTGATTGATTGCGCACATTCTACCAAAAAAAGTGTCTCCACGTCAACCCTCTCCTCGTTGTCCTGCCAGTCCCGGACAGACATTTACCTTGTCCCTTCACCTTTTTCTTGCAAAACCTGCACCTGATGATGCCTCTGTCTTTGTTTCAGATTCAGCTCGTATTTCGTTCAAGCGCGATGTCCTGAAACGAAAGCGTCGCTCCATCGATTTCGACCTTAGCCGTTGCAACTTTGGGTGTGCCGCGAACGCCTAACAACTTGCGCGCCTTTTCGCCGCCGCCCAGCCAGACATGCTCAACAACCTTCATCAGATTCGCAAAATCGCCGAACTCGCAATACGCACCGCCGGAAAGCAGCAGCGCGCCGCCTGTCGGATACACCCCACGTACTGACATCCATTCCCTGAGCCGCTTCGCGCGCTCCTCGGCGATGGACGCGACGTCCGGACGCTCCCCGACTCTGCGCGGCGTGATCCAGGAGACGACCTTTCGCGTCTTCACCTGCGACGACTTCTTCGGGATCGGCGCAACGGACTTCTCCCCGCCCGGACGCACCTGCGCATCTCCGCACATCGCCGCCGGCTCCAGGAGCCGCTGCAGCCAGGCGTGCGGAACTTCATCCTCGCCAAGCTGCGCAAGTTCCGCAAGACGCGCCCCGACATCCTCGATGCGGTGGTTGCGGCGCTCCAGTTCGCGCAGCTTCGCGTTCAGCTTGCCCCAGACCTTTCGCGCCGAGTCACCGATGCGCGACATGAGCGAAACGAGCGTTCCGCCCGCGCCGTAGAAGAGCGAGGCGTCCGCAAGGATGCGTGCAGCGTCCGGAATCTTCACGGATGCGATATGCCGAAAACGCGAGGTCTCCGCCGCGAGCGTATCGGCACACGCCTTCCATCGCTTCTCATGGCAGTCGCGCCGCATCTCCTCGACGTCGCACAGGATGTCCTCCCGCAGCGTCCCGAAGCGCCTGCCGAAGCGCTCGAGAAAAACCGCGAGCTCGTCGACGATGGGCTTGGCTTCGTCTGCGGAAAACTCGGCGATGCCGAAACTCAGAAGCCGCAGGTTGAGCTCCTGCAGAGTCTTCGCCGTCGCGTCGACATACCGCGACACCTGATCAATGCGGAACAGCACGTCGCCGGCGGTTTCGTAGGAGACCTTTGCCGCATCCACGCGGTGGAGCATGCGCCGCAGCTCGGCAAGTATGGAGCGCTGCATGTCGAGGAGATTGCCCGTTTCGTCGCCCGCTCCCGGCATCAGGTCGCGCGCATGGCGGTCGGCCAGCCATTCCACGAAAGCCGCCGCGTCGTCGCACATTCTATAGCGGAACTTGGCGCGACGGTTGTCGCGGTAGCCGCGCAATCGCTCCTTCTCGATACGCTCCGTTACGAGATTCCATTCCTTCAACTGGCGAAGATCGCTCTTGAACGCTGCGCTCGCGAACGCCTCCGCTTCCTCCCCGCACACCTTCCGCTCGACATCCTCGTGCAGAGGTTCCGGCTCGTGTTCGGCGCGGAACTCCGCGAGCGCCCGCAGAATCGCGACATACTCGGCGGCACGCTCGCTCGAAAGCATGTTGCCGAGCGTGAGCGCGCGTCCGGCGAGCATCTCGCGAGTCGCGTCGACAAACGGCAAGGAAATCGGCAGTTGCGGCGCCCCGCCACCTCCTGCTTGGGCGAACAAATCCGCCTCCGGGCTCTCGTTCCGCCGCTTCACCGCGCCGCCTCCTTCTTGGCCCTGCTAAAAATCGAGCCGAACGACTCCTGCTCGATCCATCGGCCGCGAAACAATATTCGCCTCACATCGTCAGAGAACCGGAAATTCTTCCATTGCGGATTCGAAAGAAACGACCATGCCCGTTTCGACTGATCCGCCGTCAATTCCCGCCCCGCATCCGGCATGGCACACGCAAGAACATCGGACGCGACGACGCGCTTGAGCGGAATGCATTTGCCGACTTCGGACGCGATTCTGAATCCGTCCAGGTCGGCGTCTCCTTCATGGATGCATTCTGATCCTGTCGCACCGAGCTTATGTAGGAATATCTTCACCGCCAGACACGGATAACCGGCGGTATAGACGCAGGCGTCTCCTTTCCGCACCTTGTTGGCAAATGGCGCGGCATTTTCGCTTGTCGTTACGGAGCGAATCTTACCGGCCCATTTCACCTCCGCAAGCTCAAGAACCGTCTCAAGCGGAAGCTGCGTCGCCATTCTGTTGACATAGTAGCGACACGGATAGTCAAGCACCTCTCCGTCCTTCAAGACCAGATGCACAGGCGCAGAGAACGTGACGCTGCTCGTGTAGGGATTGTCAACGATCAGAACTCCTTCAAGCGCGCGTCTTTCGTCGTCCAAGGGCGAATCGGCCAGCGTCGCGGCGATTATAACCAACTGGCGACGCAGAGCGCCGCTTCTCAGCTTTTTGCTGTCGCCGAACCAGTCCGAGCCTAGCTGGGAAAGCGTTGTGACGAGTCCGCACTCCGGGCCGTCGAACCTTCCGACAAAGGAGCGAAAGAGATGCAGCCAGTCCTTTCGGTTCTCCGCCGTCGCCAGAAACCGCACCACATCCTCGTTTGCGGAGAGTTTATCGATGAACGGCGAAAGATCTGGCTCAAGCAGTTTGAGCCGCGCGAAGACGTCCCCGGCATCGCCTTCGTCCCCCTTCCCTTTCCGGAGGCCGAAATACTCCACAGCCTCGCACCATTCCGCTGGGTCGCGAAGAAACTCATGCAGTTGAATGTGGAACGAACCATTCGGCTGGCGTCGTCCGATCGTACCAAACAGGTGCTCCAGCTCGCGCTGCGCATCATAGTCGAGCCCCCTTGCAGTGAAGGAGCCGGGAAGCGCGACTCCGCGCGCGATCTTGCCGGCAAGCTTCCTCAGCACGCCCTCCACCGCCGGCGCGTTTTGAATCGCGGTGGCGATTGCTGTCTTGTTCAATGTTTTGTCGCTCATTTCGTCTCCTCCTTCACAGTCATGCCGACTTCAGGCGCGGCGGCGGACAGCAAATCGCCCTGCGAGGCGACGTTGCGCCAGACGACCGGCGTAAGGTGCACGTCGAGGTTTTCGTCCTTTACGACGATGAGCGAGACGGAGTGCCTTATCTCGCGCTTCACGCCGTCCTGGTCAGGCGACGAAACGAATAGCTGGAGCCCGAGCGCGTCCGCAAAGGCGAGAAGCTGGTCGCGCCGCGCCGCGTCTATTCCGTAGAACGCCTCGTCGAACAGGAGAAGCGCCGTCTTCGGAGGCTCCATGCCGTCGCCGCCGTGGAACAGGAATTCCGCAACGGTGAGTATCAGGAGATAGTTCGGCACCGCCTGCTCGCCGCCGGACCCCATGCTCTTCACCTTGCGGTCGATGACGCGTCCCTCCTCATTCTCCGTCACAACCTTGAGCTCGAAGCGGAACCACTTGCGGTAGTCAAAGATGTCGGGGACCGTGTCGATGTCCGCGTTCAGGATTTCGTCCCTGTGCTGCTCAAGATAGTCTCGAAGCTCGTCCTTGTCTCCGCCGGAGTCGAGTGCGTAGCCCTTGCGGACAAGACGGACGAATCCCTCGTATTCCGGAATCGGCGAGAGCGAAAACGCATAGCGGTTCGACCCGAATTTACGTCCGGCGAGCTGACGCTGGATGCGTCCCGTCAGGTCGGTGATCCGCATCAGGTCGAGATAAAGCCTGCGCATGACCTCGCCCATGAAAATCTGCTCGAACACCTCGCGGCTCTTCTTGTCGAGAACGCCCTTCAGCTCGTCCAGGCGACGCGTCTCGTCCGCAAGCACCTCCGCAAGCGACACGCCTCGCCGGTCGACGATGCGGTTCGCCGCGCGGTCGAACGAAAACGCATACGACTCGCCCTTCTGGTCGCGGATGCGCTGCTCGATCTTCGCCTCCGCCGCGCCGGAATCCTTCGCGAGCTCTTCGCGGAGCGCGGCGAAATCCGCTCCCGGCTCGGCAATCTGCGGGAACTCCGCCGCCGCAAACTGCGCGGCATCCTTCCCCTCCGGAACACGTGCGGAAAAACGCGCCAGCGACGCGGACGCGCGCGCGGCGGACTCCGCCGCCTCGGCTTCGCGCGCTGCCCGCACCTTCGCGAGGGCTTCGAGCCGACCGCGTACGCCGCCGATACGCTCCCGCGCCGCATCCGCCGCGCGCTCTTTCGCCTGCACGGTCTTTTCTGCGGACGCGATGCGCTTTTCAAGCGATCCGTCGATCCCTTCGGCACGCATCCTGACGCGCACGTCCTCAAGTTCCTCGCGACATGCCGACGCCGCGCGGCGGCACTCCTCCGCACGTGCCGCCGAAAGCGAGGCGCGCTCGTCCACGCGGCGCAACTCAGCGTTTGCCGAGGCGACGGACGCCGCTTCGCGCGCGACATCGTCCCGCGCCGCTTCAAGACGCTCGGCAAAAGCCTGCAGGCTCGAACGCGCATGATCGCACGCGGCGCTTTTCTTCGCCGCCGCCTTTTCGGTCCGTTCCGCCTCCGCAAGACGCGCTTCGGCCGCCTTTTCCAGACGCGCCTGCTCGGCCGCGCGCGCCTTCGCTCCGATGAGACGCGGTTTTGCGTCGGGCAGAAGCCCCTCGCGCCCGCGAAAGAGCCATGTCTTCAGCGAAAGGAAATCTCCATCCCCCGGACTGCCCTTCGCAGCAAGGTGCCGCGCCAGCAGCGCGACGGCTTCAACGTCGGACTCCTCGAACGACACCAGCGTCCCGAGCCACGGCGCAAGGTCGTTGACGGATACCTCATCCGATCCGCCCCGCACGGCAATCACGGAATTCAAGCCCTCCCGCCATGCAATCCGCCGCACGTTATCGGCCTCGTCAGGACGCACGACCCACGTTGCGAGAAACTCGTCGCCGACAAGCCGCTCGAGGAGCGCGAGATGACGCGCATCGCATCCGCTCGCCGGCTCAAGGAGCTCATACATCGGACGCGCATTCAGCATCTTGGCGCGAATCTCCGCGCGCGTCTCGGCGAAGCCCGGCGCATCCGGAAGATTCTCGCCGCGCTCGCGGATCGCATCAAATTCACTGCGACGCGCCTCGGTTTCGCGGTGCGCGCTCTCCAGTTCGGCCCGCGCCTGAAACGCAGCGTCGGTGCGTACATTGGTTTCCGCCGTGGCTCGGGCACGCGCCTCCGCAAACAACCCGGTCAAATCCAGCACGTCTGCTCCATACAGCGCATCGACAACTTCGCCTGCCGGGAAATTCGCCGCCTTGCCTGCTGAGGACAATGCGTCCGCGTGCTTCCGCAGCACCGCAGCTCGATGTTCCAACGCGGCCTTAGACGACTTCTCCGCTGCAAGCGCGGCGCGGCGATCTTCTGCAAGCGCGCGCTCCGCCTCGGCCGATTTCCTCTCCGCCTCGGAAAGCCGCTGCGCGGCGGCCTTTTCCTGACCTACGAGGCCGGTCTTGTCCTTCGCGCGCAGATCCGAAAGCCGCTCGCGCGCACGGGCGACTTCGTCCTTAAGCGCCGACCATTCACCTTCGAGCGCGGAAAGCTCCTTCTGCCCCGCCTGCTCTGATTCCGCAAGCGCCTCGCTCTCGCGCGCAACTATCGCGCGCTTTGCCTCGGCTTCGGACCAGGCAACGAGATCGGTCTTGAGACGCAGCGTCGCCAGCCGCTCCGATTCGCGCCGCAATTCGTTCAGGTAGGTCGCGCGCTCGTCGATCTGCTCGAGGCGCCCCTTGCTCTCCTCAAGCTCACGAAGTCCCTTCAGCAGCGGCTCGAACGTGTCGCGGCTCGGATCCTCGAGAAGCCTGCGGAAAAGATCGTCGTAGTTCGCCGCGCGCGCGGCGATTTCGCGGTAGGCCTTGGCGGTCCGGAGGAGTTTGCACACGTCGGCGTATTTAGCCTCGCCACCGAAAAGCCGCGCGCCGACCGCATCGGCGTAGTCGTTGATGTGCCCGTAGTACTTGCCGCCGGTGAGCGCGACGACGGCGCGCTTGAATTCGGACTGCGTCGCGGCGCGGAGACGGCCTTCTTCCTCTACGGCGAGCGGAAGCTCCGCGACGGGAACGGACGCGATGCCGCCCCAGCGTTCGAAGGCGATGTCCATTCCGTCAGCGGAAAGTCCGATGACGAGCGAGACGACGCGGCCGGCATCGGACTTCAACTCGACCGCCGCGTAGGTAATCCCCGTCTCGCGCATGGGGCGTCCGGTGACGGCGTTGTAGCGGAGCACGATTCCCTGAATTGTGCGTCCGCCGGAATCCTTCGCGCCCGCCACGCGCGCGGCGGAGTTGAACTCCATTTCGCGTCCGGCGGTCAGCACGAGGTGTATTGCGTCGAGAATGGTTGTCTTGCCCGAGCCGTTGTCGCCCAAGAGGAACAGATGCCCACCCTCGGGAATCTCAATCGTCGTCGTCCCGAGGTTGTGAAACTCCACAACCCTCACTGCGGTGATTCTATAGCACTCTCTCGATTTCATAGACTTTCATCCTTTCAAGCAACCAGTTCCCTCAATTCACTCTTCGTTAGCATTGCGTCTTGTTTAGAATCATTTACATCAATGCCTCCCATGCGCCAAATCTCTTGCCGTCCTTTCTCCTTGAGTTCCCTTTCAGCTTTCATGGGACGCCAGCCGCGCAATCGCAGCCTTGGCGTCGCGCCGGAATTTATTTGTCTTGAACGGACCGATCTTTCGCTCATGACATTCAAGCATATACTTCCACGCCTCAAGGCAATCCGCCTTCTCGGCAAGTTCGCGCACGATCTTCGCGCCCTCGGCGATCCGTTTCGACGCCCCTTCGCCGTCCGATCCGTCGATCAGCGACTTCGCGTACGCAAGGCGATCTCTTGCCACATCGCCATCCAGAAATTCCTCGAGGGCTTTCATGCCGTCGGTCCAGGATTTCGGAATGTCAAAAGCGGAACCCGACAGCGCCGAAAAGGAATGCTGCACATCGTGAAAGTCATCTTCAGATGTTTTGCGAAGCCAGTACACGAGACGGCGGCGGCATTCAGCCACCGTATTCGGGAATGTCGTCCTGGGGTACTCCGGCGTCGGGTCGTAGCAATCGTCAAGCCCCACGTCGGCATTCTCGAATTTCTCGAAGTCATTTGTGATTATACGGCCGGCATACCATGCGCACAGCTCTGCCGCCGCCCCTTTCACCCCTTTTTCCGAGGCACGTGAAAGATACGAAAGCGCATCCGTCACAACCTGCCGGCGGGTGAACGTGAGCAGGACGGCCTTGCCCATCACGGCACCGCACACTTCATCGCCGTTCTCGCGTGCATTGAGCTCAAGATTGCTCAGAAGCTCTTCCTTCTCGTCACGTAAGAAACGCTTGTGGCTGTTTTGAAAGCCGTACTCGAAGAAATTCTCGGCGAACACGGGCAAATCGACCTGTGCCTTGATAAAGTTCCCGCCGTCGTCGAGAATCGCTTCGACAGCGGCCCTCGTCATCTTACTTGTTATCATTGTTTTCCTTTCTGTTATAGATCGTCGTTTCGTTCATGTAGATTTTCATCTTCCCGCCGACGAAATGCCCACGCCCAACATCACTATGCACAAATCCGCCGTTCATCAGAGGGTAAAGTCGGTCTTTGATTTCGTTTGGCATCTTCTCCCCACGATGATTTGACGTCCACGATCTGAATTCCTGCGTCGCAGCGATTTTAACAGCGACCTCCGGATACTTTCCTGCAAGAGTCTTTTGCACCTCACGGTCAAAATCAGTCAGAAGATCCTCGCGCGAAACTCCAAAATACCCTCCTGGTCTGGAAGGAAGGAACTTGTACCTATGAGCAGCCTCTTCGAGAAGGCCCTCCTTGATTGCCACTCTAATTAGCACCGCCTCGGCTTCCCACCAATGTGTATCGATGGAGAAAAGCGGTTTGTGAATACCCAGATTCAGCCCAGTCGGCGGCAAAGGCCATGTAGGCGGCTCAGATGTGGGCTCGTGCCAATTTTTGCACATCTTTGTACGCAACGGGAAACCAGTGTCAACCTCATGTGCCAACGCCCGGAACACCTCCTGCCGACGCCCCGCCTTGCCAGACATGTCCAGGATTCGCTCAAGTCCATACTGGTCACTGCAATGATCAATCCCCCCAACCAATGACAACCAGTTCTCCGCCAACAGAGCCGCCGCATAGGCAAAGTTCCCTTCGCCCGCATAGATTTCGGCAAGTTTGTCAATGAGATCATGTCCGTCATCCCACTCTTCGTTTTCCGGGCTTCGGACAAACTCTCTCGCCTCAAGGAGGAAATCCTTCGCGTCATCCCTTCGCCCAAGGCGGCAAAGATCATCGGCGCAGCTATCCCAACTGTCGGTCTTTGCCGCAAATCGTTTGCGTAGCGCAAATGCATCCTCGCCGCAACCCGCCCGCCAATAGGCGTCGCAGGCATCTCCAACCGTGCCACAAAGGGCGTGATATCCGCATTTCTCCACAAAGGCCTCGTCATCCAGACGCGCCCTCATGGAATCTCCCACCTCATGCCAGACATCAACCGGGAATTTCGTAGCGTTTTCCTCTTTCCAGTATTCATCGTAGAGGAGCCGAGGCGACGCATAATAGCGATACGGCGTTTCCGAATCGTGCGCAAAGAGAATCTTTTCAGAGTCGGACATCTTGCAACATCTGAGTGCCTCGATGGCCACCTTCGAGATTTCTTCAATCAGGTCATACAATTCACCGCCATACGGTTCAATGTCAAAATCGTCATCAGTCTTCTTGCAGGCTTCGTCCAGAACCTTCAGGACGCCATCATAATCGCCTCTCGATTGGCAATCCTGCGCCCTTTCAAGGAAGGCGCCGAACGCCGCCAGCGCCTCTCTGCGCCTCTTCTCAATCCTCTGCCGGAATTCTTCCTCTTCCCTCTCCTTGGACTGACGTTGTTCAAGTATCTTCCTATCGCGCTCCTCTATCTTGGCTCTTGCGGCAGCCAATGAAGATTCCGCCGCCTTCCAGATTTCGCAGTCCGCAGCATTCTCGGCAATGCATCCGCCATCCTTAATCTTCTTGGAGACATCCAGGATGACTGCCACGGCATGTTTGCACCTGTGCCCTACGGGACATGAACACACAGAATCAAAGTCGCCATCGCCGCCAACGAAGACTCTTGTGTAGTAGTCGCTTGTTCCATGCACACGCGCGACGATTCCCTGTCCGTCAACAAAAGTAATGCCCTCGACCTTATCAAGATAGCCGTACGCACGACCGACCATCTTTGGATCCGTCCAGGCGAATAACCGCTCATCCGTCACATCGGCTAGCAATGCTGTCAATTTATCATCCATGAGATCCCTTCTTCTTCTTGTTCTCGCACTCCTGCCACATGTCTTTGTAATACGCCCTTTGCAGCAAAGCCTCATTCACCATCTCGACAAATCGCTCCTTGTCTTCGTAAGGCGAACCATCGGGGGCAGAGAAAACTTTATCGGAGGTCTCCATGTCATGCAACATGGCGATTAGCCCCATATCGTATGTCTCACGCTCAAAGAAGAGCTCGAACTCGTCGTCATAAACGCGAATCGACCAATGAACCATACACTTTGAGACATGACATGTCTGACTCCATATCCCAGCACAACCAGCCACTCCACAACTACTACAGACGAGTATCGCGTTCAGGTTGGAGTGTTTTTCGTCATCATGAAAATCAGATTTCCCCAAATTAGGCAACAAATCCCACATGTTCAAGCCGCACTTCAGCGTCTTGCCACTGTCTGGCGAGGTCGCGACAAACAGATACTCATTCCCCTTTTCATTGACGAACGGCGATTCTCTTATCAAAAAAGGAGAGTTCCAGGGTTCATACCCGCAAAAAGGCTCAGGCACAAGATGGGGATATTTCTCGCCGACCTCGCACCATTCGAGCGCGGACAACTCAGCCGGGCTGACTGGTATCGCCGCCTCACCCTCTTCCATGATCTTGTGCCAGATGTCAAACACAGACGGGAATCCTTTCACATATCAAACAACAAAAGCTCTATCTCATCGGCGAAAGAAGACACGGCCCCCACGCCTTTCTCTGCCGAGTCAAATGGTTGCACAGCATCTGGATTTCCCATGCCACATGCCTTGAGGAAACATAGATGCCGCACATTGACATCGCTTTCCCAGACGGAAGTGTGGAACCCACCAAAACCATGTTTCTTCAACGCTTCTGTTATGGCCTTCCCGACGGCATAACAAAGATCGGAGTATTTTACCGTATAGTGAAAAGTCTTATGTGCGTCGTCCGTCTCCTCCAAGTCAATGGTTAAATTAAACTCGCGTTCTTGTCCAGACTCCTTTGTCAGTTTCCACTGCACACCCCAGCTCTCATGATCCCAGAAGAATTCTGCGACCTTGGGTAATGAAATATATCCACCAGCATATCCTTCTGGCTTGGGTCGCATGTTAATAATCTCGCCGTTTTTAAAGTCGCCAACGAATTCTTCATCTTCTGTCAACCGTCTTTGTTCAAGCTCATTATACGTTTGACGAGGATACAATGCATATAAACTTTCAACAAGAGCCCAGAAGCCATCTCCCAAACACCCGGACACAGACCACCAATGATGGTCGCCGCAGATATCAAGCGTTATATCCTCCCATCCAGATCCATAAGGATCAATCTCCATGTGAATCGGGCAATCTCGTTTCTGCCATTTCATCACTTTGTTCCTTTCTTCATCATCTCCGCATACAGCCTGAAGAGGTGCGCGACGATCTCTGGTTAGGGCGTATCATATCCTCGCCCTGAGGTTTGGGATTTCGCCTGCGTCCAGCTCCGTGAACGCGAAGCACTTCCAGCCGAGGTCCTTGAGCGACGCGCCGACAAGGTAAAGCCGCTTGCCGTCGATGGCGATGAAGCGATCGTGGAAGTTCTTGCTGACAGTGACCGTTAGCCCGCCATGCTGCGCGTTGAACTTGGCAACGTCGCTCGCAGAGATCTTGTTGCCGCGCCTGGACGTGACTATTTCGACAGTAACGCCTTTCGCCTTCTTCGCCAAGAGCTCCAGCGTCACGACATCCACCCAGCTGTCGATGAGCAGAATCGACTTCTTTGCGGACAGTATAAACTTCGCGGCAAAAACGTGCGCGTCGAAGACCTGTCCGTTGTAGAACACGCCTCGCACCGGCGGCTGCGACGTCTGCACGAAGAAATCGACCTTTTCCTTCAGATCAATAACGTCCCGCTCGGTCTTTGAGAGCCGTCTATCGACCTTGTCCTCCAACTGGTTTAGCCGCTGGTTGATGGCGTACCCGCGGAGAAGGTAATCCTTTAGCACGCCCATCGCCCATCTGCGAAATTGCGTTCCTCGCAAGGACTTCACCCGATAGCCAACCGATATGATTACATCGAGGCTGTACAGGACGAGAGGACGACCTCGCCGAATTTTATGCAAAATTTGCATATTATTCGTTTCGTCAACTTCCCCCTCCGCAAACGCATTCTTTATATGCCTTGCAACAACGGACTGATCACGCTGAAACAGCTGGCACATCTGTTCTTGCGACAGCCAAACCGTCTCGTCCTGGAGACGGACATCCAATCGCATCGTATCATCGGGCTGATAAACGACTATTTCATTCTTTGGTTCGCTCATTGGCATGATTCCTTTGTGCTCGCTGTCATCGCCGCATACAGCTTGAAGAGATGCGCGACGATTTCGGGTTCGGGCGTGGCTGGAGCAAGGCCGTAGGCGGCCAGCACGGCGCGGGCGCATTCCCGTTGCCGGTTTTCTCCGCCGGCAACCCGCGTTTGTACGAGAAGGATGTGATAGTGACTTTCATGCGCAGCTACCACCCCTTCCGTCTTTTCACGCTCTGCGCGGAGCGTTTAGCGGATTCTACGATACGAGCAAGCCGCGCCTCAAGGTCAGCAGGACTTGCAGAAATGTCAAGCATAGAATAGACCGCCTTATCCCATGACTCTCCCCGAGCCTCGGTACGCGCCGCATGCATTCTCTCACGTACCCCGCCGTGCGACTTGAAATCTTCCTCTTGCCACTTGAGCATCTTGTCAAGCATGTAGCGGCTTTGCTGTATGATGACAATCATCAAATTGCAGAGCGTCTCTGCCGGGCGCGACTCAAAAAGCGGCTTCCAATCCTCCCACTCCGAATGTGCCTTGGCGAATTCTCGCGCAGCGGTCTTCTTCTCGCTTTCCATCGCCCATTCGGCCGCGCCGTGAGCCTTGAGATAGTCGAGATAGTCTTCCAGCAGTTCGTCGAGCGTCGCTCGCGCAACATTCGTAAGCTTGATCTGCGTTTCAAGGCTTGTCCCAGCTGCCGCGCTCCCTTCGGCGATGTTCTGCTTGCAGCTTCTGGCAGCCTGCGTCATCTGATCAACGGTACGGTCGCCGTACTGCGGCAGAAAACGGCGACAGAAAACGACCGTTCCCTGGTAGATTACGTCGCTCTTCTTGTAAACGATGAGCTTCTTGTAGCCTGAATGCGGCAACACGATCTTGGTCATGCGGCTTCTCCTTGTTGTGGCTTGGGATTGCAGAGCTGAAAGGGATGAAAGCGATAAAAGGGATAAGAGGGATGACAGCAGGCGCCCTGTATCCCTTCAATCCTTTTTATCGCTTTTGTCCCTTCCATCGCTTCTATCCCTGTGTTCTTCATGAGGTCAGCGAGACCCCGTTTCGCCGTCACCATCCGGTTCGACCGGCTGGTTGAGCTGCGCGGCCTGGTAGTGCCAGAGGGCGGGGAGACACTCGAAGATCGTCTCGGCTTCGCTCACGCTGTCGTCCGCCGAAGGCCTCACTTTTTGCAAAAAGCGATACCTCACCAAATCGGGCATAATGTCGCGCAGTATCTGCCGCACGCGCTCATCGGTGTAGTTCTCCTCCTTGCCGGGCATCAGCGCTCGGAAGCGCGTCGCCGCGTATTCGAGCCAGTCGCCGAAGCGGAAGCGCAGGTTTTCGCGGTCGTCGGCCGTCACGCCCTGCTCCCGGCATTCGCGCTCGAAGAACTCGATGAGGATGAGGAAAGCCATGCACTCGTCGCGCTTCGTGAAGCCGAACATGTCGCGGTTCGGCGGCGTAATCTTCTCGTTGAACCACTTCGGCTTGTAGAGACGCGCGCATTTCGAATCCATCACGAGCGTCCATCCGAAAAACTTGTCGAAGAACGCCTCAAACGCGCGCTTGTAGCGCGTCAGGACGAGAAAAAGCCGTTCGTCGTCCGTCTTGTAGAAGTACGGGGATTCAAGAAGGATGTTCAGCGTCTCGCGTATGCGCAACCCTGTCTCGTCACCACGGTCGATGAGTTCCTCGATTTTCATCTTCAGCTCCTTGTCGCTTTACCTGAATGCGATTCGGTCTGTCGCCTCAACAATAGCTGTCAGGGTCTGCCATTTTACTATTCCTTACATAAGTTCCTTGCCGCAGGAGAATGCGGGGGCGACAAGCTCGCCCATGAGACGGTAGACGTGCTGACAAGCGTCAAAGCAGATTGGCTTCATCTTGCCCGCGTCCGGCTTGCCTTCCGTCATGGCGGACTCTTCGACGGCGCAGTTTACAATCTTCCCCGTCACATTGCAGTTCTCCTCGTTCATCGAGACGAGTTTGCATTCAAGAACGAGCGGCAGCTCGTTGACGACCGGCGCATCGACAAATTCGCTCTTCGTGACAGTAAGGCCGCTCTTTGCGACCTTGTCCGGCGTCTTGTTGCCGCTCACGAGCCCCAAGTAGTCGCAGGCCTTGACCGTGTCGGCTGTTCCGAACGCGACAGTGAACGCCTTGCGCGCGGCAATATTCGCCCAGGTTTTGTGCGAAGTGTCGATGCAGATGGTAACCTCGTCCTCCAAAGTGATTCCGCCCCATGCGGCGTTCATCACATCAGGAGTGCCGTCCCCGTTGTACGTGCCAATCATCAAGACAGGCATCGGGAACATCCAGTTCTTCTTTCCAAGGTTCTTCTTCATTTTTATTTTCCTTTCCAGATAGGGGCAAAACCTTTCTGTTCGGCTTCTTTGCATTCTTTATACCAAACGCCTGCAGGGAACCCGGGCGTTGCGAATTATGCTGTAAATTATACCACAACCCCGGGCTTAAATCAACGGCCTGCGCCCGTAATCCAAAAATCTTTGAATTTTACGTCTTTCGCGTCGTTGTGCGAGGCACCGGTGGGGGACATGTTCGTGGGAACCGTTGCCACCGCGGCACGGTAGGGGCCGACCACCGGGCGGCCCGAACCGCGGGGGTGGTCATGTTCGGGGGAACCGTTGCCACTGCGGCACGATAGGGGCCGACTACCAGGCGGCCCGCCACGCCAGAATCGCCCCCAAATTCCATCTTCCCGAGCGTCCATGAGGCAAGAAGCTCGACCCCGCCGGAGGGGGTCGCCTTTGCCTGCCCGGCAGGGTAGCGCCACCCTGCCCGGCGGGGTCGGGTGCACCCCCTCTGGCAGGGTCGCGCTACCCCGCCGGAGGGGGTCGCGCGATGTGGCGAGGGAGCGTCGCTTTACCCCCTCCGGGGGGGTGGCGTTTTTGCCCGCGGGGCACCCCGCATGATGTGAGGCAATTGCAAAAACCCCGAATATATCTCACGCCAAGTTCGCAAAGTACAGCGAAGTTTCGTTTTTAGGGTTGCTTTGCGAACGTAGCGTACTTTGCGTGAAACAAGTAAGTAGGTTTTGCAACTGGCTCTCTAGGGTGAAAACTAGCTTAATTAGGGAGCTCTGTTTCCAGCACTCAACGCAAATATCACATTGCGTTCACTTCTGGAAGCAGCGGGAAAAAATAATTTAAATTTTTTTAAAATACCCCCTTGCGCTCGCGGGGGCAAATATGATATACTATGCACCCGTTCGCCCGATGAGGGTAAGTTCGCGAGAGCGGGCGGCTTGAAGGCGGGCGATTGTTCTTTGAAAGTAGATGCTTGAGACGTGACTCTACATTGGTTCGCAAGAACCTTCGGAAGAGACACGAAACAGTAGATGTTTGTGTGAGGAGCCGGGCTGCCCGCGAGGGCGGTCCAAACTAAAAACTTTCTTTTTCTGAGAGTTTGATTCTGGCTCAGAACGAACGCTGGTAGCGTGGATTAGGCATGCATGTGCAGCACTGCCTGATACAAAAGGTCGAGGATCGCGGCGACGCCAAGAGCTTCACGCTGGTTCCGGACGCGGCAAAGGGCACCACAGAGATGGCCT
>JAZQBR010000211.1:0-13338 GCA_045545855.1 Kiritimatiellia bacterium | reverse complement strand
GGCTCGACGACGGCACTATCATTCGGCGGCGCATTACCGAGACGGAGGCGTACTGCGGCGAGGAGGACACTGCCTGCCATGCGCACAAGGGGCGGACGGCGCGGACGGACGTGATGTACTCGCCTGGCGGCTGCGCCTACATCTATCTCTGTTACGGGATGCATGAAATGCTGAATGTCGTGACGGGCGCGGAGGGGTGTCCCGAGGCCGTGCTCATTCGCGGCGTGGAAGGTGCGGAAGGGCCGGGGCGGTTGACGAAGCTTCTCAATATCGACCGGTCACTCAACCGCGAAGACCTCGTCCGCTCCGACCGTCTGTGGCTTGAGACTGACGGCTTGCGCGTCAAGTTCACCTCCGCCCCGCGCATCGGCATCGCCTACGCCTCCAAGCGTGACCAGAAACGCAAATGGCGCTTTATCTTAAACAGGGCTAGTACATGAACAAGGTGCGATCAGGCCTTGACGAACTGCAAAGAATGCAAAGAAATGAAACCGAATGATTTCAGGTGCCGGATGTGCGGGGCGTGCTGCCGCATCAATTCCGTGAAGCCTGAGAAGTGCCGGACGTTTCCGTTTGAGTGGACAAATCCCGACTCGACTTCCGTCTGCCCCGGTCTCGCCGAGGGAGGCGTAGTTCCGTTCTAAAGCAGAAAGGTTGACAATGTCAAAAGGACTCGGTGAAAGGAGAGGGCGATTGTGAAGAGGACCGTGTTGGACAAGGAGGAGCGCATCTACAAGTCGGCCTTGCGGCGTGGTGCAGGAGAGTGCTTCACCATGCTTTCCACGGAAAGCGCCAGGCGCAAGTTCCGCCCGCTCGTAATGTGGGCATGCACTTGCGATCTGGCGTATGATGCACAGATCGAGGGATCGAGGGCGCTTTTGCTTTATGATCTCATCGGCCGATATCATGATGCCGAGGCGTTTCTCGACATTGTCGAGAAGAAGTTCTTTGAGTCAATCGGAAAATCCGGTCGATATTGGCTTTTTGTCCAGGAGTGCGAGCTTCTGTCGTTCTTCTCCGATGACGGTAACGACCGTGCGAAGAATGCCATTGAACGCGGCTACGATATGCTTTATCAACGGCTGAGACGCATTCGTCCGGTAAAGATTGAAGCGCGTTACAGCTCGGCGTTCGCCACGGCAATCGAGAATTACAGAGCGATGTGCGACCAGTTGATACGCGGTCCGAACGCCTCGGTGTCAAGGCCGTGGCTGAGCCGCATCGTCATGGATGTCGGCAGACTCTGCCTGGGCGACGCCTACTGGAACGATCTGGCAGCGGAGATCGATATGTCGGCGCGCTATGCGGCAGGCATGGGCGAACGCGGGCTTGCCGCAGTTCTCCGCAGGCTTGGGCCTTCGAACGAGGCGAAGTCTTTTATGGCGGCAGTGGCGTCGGAGAATGAAAGACGTCGGATGCGTCAACAGCGTCCGGTGCTTGGCTACAGGGCTGCCTACAATCGCCTTCGAGCGCATGAGACGTCTACCGCAGAAATGCGCTCCATGGTGCGCAGATGGCGCAAAGACGGACGCACGAAAGACATAGAGGGCCTTGCGTCGATGTACCAAAGGGAAGAATATCCGGAGACCAGGGCCTCGCTGCTGGAGGTATTCTCGGCCCCAGGTTTGCAATGCGAATGCTATTTGCCGCTGGACGATATGATTCGGGACTCGGCTTCCGCAAACGAAAAGCTCGCGCTCTCCGCGTTGAATGCGTTGTCGCATGTGAGAAATCAGCGCGTCCATGACATGGCGTTAGAGAAGATGGCGGCGGAAGGCGTCTCGCATGAGGTTTTCAATGTCCTCGCCTTCAACTATCGCGAAGAGGACGATGCGGCGCTCGTTGCGGCAGCCGGTAGACTCGGCGACATGCGGCAGGATGCGCTTACAGCGCTGGTTCATCTCGTCGGGCGGGGGAGCGGAGTTTCGCTCTCGAACCGGATGCTGCTGTTTCTATATGGCGAGGTGCAGTGCTCTCATTGCCGCGAAGTGGTTGTGTTGGAAATGAGGCGGCGCGGACTGCTTACTGATGAAATGCTGAGCAACTGTCTTCACGACGCAAATGACCATATTCGTCGTTATGCGTCTCGACTGTTGAAGAGAAGAAGCGGGGCGACAGTCGTTTTCAAGAGCGGACTTGCCGTCGCCTCTTCCTAATGAAAATCTGCCGTTTCTGCTTGTATGTATTGCCATTGTTGCGTTCAGAGAGATAAAGGACATTTTGCGATTGGATAGTTAGGCGTGTCAAATGAATAATATATTGGCAAGTTGCGCTTACCAAATGCGAAAGTGCGTGGTTGCGTGGTGAAATGTCCTCCGAAAGAAGTTTCTCTAACCCTAAATGTCAAATCGTGTGAACTGGTATTTTGCTAAAACGTCAAAACGTGTAAATTGGGCGTTGAGCAAAAAGTCAGAATGTGATATACTGTTTTACATAATTGCGTGCCTGTAAGGGCGATGTTCTTGCGGCGCACGCGGGCTGAACGAAAACCTGCGGCGGCGCAGAATGCGGCCAATGCCAATGACCAGTTCCAATGAGGTTTAGCCGCAAAGAACGCAAAGGGCGCAAAGAAAAGGAGCAGTCAATGCGGATCGAAACTGAGAGAATGAAAGAGCGCGAGGCGACGGAGGAGCTGATACGCAAGCTCGTCCGGGACAATGCCTTGCGTGGCGAGTTCATGATTCTTTCCGATGAAACGGATGACGAGAACTTCGTGCAGGTCGCATGCGACTATGATGACGTCAGCGGTAAGAGCGACGGACGTTTCGACTTGGAATATCGCGCCGGGCAGGGAAGTCCGCTATTCCACTGCACGCGCCGTGTGAGTGCGGACGATGTCGAGCGCGTGTTTCTCGATGTTCTGGAAGGGCGCGTCGGATGGCGTCAGGACTTCTCGTGGGAGCGCCAGAACATGGGTGGGAGCAGCGGCTTCTCGACACCACGACTGAGAGATCTGCCGAGGTCGGGACGTATTCTCTGTGTCATCGGCTGTGCTGTAGGCGTGTTGTTTTCGATCATATTTCTTGTCAACGGACTATTTGAGCTCAAGTCGGTTATCGGGAAACCCGGGGCAACGCTTGGCAACTATGTCGGGACAGGCATGTTTGTCTTGATTCCAGCCGTAATGCTGTGCGGAGGATTGCTTCAGTTTGTCAAGTGGTTCAGGACGCGAGGCAAGAAACGCGAAGCGCACGAGCAGATGATTGCGGCTGATGGTGTGAGGCTGCGGCGCGTGCTGCCGGATGGACTGCTTTTCATGGCGGTCTGGTGCTGTGGCTGGGACGCCGCCGCGTTTGTGGGGCTTGTCCCGAGGTTCATCGCCGCCGTGCGGGATTATCCGGAGAAGGGCTTTTGCGCCGAGCTTGTCATAGGCGTTGTATTCCCGCTTATAGGAATCGCCATGACTGCATATTTCATCAGGATTGTATGGAGACATCTGCGGCCGTGTTATGAGGTGAGGCTTATGGGCGGCGTGCTCAAGGAAGGCGAGAGGGCTGCTTTTGAATACGAGTTCAAGGGTAATGTGGAGAATGTCAGGCGTGTCGAGTTTGCCACGGCAGTTGAAGAGCCACGCGGCTATGGAAGAACGAAAGTGTTAGGCGCGCCGCATGGAGTCGTGAACGACACAAAGGAGTTGTCTCATCCGATGGAACTTGTATCGGGGCGTGTGTCGCTTGAAATGCCGCGCATCGCGTCGGGCTGCCACGACCGCTTCCGCTACTACTTCCGCGCGACAGTCGTTTTCAAGAGCGGACTTGTCGTCGCCTCATCCTACCGCATTCCGCTGAAGTGAAAGAAACTGAAAATATGAAACCATTTGCACGAATGATTCTCGTCTCATCCCTCGCCCTCGCAGCGGGGTGCGCGAGCAGAATAGACATCGAACACTGGACGCTTGAGCCGTGTGACGCCGCGACAACCGCTGCGAACAAAAGGAGCGAACGGAAATGAAAAACGAAATAGTGCTTTTCGAGGCGAAGGACGGAAGCTTCGCAATGCCGGTGCAGGTAAAAGCAGAAACCGTGTGGCTTACACAGGCGCAGATGGCGCAGCTGTTCAATAAGGACAGGACTGTCATTGGCCGCCATATCCGTAATGCGATTGCGGATGGAGAAATAGACTCCGAGACCATGTGTGCAAAATTTGCACATATGGGTAAGGATGCCGACCAGACGTATTGGACGGAGGCTTATAACCTCGATGTCATCATTTCCGTTGGGTATCGCGTGAAGTCGCAGCGTGGTGTGGAATTTCGCCGCTGGGCGACGGGGGTGCTGAAAGAGTATATCGTACGCGGCTATGCGCTCAACCGCGAGCGCCTGAAACAGCTCGGGCAGGCGGTGGAGGTGATGAAGCGCGTGTCGAACAGCCTTGACACGGAGCAGGTGTTGGATGTCGTCAAGACCTATTCTTCTGCGCTCGACCTCCTCGACGGCTACGATCACCAGACCATCGCCAAGCCCAAGGCAAGGGGACGCTCGGTAGAACTCTCCTACGAGGAATGCAGATGTTTCATCGACGGCATGAAGTTTTCCGCCGATTCCGCGCTTTTCGGCAACGAAAAGGACGGCTCCTTCAAGTCCGCCCTTGGCGCGGTGTACCAGTCGTTCGGCGGCAAGGATCTCTATCCCTCCGCGCAGGAGAAAGCCGCGAACCTCCTCTACCTCGTCACGAAGAACCACGGCTTTTCGGACGGCAACAAGCGCATCGCGGCGGGACTCTTCCTCTACTTCCTCAAGCGCAACCGTCTCCTGCTACGCAAGAATGGCTCCAAGCGCATCGCCGACCACACGCTCGTCGCGCTAACTGTCATGATCGCCGAGTCGAAGCCTCAAGAGAAGGAAATGATGGTAAATCTCGTTATGACATTCTTAGCGTAAAGCGATAAGCCACAAAGAACACAAAGGACACAAAGAAAGGAACGATGAAATGAGATGTGAGACCTGCGGGAAAGAGATCTTTGACAATGGCGAAGAACGCTTTGCGTGTCCGTATTGCGGTGCGGAAATAGTTACGGTGGAAGAATCTACCGAGGAACGGATTAGACGGCTTGAACGGGAGTTGGCGCGACAAAAACTCCATTCGCAGATAGAGGAATTGAGCGCGGCGGATCATTTCTGGACGCGCGGGAATCTGTTTTCGATGCTTGATCGCCAGTCTGCACGTGCCGCCATTGAACGCGGCGACTTTGACGCGGCACGGCGGCATCTGGCAAAAGCAGAGAAATGGTTCAATATCGGTTGTTTCATACAGATAGCAGTTGTGGTGGCTGTTGTGTTGTTCTTGATATTCGGAAAGTATTGATTTACCGAAAGGAGCAACCCATGAAACCATTTGCACGAATCAACTTGTCCTCCGTTTTATCCTCCGTCTTGTCCTCCGTAGCCTTGGCGAAGGAGGAACCCTTGGCGAAGGGGGACGCTCTGCGTAGGGGAATCCTCGTCTCATCCATCGCGCTCGCGGCGGGAACAATGAAAGGAACAAAATAATGGAGCTGACATATACTTGCGAGAAGAGCGAGAAGGAAACGGTGGCGCTGGCGATGCGCCCGTTCAGGCGATACTTCCGCACGATGTTCGCCATCTCGGCCGTGATGTTTGTCGTGGCGTGGGCGCAAGCCGTGGCGGAACTGATGGTTGAGGGGTTGGTTGCCCAAGGCGGCGTGAGCCTCGGCAACTTCTTGTTGTTTATGTCGCTGGCGTTTGCGGTGACGGTATGGCTTCGCCGCCGTCGCTTCCGTCGCGGCGTCGTGGAGGCCTACCGCAAACGCAAGACGAATCTTGCCGAATACCATCTCTCCGACGAGGGTCTTTACTGCGCCCACGGCGATAGCAAGGCGACGATGCCGTGGAGCGAATTCGCGAAGTACTGCATCGACGCCGACGCGCTCTACCTGCAATGCCACAGCGGCATGGTGGTCTGCGTCCCCGACTGGAGCGGGCGCGGCGTGGATGGCGCGGAGCTCGCTGCCGTGCTGGAAAAGGCGGGACTCAAGCGAATGGGCGCGTCCAAGGCGCGACGCTTCGCGTACGGCGCAGCATGGGTGATTCTTGCCTTCATCGTCTTTGGCGCAGTCTTCAATGTCCACCGCTCATGGCAGACGCTTCGATGGCACATTCTCGGCATCGAACTCAAACGTCAGCTGCATGAACTCGTATGTGGCGACGGGAGCAAGGGCGACAATCCATATTCGTACTCCCGCTATTGGAAGGAGCGCGCGAATTCCGTTCAGCGGCTTGCCGTTTTGCGTTGCAAATTTGCGTTTCAGACGCGCCATTACATATTCGACGTAGATGATGAATGTGACAAGGTGGGAGTCGCGGCAACCGAAGGCGATTCCGTGTGGTGCATCTATCTGCCGAGCGGTTGCATGTACCAGTATGACCTTGGCCAATTAGAGGCAATAAAGGATTGTGGTGCCTTCGGCAAGTTCTACCCCGAGTCCGAGCGCGATACGTGGCTGGAGCAGGTGCGTCCGCTTGCAAAGGAACTGCACGAAGACATGGACGACGAATGACTACCGAAAGGAGCAACCCATGAAACCCTTTGCACGAATCAACTTGTCCTCCGCCGCTCTGCGTAGGGTGATCCTCGTCTCATCCCTCGCGCTCGCAGCGGCGGGGGGCGGATACACGCGCGTAGCCGTATTGTCGGGGACGGCGCGAGAAACTCATCTGAAATCAGAGACAAGCCTATTTTTCGATGCGGTGGAATACAGGCTTGGGCCGGACAACATGCCGTTCGTTTTCCACATGAGCGACGGCCTTTACAAGTTCGGGCAGTATCGCAAGTGGTTCGGCAGTGCGTTCCAGCGCGACACCGTAAGCGAAAACGTACTCCTTCGCTTCGAGATCAAAGGCCACGCCGACGACCCCGGCTCGCTGTTCGTCCTTTCCAACGGCGTCCTGCGGCTTGAGCGGCAGGGCGATATTGCGGGACATGTGCGCAAGGTGGCAGCGGTCGATCCACCGAAATTGCCGCTTGACGAGTTCAAGTCCGGGGTCGAGGTGATCGGGCAATGGCTGAATATCGAATGTTCCCCGCCGACGTCCCTCTCGATACGTGTAAACAAGCCGGGTACGTTTGGAACTGTTCTCGGAGCGCGTTTCAAGTTGCCGGAGGGCAAAACGCCGCAGTGCTCGCTTATCATCCACGAAATGAACAACATGCGCTTCTTCAGATACTTCTTGCCCTATTAACCCCAACCGAAAGGAGCAACCCATGAAACCATTAGCACGAATGATTCTCGTCTCATCCCTCGCGCTGGCGGCGGGGATAGGCGCATATGGAGCTACGCCAGTGGCGGTGTCTTTGGGGATTACATTCCCTGAACCCACGGATGTTTACGGATTGCACCTCTCTCCGATTGCGATTGGCGAGGGGCCGCTTACTGTCACGGGCTTGTCGCTTGGCGCGGTCGATTCGCTTGTCATGGACGAAGTGCGCGGCATACAGGTCGCTGGATTCTTTTCGTTTGGGTGGCCAAGCGGTGCAGACATTACACGCATATACGGCTGTCAGATGTCTGGCGTCATAGCTGGTGTGGACTGTGTGAATGGCATTCAGGCGGCAGGTGTTTTTGCCGGTACAGACGATATGACGGGACTTCAATTGGCAGGGTTGTTCTCTATGGCAGGATGCAAGGGTATCAGAGGTGTGCAAATCGCCGGATTGCTTTCGCAGGCTGCATATTGCCGTGGCGTTCAGATTTCACTTTGGAACGGCTCGGAATCAATGTGCGGCGTGCAAATCGGCTTAATGAACTTTGCTGTCCCCGCCGAGGATGGATGGGTTCTTCAGATGGGTCTTGTAAATGGAATCGGGCGAGATTCAAAGTCGGGCTGGTTTGAGGGAACGCGGTATTTCCCAATAGTTAATTTTGGCTGGTGAGCTGCTTCGCTCGGCAGAAGAATCGAAAGGAAAAGCCAATGAAGAAAATGATGCGTGCTTTGTGGTTGGTGGCGATGGTCGTGGTGGCGGGGTGCGACAATGTAATCTCGGCGCGGGAACTTGTAAAGCGCACGGATGGCGACGCGGTGCATACGATTAAGTGGATATATTACATCGGCTCGGAAAACGGATGCGATTGCTTCTGTCACGAAATGATGGGCTTGTCTGCGTCGCTGCCGTGTCCGTCTGTCAGTCATAAAACGTACTACGCAGTTCGTTCATCTGAATTCCCGACGTTTACGGGGCGTTTCCCTAGGACAGACGACCGCAGTAAATGGTCGCTCGTAATGTTCAAAGAAGATAGGAGTGGCGTTGAGATTTTGATTGATGATGGCTGTAGAAAGCGACTGGACGATCCTCTGAACCATGTCAACGAAACCCGGATTGAAAGGAGAATCCCATGAAACCCTTTGCACGAATCATCCTCGTCTCATCCCTCGCGTTCGCGGCGGGGTGCATGAGCATTGAACGCACGGGCGAATATTACGTTGCGACAAAGACAATGACATTCCAGAAGTTGGATGAATACCATCGCGAGATAGATGATTCCAAGTATATGCCATTGCCGTTTTCCATTGGCATACCTGACGAGAGCAGGAAGGGAATTATATATCTGCCTCCATCTGCAGGGGTGATGTTGTTCTTTGCTGGCTTCTTGTCAGGTGACGCCTGGCCAATCACGGCCTTGGTTTTTGCCCCGGCTGGCGCGGCAGTGTGGGCTGGCGAGGCGCTTGTCATTGCACCAGTGTGGGACACGCTCTGCTTGCCACGCGATATGTATCTGCGCGACGATTATCTTGAAAAGGAACGGCAAAAAACTGATACAACCGAAAGGAGCGAACCATGAAACTCTTTGCACGAACGATCCTCGTTTCATCTCTCGCGCTCGCGGTGGTAGCATTTCTCGGCGGATGCGACAGGTGGCAGCGGAGCGTCGAGGCGCGCAAGCAGGCGGCGCGCGATGGTTTGACGGCGCGGAAGGCGTTTCTTTCGGCGGCGCTTCCCGAATCTGAGCGTTCGACCGTTCCAGAGGATTTCTACGCCTACGAGGGCTTGCGTGATTGGTTCCGGGTGCCGCTCGTGTTCCCATACCAGCTTGAGGCAGTCGATTCAACGCTCTGCTTCAACCTCATGCGCTATAACGGCAAGGCGTCCGTTCGGGATCCCAATAAATCCTCGGAAAATGTTCGAGACAGGTCGTCGCCGATGACGACGCTTTCGCATTTGTCGTTTGACATGACGATGCTTCTTTTCAAGAAAGAGGGTGTTGACGAATATGGCATCTTTTCGTTTTTGGATGGAGGCTTCGCGTCCTTCGCCACGGAAGCGGAACTTTGGACTTCCGCCCAAGGTCGAGGGTTCAGCGGCCCGAAGCGTCTGATTCCCGTCGCCACCGCGTTTGACAATTATTGGGCGTTTCGCAAACCATGGCTTTTTGTACCCACGCCCAAAGCCACAATGAATGAATACGCGGATGATGTTTGCGCACGGAAGTCTGTCCTGTTGAACTTCGACAATACTGGCGACTGATTTTCATTGAAAATGATGCAGAAATCTCCGTAGAGAACGGTGAAAATGAAGCAAATTTTACTTTCTTGAACATCTAAAATGATGCATATTGACTGTAATGGCAAAAATGTGATATAACAAAACGGGCTTCTTTATTGGAGAATTTGGATAATGTATTCGTCAGATATGGGTTGAATTTGGCGAATAGATATGGTACAATGCGCGGCGACATCTCGTAATAAGGAATTTCAGGCATGATAAAACGCATGATAGAACCGCTGATTCGACAAGATTTCGGCAAAGGCAAGGTTGTCCTTGTGCTTGGCGCACGGCAGGTCGGTAAGACTACGCTTCTGCAGCAACTTTCTGCAGGGGTGCAGAAGTCTATCATGTTGAACTGCGACAATGCGGATGACTTGGCTCTTCTCGCCAATCCGACGACGACTTCCTTGGCGGCGCTCGTTGGCGATGCCGACTTTCTCTTGATCGATGAGGCACAGCGGGTCGATGGAATAGGGCTGGTGCTGAAGATGTTGGCGGATACCGTCGGTACTCGGACGCAGGTCGTGGCAACAGGATCAAGTGCGCTTGAGCTTGCGAATGGCGTATTCGAGTCTGCCGCCGGGAGGGTTTTCGAGTATCGCCTTTATCCGTTTTCATTTGGCGAACTTGCCGAAGATGAGGGAGGGGCGCGCATTGAGCGACGGCTTCTCGAGTCGCGGCTCGTGTGGGGCGCATATCCCGAGGTCGCGACAACGCCCAACGATGCACGGCGAATACTGGAGGCGATCGTCAACGGGGCACTTTACAAGGATATACTTTCATTCGGCGGAATCCGCAGGAGCGATGTGCTGGGGCGGCTTGTGCAGTGCCTTGCGCTTCAGGTCGGAAGCGAGGTGTCGTACGGCGAACTTGCCGCGGCAATAGGCATAAACAAAGCGACGGTGGAGACATATATCGACCTTCTTGAGAAGACGTTCGTAGTGTTCCGCCTTCCATCGCTCGCGCGAAACGCCCGCAACGAGATCAAGAAGGGCCGCAAGGTGTATTTCTGGGACAATGGAATTCGCAACGCCGTCATCGGCAACTTCTCGCCGCTTGCGCTGCGGATGGATGTCGGGGCGTTGTGGGAGAATTATCTTGTGAGCGAACGCCGCAAGGCGCTTGCGTACTCTCGTTCAGCCGCCCGCAGCTACTTCTGGCGTACGACGGCTCAAAGCGAAGTTGATTATGTCGAGGAGCGGGACGGCTGTTTCGCGGCATACGAGTTCAAGTGGAACATCCGGCGCAAGCCGCGTCCCCCGTCAGCATACCTCGCGGCATATCCACAAAGCGGCTGGAAAGTCGTCACGCCGGAAAACTATCAAGATTTCCTCCATGACGCACATGGATGCCTTGGGATGAAGGGCGAAATGCGACAACAGCAGTGACGATAGCGCATGAGCAATTCAATATCGTACAGCTATGCAGAGAAAGGAAATCAGCCAAATGATAGGGATTTGCCCCAGATGCGGACGCGAGCTCGTGCGCAGCTCGACACCGACCGGCAAGGTTTGCTTTCGTTGCGCATCCTGTGGCGGCGTCGCCGTTACGCTTCCCGTGCTCCGCGAATTGCTGGATGCGAGAAGCATAGCCGCGTTGACGCGCTCGGCCCGTGCTGCTGAACACGCCGGATGCACATGCCCAGGTTGCGGAGGTAGCATGAGCCTTTTGAAAGTCGGCGACGGGAAGAACAAGCTGGAGATAGATGTTTGCGGGCGCTGTCTTTCCGTCTGGTGCGACAAGGGTGAATACGAGACGCTTGCGCCGCCCCTGCCGAAGTCGGGCGAGAGGTCCATGCGGGAACTTGTTGCGCAGGCTTCGCCGGAGGCGCGCGAACGCTACGTCGACGCGCTGCTGGAATCCCTGCCGGAGGAAGTCTCGCCTGCCGATTTCGACATTGGGGACATCTTGCGCGACATAGCGCGTCTCATTATCGGAGTGCCTACACTATGGCGGACGGTCAAACCAGTGTCGCCGATTTTCACGATTCTGATGACACTTGCCTTGCCAGTTGCGCAGGTCTGCATATACTATCAATTTCATGATTTGGATGCAGCAAGTTACGCAATACGGTTTTTCTCCAGATATCGCGACTTCTGGTACATCAGCGCGAGCATGGCCGAGAAATACGGCTTCGACCTGTCCGTACCGCTGAACGCGCTTACTTTCCCGTTTGTGCAGACATCGGGCAGAATGGCGTTGTTGTACGCATTTCTGCTTTTCATTCCGCTTGCCGCTGTCGAGCGGCGCATTGGACATGCAAGATTCATTGGTCTCTTTTTCGCGTTTGTTGCGGTTTCGTCCCTTGCGCAAGCGTTTTTTGCGACACTTGGGCTTGCGACTGGGTGTTTGTGCGGCATTGTTCCCATTGCAATTGGATTTCTTACGTACACTTCGTTTGCGTGGCCGGATTTGCGCATAAGGGATCGAATCAGGCTCATGAGTGTGTATTCAGGCATCGTCGGGCTGTTTCTGCTCGCGTTCCATATGCTGAACGCATTAGCCCTTGATTTTCTTTCTTGTGGTGTGGGTCCGATTGCGGCATGCCTCGCTCTCGGCGCGATACTTGGCCGCCGCTCAAGGAAATTGCGTTGCGCGGCCTTGTGAGAGACGAAGCAAAAGGAGACGCGAGATGAAATCTGATTTCAGGAAGTTCAGACTATATTGCAGATTGGGTATTGTCTTCATGGTGCTTGCCATGGTCGCATTTCATTGCTGCAATATTTTTATAGGTGGTACACTTGGTGCCGCAATTGCCGTGACATTGCTTATCGTGGTTGGCGCGGTGGCGGCAGTTTTTGAATGGTCGGCCTACGACAATCTGCTTTGTCCTAAATGCGGACAACGCGTTGCAATACCGCACCGCGATTCGTTTGACAAGGAGAACCGCGCACGCTATCGCGCCATCTCCAAAGGCGAACCGGTCGTTTGCGTCCATTGCGGTGCACGAATCGAAACGAAATGACCGAAAGGATTAACCCATGAAACCATTTGCACGAATCGGCGAGAAATGTTACCATTGTGGAAGTGTTGCCAATACCAATAGGCAATTGCCAATGAGGATGCCATTTTCGGTACTGCTTGCGTTGGCCATGATGAGCGTGCTGTCATGTTTGTGCGTTCTGTTTGCGTTGGTCGATGTCGCCAAGAACTGGTCAGGGTGGTTGTGGGACGCAGATGTCATGTCTAATGTCTGGCTGGTTTCAGCTGTTGCGTTTGCTCTCTCCGTCGTGATGACATTCTTGCGCAAAAGATGGTTGTCGTGTATGTCACAAGCAGCAGCAATTGTCTATGCGCTATTTCGCTGGGCACATGGTTATGCACCTAGTGAGGTTGATGCTGTGTGGGCTTTGATGCAATTGGGGGTGGTCGCGCTGATAGTCTCTTACCATATTCTCCCTTTGATCCCGTTGTTTCACCCCTCGGCGGTGAAATACTTTGGGTACAAATCTGGCAGTTACCAAACTTCTATCAATCCTGTAAATCCCGTCAACGAAAAACCTACCGAGAGGAGCGACAATGCGAATTGAGACTGAGAGAATGAAGGAGCGCGAGGCGACGGAGGAGCTGATACGCCAACTCGTCCGGGATAACGCCTTGCGCGGCGAGTTCATGATTCTTTTTGACGAAACGGATGACGAGAACTTCGTGCAGGTCGCATGCGACTATGATGACGTCGGCGGGAAGAGCGACGGATGTTTCGACTTGGAATATCGCACCGGGCAGGGAAGTCCGCTATTCCACTGCACGCGCCGTGTGAGTGCGGACGATGTCGAGCGCGTGTTTCTCGATGTTCTGGAAGGGCGCGTCGGATGGCGTCAGGACTTCTCGTGGGAG
>JAZQBR010000210.1:0-3130 GCA_045545855.1 Kiritimatiellia bacterium | reverse complement strand
ATGTTGCCAACCTCCTTCGCCGAGGCTACGGAGGTCAAGATGTGGAAATGTTGCCAGTACCAATACCAATTGTCAATGAAAGGAAAACAGCGATGAAGAAATTGATGATGTCGATAGGATGCGCGGTAATGGCCGCGATAGTGGGGTGTTCGGATGCTCAGGAAAGCGCGGAGTCCATCGGAATTATCGGCGGCGAAGACGGTCCTACTACGGCGACATGGATGACGACGCAACTGCCGTGGAGTAGATTCTGCAATCGGGATTTTCTCGACTGCGTGATACCTGCATTTTCGATAACGCCTGGCATGACGATGGAAAACGTTGCAACGAAGCTTGAACAGGCTCTGAACGTGCATGGGGCTAATGGAAATGGTCCGGTCAAGGTCTATTACTTCACGGCCATAGATTATATTCCTCCTCTGCAACAGCAAACATGGACGAACGTAACGGTTCGGACACTATTGACCGATATTGCAAAGGCCGACCGTCTGTGTCCGCATTGCCTATGGGACAGCGAGCATAGGATTGTCTCGTTTCTTGTGCCAGCTGAACTGAGCGAGGCCGGATGGCGGAAGTTGATACGAGGCAGGGGAGAGACTGTCTATGCTCCGCAGGAGAAGTGATGCGAAGATTGACGGCAGAGGACTATGCGGTTGACGCGGTGACGGCGGCAAAGGCGCTTGTCGGCGCGTGGCTTTGCCGTCGGCTGGAGGATGGAACCATCATTGCGCATCGTCATCGCCTACGCCTCCAAGCGCGACCAAAACCGCAAGTGGCGTTTTACTTGCAAGACGATAGCCCGCCCTGCGGCGGCAAGCGAAAGGAGTAGATGAAGGATGTGGAAACTGACGAAGACAATTCTCGTCTCATCCCTCGCGCGAGAGGGGAGAGATCAAGCCACAAAGAACACAAAGAAAGGAAAAAAAGGCGATGAGGAAAATGATGATGGCGGTAAGTAAGGAGAAATCCAACATGACAGAATCGGACGGTGGAGAGTGAAAAAATATTGAGAATCGGTCGGTGCACCGCCCGATTTTGTGGTATAATGTTTGCCGATGGGGAAAACAGAAAGGAATCTACGCACATGAAAAAACAGGTGGCACATATCGGCATCGGCTTCGCGGCGCTTGCGGCATTTGCCGCGCTCGTCCTGACCGGATGCGTTCCCGGCGAGGCGCAGATCAAAGTAAAGTCGTCCGAGTTGGCCAAGATGGCGAAGGGCGAAATCGGGTGGGCTGACGTGACGATCGTCGCCTCGAACGTCTATCCGAACGTCACGATGGACGTCTTTCCGGAGCGGGCACGGAATCTCAAGCCGCCCTTGACGTATGCGCAGCCGGGGTATGGCGAGTTTTCGGTAACGAACAGGCTTTCCGACGCGCTGGCTTTCATGGTGGAGAGACTGAACGACGCGCTTCCTTACTTTTTCTGCAAGGATGAGAAGGTGGAGCTTTCTTGTTCTGCCGAGGGAACAAATGCTGTTCTCGTCCTGAGGGCGGAACTCAGGGTTCCTGTTGCGAAGGAGACGGTTTTGAAAGAAGCCGATCTGCCCCGCGTCCTTCAGTTCGCGATAGAAGACGGTGATGATAAGATTTGCACGCCCGATGTTGCCGCATTCCGCCGGTACAACGCCTTTCTGAATGTCACGCAGACGGCGTTGCAGATGGCAGGCTATGAGATACCTAGTGGAAAGAATGGCGATGAAGGCGACGGCATTCCACTTGATTTTGAAACGTTGCTCAGCACGTTGACGCAGATACAGTATCTCGACAAGATCGAGGTATTGCAGGAAATGGATATCGCGGCGGCGCCGACGCTGAAATCACACAACGCCGAGACGGCAGGAGATTCGTCTTGCCTCTGGATGGAGGGAGAAGGATTTATGGGCAAGTTCGAGCGGGAGATGCGCGCGAAAATGATGCCGGCGGACGCCACGGACGTGGTGTTCAAAAGCGACGAGCATTCCGGACGGTCCATAACGGGGATGAGGGCAACTGTCCGCGGCAATGTCGGCGAAGCGTCTTTCCGCGCGTTCGCGAAGGCGCAGGGTTATATGCTTGCGAGCAATGCTATGGACAATGCAGATGTGAACGCGCGAGACGAGAATCCGCATCCTGACATGATGCATCTCGTCATTCCGGCCGGCGCCCCCGAGCCTGCAAACTATCTCTCCTACTGCTGCATCCACCGCAATAACGGCGGGACGGTTCTCGTGTATGACAAAGACCGCCAGATTCTCTATGGTTGGTACATTCATCATTGATCGACTCTCGGCTGCAAGTTCGTGCCTGACAAGTCGGTTGCTGACGTAAAGCAATATGGCGGCGCGGATGAATGGGAGAAACGCTATGAAGAAGTGCATTTTTTGTTCTATTGTCTATTTTGTAGTGTGCTTTGGCGGATTGGCGGGCCTGTATATGCTGGTGTCGCTGTTGATTGGAGGGCCGGCTTTTGCATGGGTGCCCTGCATGTTCGTCTATCACGAGAAACATCCGATGCAGTATATCGGTGTCGTGGCAGTATGTTATGCTTTAGTCGCGGCACTTTGGACAGTGTGCATGAAAAGGCAGCGTAGGGGAGTGTTAAGGATTCTTGAAGTCTTGGCTGTCATCCTTGTTGCGCTTGTTCTTGCGTGTCCGTTGGGCGGGATGCTGTGGCATTTCCACGACATGCTGGCTGGATTCTTTCCAAATTTCTGGTTGCGAAAACTCTTAGGCGGTTTTGCAGATGGTCTAATGATAGGGCCACGCCTTATATTCTACTCTTTCCCGTACAATCTCATAGGACTGATTTTTGGCTATCTTGCCACAAACTTTCTAAATTCCTTTTTCCATCAGATGAATCACGGCGTTTTTAGATAGTGTGCCGAGGACTAAGCCCTGATTGCGATTCCGCCCCCGCTTGACATTTGTTCGTCGGCTCCGGCGGCGCGAAAAAATTTTGAAAATTCCCACTTGAAAATTCCGGAGAAAAAATGTATACTATGTTTTGAAAATTCGGGTAGGCAGTCAAAAGGTGAATTAGACACTTGAATAAAGAGAGTGAAGGTCGTATACTCAGGCATGATGGCCCTTGAAGTGTCCCGAAAGGGGTGCGGAGTAAAGCTTTGCCCCTATTGGGTAGGGGGGCA
>JAZQBR010000209.1:0-9476 GCA_045545855.1 Kiritimatiellia bacterium | reverse complement strand
GACAACTCCTTGGCTCACAGAACGACATGGCTACGATCCGACTTCCGCTACTCTCCCACCAGAATTGCAAGGATAAAACGCGTCCAACGCATTAAAAACGATTCAGGGGCCCTGAAGGGGAAGGATCGGCTTTTAATGCGTTGGTCGTATAAAGTCAGGGCGGGGGCTTGCGCTGAACGGCGCGTTGATGTATAATGTCACACGCTTATGAAGGAAATGACGAAACGTGTTCAACTCGCCCTGGTGGCGGCGCTCGCGGCCGGCCTGACCGCGTGCGCGCGGCCGCTCACGCTGGCCGATCCGTTCATCCTGCTGGACGGCGGCCGCTACTATGCCTACGGGACGGGGCGCGCGGACGGGATCGCCGTCGCCGTCTCGGACGATCTCAGCACCTGGACGCCGGATGCGGGGCGCGCCGCCGGCGGCCTCGCGCTGCACAAGGACGACTCGTACGGCGAGCGTGGATTCTGGGCGCCGGAGGTCTACCGGCGCGGCAGGAAGTACATCATGTTCTATACGGCCGAAGAGCATGTCTGCGCGGCGGTCGCCGATTCGCCGTGCGGGCCGTTCCGCCAGATCGAGAAGAAACCGCTTCTGGAGCGCAAGGGGATCGACAATTCGCTCTTTGTCGACCGCGACGGAAAGCCGTGGATGGTCTTTGTGCATTTCGACAGGGGCAACACGATCTGGCTTGCCGAGCTCGAAAAGGACTGGCTGCACGTGCGGCCGGGCACGGAGCGGATGCTCTTTCGCGCGGATCAGCCGTGGGAGCGGAATTCGGTCGTGGAAGGGCCGTTCGTCGTGAAGTGCGGCAGACGGTATGCGCTCACGTATTCCGCGTGCGACTTCCGCAATCCCGACTATGCCGTCGGCGCAGCGTTCGCTGACAGCCCGGAGGGCCCGTGGACGAAAAGCGCGGCGAACCCGATCCTGCGGCGGTTCCGCGGACTCGAAGGCACGGGACATCATTCGCTCTTTAAAGACAAGAGCGGGAAATGGCGCATCGTCTTCCATGCGCATGAGGCGCCCGGCAGGGTCGGCTTGCGCCGCACCTATATCGCCGACCTGATCGTCAGCGGCACGTCTGCCGCGCCGGAGCTGTCCGTCGGCGGCGAACTGATCGAGTGCAGTGTCGCCGAGTGAGAATGCGGGGCCTGTCCCCGCAGTTTTCCAAACTGCTTGATTCTATTGACTGGCGATCGCGCAGTCGCATGCGCGCCAATCGGATGTGCTTCTGATTTTAACAAAAAAGACTTTCCGATAAAGTATTGCCTTCCGCTTGACCGTCAAACCTGCGTTGTGGTATAATCGCGGCAAACACTTGGAGAAATCATCTTGATGGCAATAAGGGCGCACGAGTTTGCACGATCTGCCACGGCGCGGGGATTCCTCGCGGCGCGTGCGGCCTTTCAGGTCGCCGCGCCTCGTTCTTTTTTTCAACACAACCCGAAAGGAACAGACAAAATGAAAAGACTGCTCATGATGATAGGCGCGGCGGCGATTGTCGCCATGGCGGATGTCGCTTTGGCGACAGATCTCGACAACTACCGCTTCCGATACGATTTCTCGACGGGCAGGCCGGTTTTTTACGGTAGCTCTGCGCAATCGACCGACCCGATTCTGAGTACTACGGCTTTGGCGTGGGAATACACGACTATCGCAGGCGATACCGCTTTGAGCGGAGCCGTGCATCCCGCAATGGCGAACTGGGGCAACATCGGGTATAGCACCTTGAATGCCGACTGGACTCTTGCCATGCAGGTCTCTCCCGGCTCGACGGAAAACGGCGTATTCTTCAGCATGGGGCGAATGACATCCGACAACTGCAAGCGGATTGTGTTCTGCTCGTCATCGACCGTCGGCAAGATAAAGGTGGATGTCGATTACACAGCGAGCGGCACGGGCACGCATGAAACTGAAATCGAGCTGGACGTGGGCGATACGGCGGGCTTTCATTACTTCGTGGTAGTCCATCATGCGTCATCCGGCAACATGGGAACGCTGGAGTTCTACTGGGACGGCGCACAGAAAGGGTCATACACTACTTCGATAGCCTATCCGTTCGGCACATCGAATGGGCAGGCTGGAATCCAGTTTTGCCACCAGATCAGTTCCGGCAGAGATCCTGCGATTTCGAGCTACACGGATTCTCCCGATGCGGCTTTCAAGGATGTGCGGCTCTACATGACGGCATTCGACGCGGATGGCGCGGCCCAATACGCCGCTTTGCACCAGACGCTGTTCCACAATTCCTCGCTCGGTGTTTTCGCGAAGCGGGCGCAGGATTTCAATGTAGGCGACTATGTGCAGGACAACCTCGTTGCGCACTTCGACGGCATATGCAACGCCGGCGCGGACGAGGAGCATTCAAGCACCGCCACCACATGGGCGAACCTCGTCCCCGGCGGCGCCGCCGCAACGAAGAAAACCATCGCCGCGACGTCGTACACGGTATCCGGCGCGAGACTCGGCGAATGGGAAGAGAATTGCTACGTATTCCGCGGCAAGGAGTTTTTCGAGCTGGGCGACGCTCTCGCGCTGGGCGATGCCGCGACGGTGCAGATTGCCGCCGATTTCACGGCATCTTCCAGAAAAACAAGCTGGTATCCCAATCTCTTTGGCGCGATTGACGAGGACGGCGACAAGTTTGCGGTGAATTTCAACGAGAATTTCGACGCCGCCGCCGACAGAGGCAAAATCCGCACAAAAGGCCCCTGGGGAACGGAACACGTGAGCTCTGCGGCATGGTCGGCAAGCGAACCATACGCCAACGCCATCTATGACATAGCCAACAAGCGAGTCTCCGTCTCCGGCGGCGATTCCTACGATTGGCAGGCGGACGCGGACGCGCAAACCATCGCATCAAGAAAGTATGCAATCGGTTCGGGGTGCAAAACCGATACATCCAGCAGCTATCAGCGGGGCATACGTGCACTTGTCGGGCGCGTAAAATCCGTGCGCGTCTATACGGACGTGCTGTCGGAAGAGGAACTCAAGTGGAACCGCATAGTCGATAATGCGCGTTTCTCCGGCACGATGGATGCCGATTTCGTCGTTGCGGAGAGTGCCAGAGGACTCCAGGGCGTGGAAGCACCCGGCGAGTATATTGTGAACGGCAGCCACACCTTCACCGCCACGAATCTGACGGACGGCGTATTTACGTGGGCCCCCGCCGGATGCAAGCTTGAAAGATGGAATGCCTCCGCTGGAACGTGGAGCATTGTCGGCTACAACGAGGGAAATTCCTTCACCTACGTGAACTCAAAGGCGAACGGCAAGATGCGCCTTTCGTGGATCTGGGAGCAGACGGGCGCGGTCAAAGGCGGCTACGAGCCGGACGACTACATCCAGGACGGGCTGATCCTGCACTTCGACGGCATCCGCAACGCCGGCGCGGACGCCGCGCACGACGATTCCGCCACGACATGGGCGAACCTCGGCTCGCTCGGCAGCGCGAACAATGCGACGCTTGCGACGCTTTCTTCCGGAGCTCCATCCGGCGCTTCTGCGGGCGAATGGTTTGCGGACGGCTACCGCCTCAACGGACAGGACTATTTCGCCATTCCCTCCGCAACTCTCGGCGGCGCGGTGACGGTACAGATTGCAGCCGACTACACCGATAGCGAGCAGGTTACCGACTATCCCGCATTCTTCGGGCAGAAGTCGGATAGCGCTAACGACAACTTCATGATTTACTTCAACCGCACAGGCAGCATAAAAAATTATCCCTGCTTCAAACTTCTTGCAGCGGATACGCATCAGGCTTCCGCCGTATGGTCGGGTCTGTTTGCGACAGCCGTGTACGACAAAACGTCCGTGAACGGCGTTCGCATCGGCAACAGCGTTGTCCCCGCGTGGCAGAAACGCAACGCCTCCGGCGACGTGCCGGCGTACACCTACGCCATCGGCACGACCCGCAACATATCCCCGCGCATGCTCGTCGGGACGATGAAATCGGTGCGCGTCTACAACCGCGTTCTTTCCGATTTCGCGCTGACGCACAACCGCGCAATCGACGAAGTGCGCTACAACGGCAACGTTACGATCGTGAACGGTGCAATCGGCGATACGGGGACGACCGGCGAATCGAGCGCGGCGGACGGCTGCTACGAAGTATCTTCCGGCACGTGGACTGTCACCGCCGGTCCGAAGAAGGTTGAAGGCGTAACATATCAGCCCAAGCTTCTTGTTGAAGATTATTTAAACGGCGCTTGGGTGGCGCGGACGACCAAGCCGCAGTGGAAGAATTCGTTCACTGCCGACGCAGAGGCACTCGGCTCCGGCCGCATCCGCCTTACATGGTCATGGCAATACCAGCGCGGTTTTATAATATCCGTTTACTAGACAAAACAAATGGTAGACGATACGTTGGATAGAAGAGATTTTCTGAAACATGCTTTGGCTGCATGCGGTGCGGCGGCTCTCCCCGCCGCCGCGCAGGCCGGACGCATCGCACCCAAAGCAAAGCCGCTTAAGATTTGTGTTTTCGCAGACTTGCACTATCGTCCGGGAAAGTGGACGAATAGCGAAAACACATCCTTTCTCGAACAGATCCTCGACAGGGCGCGGCGGGAAAGGTGCGATTTCACCATTCATCTAGGCGACTTCATGCACGGCGTGCAGTCCGCCGCAGAAAAGGCGCATCTGAAGCTCTACAACGATTTCAGAATCCCCGGCTACCACATCCTCGGTAACCACGACCAGGATGCCAATTCCTGGCGCGAGACGTGCGAGGCATACCGCATGCCCGGTGGCTACTACTCCTTCGACAAGGGCGGCTTCCGCTTCGTCGTGCTCGACCCGAACTATTTCTGCAACGAGCCTGGCGTATTCATCCACCACGAAAACGGCAACTACTTCAAGCGGGCGAAGAACTCGACGATAAACTGGATACCGCCGGACCAGATGGAGTGGCTACGCGAGAGGATTCTGGACTCGCCACTGCCGTGCGTCGTTCTTTCGCACCAGAGCCTGGAGCGCGGCCACGGCGTGCCCGTCATGAACGCCCGCGAGGTGCGCGCCATCTTCAACGAAGCGAACAGAAAACGCCCGGGCACGGTGCGGCTCGTAATGAACGGCCATATGCACGTCCACAACTTGCGCCTCCTCGACAACATCCTCTACTGGGATGTGAACAGCGCCAACTACCATTACTACTCCCAAAAGCACTACAAGTATCCGAAAGAATACATCGCCGCGCACACCGACGCCGTCAACAACATCGGTTGGACCAAACCGCTTTCCGCGATACTCTCGCTCTGGCCGGACGGACGCATCAAAATCGACGGCTCCGAGGCGGACTGGCTTTTCGGCGTATCGTCCGTCGATGCCGGCTATCCGGCCTTCGATTGCGATGGCCGCGAAACGCTGCCGAAGATTGGCTCATGCGACATTAAAATAGGATGAAACACAAAGAAAACGAGGGACTATGGGGCCCCATGGTCTGGCTCTTCGGACGCGACAAGCGCGTCCCTCCCATTGATTTGGAATCCCGGGGGAATCGAGCCGTAGATTGCACGACGGCAAGAATATGGTATAACGGTCATAAATGAATTTGACAAGAAGGAATTTCATGAAGGGCTTTGCGGCGGGCGCGGCTATGGCCGCGATGCCGAAAGCGTTTGCCAGGGCGGTGCGGCTGCGGCACGACCCGGATTTGACCGTACTCATAGCCGACTGCCATATCAACGGCAGACCGGGCGTGTTCGAGCATTACCAGCCCGCCGAACTTCAGAAGACTATGGCAGAAATACTGCGTCTCGATCCGCTCCCGGCGAGAATCGTCTTCTTCGGCGACCTTGCGCGGATGGGCGGATGCGTCGAAGACTACCGCCTCGCGAAGGAGTGCCTCAAGCCGATAGCCGACGCCGGCATCGAACTCTATCTCGGCATGGGCAACCACGACAGCGTGAAGCCGTTTCTTGAGATATTTCCCGAATACGCGAGGCTGACGCGCATTCCGGGAGAGATTGTTTTCACGGTCGATGCGGGCGCTGTCGATTTCATAATGCTCGACATCCTCGCGGGCGACAAGGAGAAGGACGGCTCGTGCATATCCACCGCGCAGCAAGACTGGATCGCGGACGCGCTCCCGAGATGGAAGAAGCCCGTGTTCGTCTGTTCGCACTATGCGCCAGGCATGGTGAAAGTCCACGGTAAAAGGCTCCACGAGCTGATGCTGGCCTCGCCCATGACGGCAGGCTACATCCACGGCCACGACCACCGCTGGCGCAAAGACGTGGTCTGGCAGGGCTGGACCAGTCCGCGCCTCGTCAAGACACTCTGTCTGCCCTCGACCGGACACTGGGGTGACATAGGCTGGGCGCTCATGCGCACGAGCGGCGCGGCGGCGAAGGTCTCGCTTTTCCAGCGTGATTTCTGGTTCCCGATCAAGGATTCTCCGGAGCCCGGGGCAGACCATGAAATGTGGAAATTCAACACTAAAGAAAATCAGGGACTAACATGCACATTCACCTTGCCAAGAGTCTGACAATTGCGTTTGCGGCAGTCTCCGCGTCCGCATTTTGCGAATTGAAGATAGAATGGGGCGAGCCGTTCAGCCTTGGCACCGGCGGCTATGCCCGGATACACCGGCTTTCCGACGGACGCTATATGCTTGCATATGGCCGCGGTGCGAACATGGCCGCGCGCTACTCGCGCAAAGGCGCGTCTGGCAAGTGGTCGAAGCCGCAGATGGTGGCGAAGCACTTTGTCGCGACGAACGGCACGGAATCCGGCTGGGTGTCGCTCGCGAACGCCGAATGCGCACAGCTCGATACGGGGCGTCTCGTCTTCGCATGCAACCTGCGTCCGAAGAACCCCAAGGCCCATCCCTACGCCATCGCCGTGACGACAAGCGACGACGCGGGCAAGACATGGACGCCGCACAAAACGATATACCGCGCCGAAACGCCAAGCCATCCCGAGGCGCCATCTCGCGGATGCGGATGCTGGGAACCGTTCGTCCTGCCGCTCGGCGGGGGCAGGGCGCAGATCTATTTCGCGGACGAGTCGCCATACTTCCGTCCGGGCAAGCCAGACCGGCAGAATATCTCCTATCTCGAGACCGTCGACAACGGCGAGACCTGGAGCGGGCCCAGACTCGCTTGCTACACTCCAAACCGCCGGAACGGCATGCCGGTCGTGATGGATCTGGACAAGTGGCGGTATCTCGCGATAGAGGCGAATCCGCCGAAGACGCGCCTTCATCCGCAAATTGTCATGTGCCCCAGGGACGGGGGCTGGGAGAACGCCGTCCGCTTCGAACCGCTCGCCAACCCGCCCGCGTGGAACAAAGTCTATGGCGGGGCGCCGTACATCGCCGCAACGGAAAACTACGTCCTTCTTTCCTGGCAGGAGAGCGCGCTCCCGGGCAAGCCGGTATCGACTTCCATCGCCCGCGTCGCCGCCGTGCCGAAGAAGGAAATCTCCGCAGACGGGACGTTCAGGACGATGCGCGGCGTCTCGACTCCACCGGGCATCGAAATCGGCAGGGACAAGATGGTCTGGAACTCGCTCTGTCCGATTGGAGGCGATGAATTCCTGCTGGTGTCTGAAGTCAAAGGCAAAGTCATGGTATATCCGGGGAATGTGATAAGAGAAAAGTGAAAAGATGCAAGGAGCGCACAAAAATGAAAAAAACGATATCAATGCAAATCGCCGTCTGTGCGGCTGTGATTGCGACCTCCGCGTTCGCCCGCACCGTCGACATTACGCTTTGGCGGGGCGAGGCGGCGACGAAGATTCTGCATGACTACGCACGCATCGGCAAGGCGCCGGACGGATTCGACATCAAGATTGGCACGGCTCGTGATGTGCGCTATTTGACGAAGCCCTTCGGCACGCACTACCAGACGATGGCCGACAGGGTCGAATGGGGTTCGAAGGAGTCCGGCGTGAAGGTTCTCTCGGTTTCCGCTCCGGCCGATGCGAAGAGCGGCGTCTATCGGGCGGGCGATCTCAAAATCACCGTTCTCGACAGCGTCCTGCCGCCGCCGCGCGAATGGAGATATTTTCTCGACCTCTGGCAGCACCCGTGGGCGGTGGCGCGCTATTTCAAGGTGAAGCCGTTCTCCAAGGCGCATTACGATGCGATGCGCCCCTTGTGGAAGATGCTCGCGGACGCCGGGAACAAGACGCTCACCGTCACGCTTCTCGACAAGCCGTGGGACAGCCAGTGCTACGATCCGTACCGATCGATGATACGGCGCGTCAAGGCGAAAGACGGTTCGTGGAGGTTCGATTATTCGGTTTTCGACGAGTATGTGGCGTTCGGGCGCTCGTGCGGGCTGGGTCCCGTCATCGCGTGCTACACGATGTGCCCGTGGGGTTACATGGCGGCGTGGGAGGATGAAAACGGCCAGGTGCAAAAGGCCAAGGCGGTGCCCGGCACGCCGGCGTTCCGCGAGTATTGGGGGGATTTCCTCGCAAGCTTCGCCGCGCACCTCGAAAAGAAAGGCTGGTTCGATGACGCCGTCATCAGCATCGACGAACGCAGCCCTGACGACGTGCGCAACATCGCGGCGTTGATAAAGGAAAAGGCGCCGGGCCTCAAGATCGCGATCGCCGGCAACCGTTCGCCGTCGCAGTTCGAGGGCATCGACATCCACCACGCCTGCTTCGGACTCGACCACCTCACCGACAAACTCATCTCCGAGGCAGCCGGGCGAAAGGCGAAGGGGATGGTGACCACCTATTACGTCTGCTGCTCGCCGGACCATCCCAATACGCTCTGCGAAAATGAACTGGAGGAGGCGTTCTGGCTGGGCGTATATCCCGCAATGGCGGGGCTGGACGGGTTTTTGCGCTGGGCGTGGAACTCCTGGCCGCAAGATCCGATGCACGATGCGTCCTACACGGGCATCGGCGGCGGGTGGAAGGCCGGCGACACGTTCCTCGTCTATCCCGACGGCTCGCCGTCGCTACGGTTCCTCGAACTGCGCAACGGGATCGTCGCCGCCGAGAAGATCCGCATCCTGAAGGAGCAGGGGCATTTTGCGGACTCCATCGCCGTGCTCGCAAAGAAATTCGACCGCAAGGCAGCGCTCTCGAACAAAGCAGACTTCATCAAACTCAAAAGCGAGACCATGGAGCTGGTGAACGGAAAATGAAACGCATCGGACTAGGCGGCGGGAGATTGCATCTGGTGGGTGGGGCGCGGTTCATTGCGTCCGTTGCCGGCCGCGACCTGATGGAACGCGGCCTTGACATCACGCTTTTCGGTGGATATGACTCTGCCGTGTTTGAGATTTGCAAAAAGGAGCAGTCAAGATGAGAAACAAGTTGGCATATCTTGCCGCGTGTGCGGTGGTGGTTGTTGGCGCGATTCTTCCGCTGTGCGCGGAAGAGGTTGCGGCGGAGGACGCACGGGCGGCGGCGCAGGGCTGGGCGGCGCTGCGCGAGGCTCTGACGGGCAAGGACAGGTTCCAAGGCGCGGAGATCGCGGACGTCAAGGCATACGAGGGCAAGGACGGGCG
>JAZQBR010000208.1:0-13119 GCA_045545855.1 Kiritimatiellia bacterium | reverse complement strand
GGCGTACAGTGCGGAGCGCTGGTCGTCTTCGGCGTGAACGTCGCCGTCGAAACCGTGAGCGGCTGCCAGGTCGGAATCGTGAACTACGCCGGAAGGATGGAGTCTGGCCTGCAGATAGGCATCGTGAACGTCATTGCCCGCAACGGCTTCTTCCCCGTCCTTCCGATACTGAACGGCGGTTTCTGACTGCGGCGGATTTGCCGTGCTTGATTTCAGCGCCGCTGTTTCGCTATAATATGCCAAACGCCGTTGAAATGAGTGAAGTGAAAGAGAACTTCGAAAAGGATAGCCGAAACGATGGCATGGCTGTGCGACTCGGGAGGCTCGTGGGCTGGTGAGCGATTTCCTGATGTCTCTTAAGGACGTGTCGCTTGCGTTCGGCGGGCCGAGCGTGCTGAACGGCGTTTCGCTTTCCGTCTCGAAGGGGCTGCGCGCCGCGCTGACCGGCAGAAACGGCGAAGGCAAGTCCACGCTTATGAAGGTCATGGCCGGCGAGCTGGAGGCCGATACCGGCGAGATAGTCCGCGCGCCCGGCCTCAAGGTCGCATACGTCTCGCAGGCGGTTCCTGGAGACAGGCCGGGCGATGACGCTTTCAATGCGCTTTCGGGCGGGCGCCGCAGGCGGCGCATTCTGGAGGACGCGATACTGTCCAGGCCGGATGTTCTGCTTCTTGACGAGCCGACAAATCATCTTGACGTGGAGGCGATCGACTGGCTGGAGGGCATGATACGCCGGCAGCGCGAGATGGCGGTGGTGGTGGTGACGCACGACAGGCGCTTTTTGAAGCGCGTGGCGACGAAAATCTTCGATCTCGACCGCGGCGAGCTTTCGGGCTGGGAGTGCGACTACCCGACGTTCGTCAGGCGCAAGGCCGAGCTGATGGCCGACGAGGCGGTTTATTGGGAGCGAAAGTCGAAGAAGCTCGCTCAGGAGGAGGCGTGGATACGCCGCGGGGTCAAGGCCCGCACGACGCGCAACGAGGGGCGTGTCGCGGCGTTGAAGAAACTGCGCGCCGAGTTTGCGGCGCGCCGCGCGTCGGCCGGCACGGCTGCGATGCGCCTCGATACCGCCGCGCCCGGCGGCGAACGCGTTTTGAAGATCGAGAGCCTTGCGTTCGCGTATCCGGGCGGCGGCGACATAGTGCGCGACTTTACAGCCGACGTTCTGCGCGGCGAGAGAATAGGCATCTTGGGCAAAAACGGCGCCGGCAAGACGACGCTCCTGAATCTGCTGACCGGGCGGCTGAAGCCGTCCGCCGGGTCGGTCACGCCCGGCACTAACGTGCAGCTCGCCTTCTTCGACCAGCTGAGAAGCGAGATGAAAGACGATTTGACGGTCGCCGAGAATATAGCGAGCGACAGGGACGAGGTCGTCGTAGGCGGTGTCAGAAAGCACGTCTACTCGTATTTGTCGGATTTCCTCTTCTCGCCAGAGCGCTCCCGCACGCCGGTCAAGGCGCTCTCCGGCGGCGAGCGCGCGCGTCTCATGCTCGCGAAGTTGTTTCTGAAGCCGGCCAATCTGCTGGTCATGGACGAGCCGACGAACGATCTTGACATCGAGACGCTGGAGCTTCTCGAGGAGCAGCTTCTCGCCTACAAGGGGACGCTTCTTCTGGTGAGCCACGACCGGGAGTTTCTGGACAATGTCGTCACTTCGACATTCGTGCTGGAGGGCGATGGAGAGGTGCTTCAGTTCCCGGGGGGCTACGAGGACTACGAGCGGCAGCGCGCGGCGCGGCCCGCCGCCGGCAAGAGCGACCGGACGGGCGCGGCGCGCGAGGCAAAACCTGCCGCCGCTGCGGCGGCGGCCGCCAGAAAGCTCTCCTACAAAGAGCAGCGCGAGCTTGAGGCTCTGCCCGCCAGGATAGACGAGCTCGAGAAGACGATCGCCGGGATACTTGCCGCCGACCCTGTGAAATGCCGCGCGGACTACGAGAGGGTGCCGGCGCTTCAGGCCGAGCTGGATGCGGCGGTCGAGCGCTGGGCAGAGCTGGAGGAGCGCGCGGGGGGCTGACCCGCCGCTTCGCAGGCAGTCGCATCCTCTCTGTCTTATCGCCAACCAAAATTCGCTGTTGCTATTGAACGGCGGTTGTGGTACAATATGGTCGGCTAGTAGTATTGTCTCTAATCAGTTCACCAAATTCCGGAAAGGACTGCACAATGAACGCTACAATAAAAACCGCCATAGCCTCGCTGGCAGTGTTGGCGCTGCCGCTTGCGGCGCGGGCGCAGTGGATTACGCAGCGGCTCAACCTGAAAGCCGGCTGGAACGCAATACACCTAAAGGTCAATCCGTCCGACACGTCCTGCGCCAAGGTGTTCGCCGATTCGCGCATAAAGGAGGTGTCGTGGTGGAACCGCGACCGCCTGAACGACGGCACAGGTTCGATGATAACCGACTTCTGCAACTGGTACAAAGACGATCCCGAGGCCTGCACGTTCGGGCGCGTCGTGGGCGACCAGCGCTATCTCGTGCGCACGACGGCCGACATGACGCTCGATGTGGTCGGCACGCCGGCGATACCGAAGGGGACCATCTACCTTGGCGAGTACAATCTGGTCGGCGTGAACGTGAACAACCTCGCCGCGGCGGGCAACGAGCCGACATACTACGAGTACTTTCAGCCGTTTTATTACAGAACGCCGTCGTGGTGCGAGGTGTCGCCCCAGAACACGATGGTGAGACTCTCCAACAGCGCGCTTATAAAGGACGCGTCGAAGGCGGTGTGGCTCGACGCCGCCGGCAGCGGCATGGCGACGTTCACGGGGCCGTTTCTGCTGACGCTCGGCAACGCCGACAAGACCGTGAACTGGACCGACGACGCGACGCTCGTGAGGACGATCACGGTGAAAAACACGACGAGCGAAGAACGCATCCTTCGCATAGAGCGCGATTCGTCGCTCGAGCCGCCGACGGGCGAGAGGCGTTCGGCGGGCAATGTGCAGCTCCTTCGCGAGACGATCGACTGGTCGGGCGGCTTCGCGAACCGCGTATACAAGCAGATGGCGTTTCCGTTCACGACGAACCTCGCGGCCGGCGCGACGTTCAATCTGCGCCTCAAGCCCGATACGTCGCGCATGGCGGCGACGGCGGCCGGCGACTACATGAGCGTATTGACGATATCCGACAAGGGCTCGACGATCGGCGGCGAGAAGCGTCCCGACGGCACGTGCCTCTACCGCGTGGGCGTCTCGGCCGCCGGCTCGCTCATGTCGCAGGAGCTCGCGGCGGGGGCGGGCCTCTGGGTGGGCACGGTCGTTCTCGCCGAGGTGAACCGCGCTAAGATGATGTCCAGCGCCGAGCCGGAGTGGGACCCCGACCGGCTCGTCCCGGCGCCGCACCCGTTCCAGTTTCGCCTGCTCGTGCACGTCGACGCCAATCGCACGGCGCGCATCGTGAAGGAGGTTTTCACGGCCAAGGCGTCGCCCGAGGCCGCGACGATGCTGCTCGCCGACCGCGACACGGCGGTGGCGTTCCGCGGCGAGTACCCTAAAGGCTCCATCACGCGCACATCGAGCGCGAACTTCCCGTTCATGTCGCCCCTGGCGCTGTACGGCGGGCGCTTCATGGCGCCGGGCGATACGATTTCGGGGACGTTCACCCAGGCGTACGACGACAAAACGAACCCGTTCGTGCACGCGTTCCACCCGCAGCATGACAATGTGGAGTTCAACAACCAGAAGCCGTCCAAGCTCGCGAGCGGCGACGAAGGGCGCGGCGAGTATGAGTCTTGGAGCGTCACGCGCGAGATTTCGCTCACGTTCGCCGACGAGGACCCGACAGGCGCGGCCGGTGTGGAATGGAACAGGTCCGTGACCGGCGGCGTCTACGAAGAGACTGTAAGCGGCCTTACCGGCCAGGGCAAGCCCGTGAAGACGCGCGGCATATTCAGGCTTATGAGAGTAAACGACGTCGACACCCTGCACGCCGGGGGAGTGCTCGACTGAAAAACAACCACGCTATAAGACGAAAACAATCTAACGACAACCGCACAACAAAGGAATACAAAAATGAAAACCATCAAGACAATCCTCTGCGGCCTCGCCGCGCTTCTTACCGGGCTCGCCGCGCATGCGGCAGTGCCGTCGACCATCACGAAGTTCGTCCCCGATATGATGAACTACCAAGGCTATCTCGCGAACCCCTCTACAGGTGAAGCGTACACCGATGGCATATACCAGCTTGAGTGCCGCCTGTACCGCACGGCCTCCGGCGGGACCGCCATCTGGGGCGCGGTGTATTCTGTCTACGTGAACGGCGGCTATTTCAATATCATGCTTGGTGACAGCTCAGGCGCCAGCGTGCCTAATGTCGTCAATGGCACCGGCTCGACCACCTACGGCGTCACGGATCTCTGGAAGGCTCTTTGGTACGATTCGGCGGCCTCCGAGAAAAACAACCTTTGGCTTGGCGTCACTCCGCTTCAAGGGCCGACCGGCGCCGCCGTCAGCTCGAAGGTCGAAATTCAGCCGCGCCAGCAGCTTCTCTGCGCGCCGTACGCCTTTCGCGCCCAGTCGGCGCAGTACGCCGCCGAAGCACAGGGCGATTTCAAGGTCAACGGCAAGCTCACAGTCGCCGGCTCGCTCAGCCTGCCGTCTTCGTTCTCCCTTGGCAGCAACCTCACCCTGTCGTCGAACAAAGTCCAGCTTGGCGGCTCCGCCAGCACTCAGCAAGCCAGCTCTTCCAGCAATCCGGACTTGAATGTTTACGCCAACAACATCTACTCCTACGCCTACAACAACATATTCCTGAGGTCCAGCTACGGCAACATCACACTCTCCACTCCGTCTTCAAAGTCGTTCCTTTTCTCAACCGGCAACTTCGCTGTCACAAACAGCACCAAAGTGTCGCTCAGTTCGGGCAGCTACGCCAACCTTGAGCTGGATAGTAGCGCGATCTCTGCTAAGCTTGCCGGCTATTACACAACGGTGACGGGGGCCTATACTTATGTAAAGGCAAAGAACGACATCATGCTGTATCCGGCGACGAACGCCACTGTGTTCGGTCAGGGTCATGTAAGATGGAGAAGCGGCGCCAATGGCACTGGCCCATTCTTGGCTCCGATTGTGTTTATCAAACAGACGATTGATGTAAAGAGCGGTGTGGCCTATGGAACAAAGAGCCTGACGACGTTTGAGGGGGTTCCGGGCGTCACGTACAACTGCAAGTGGTACAACTGGTCTGTCGCGGGAATTTGGCAAATGTCTTCCGGGGGCGGTGCCGACTACGGCTTGCGCGAATGGCGTGCGAAACTGTCAAACGACACCCTTACGATTTCGATCGGGCTGAGCAAGGTGCTGGCCTCAGGCCAATACACCACGTACGACGTATATCTTATGGGCGTATTGAAAGAATGGTCCTCTGACATGAGGTGACCAGGCTCCTGACCGGACTATCCAAATGGGAGGTGGCCAATGAAAAAGCAATTTATATGGCTGATAGGCTGTTGGGCGGCGATGTCTGCCTCGGCGGCCGGGCCGACCGACAACTTGCGCGCGGTCTACCGAAACGCAGTTTACACCAATAACGTAAACAAAGGCGTTGTGTACGGTGTCGGTCGAGGCTATGCGGCCCAGAACGGCGTTTCGCTCGGTCTTGGTTCGGGCATGTACTGGACCACGAACAGGAGCTTCTATGATGCTGACGGCGACTGGTGGACGTATTACAGCCTGTCCCCTCTGGCCAACAACGCCAGAAAAATGCCGACATTCCGCTCGACGATCGGCGTGCCGATATCGGCGGTCACGGCCAACAAGTTCCTTGGCGAGGCGCTGACGCCGCCCGACAACTGGAGCGGCGCCCAGCCGACGATTACCACCGGCACAGGCGGCATGGCGGTGTGGATTGATTTCGCGAAGAAGGTCATCACCACGCAGGCCGGACCGATCGAGGTCAAGTGGCCCACGAAGAGCGGCAGCGTGGAGATCGAGAACTCGGTCGTGGCGGCGTCGCCCTCCAAGAGGCCCGTGCGCCTCTACTGGACGCACGAGAGGCCGGTCTACGCGAACGGCGGCTATATTTTCAAACCGTTGCAGAATGCCGGCCCGACGGTGCAGTTCGGCTCGAACTACAAGGTGCATATCTACCCGACGACGAATGTCAAGCTTCTGCGAGGGTCGGGCTACAACCTCGAGTATACAGGCGACGACGGCGGTACGCAGTACTACAGCGATGGCGATGGAGTGGGATACGTTCGCCTTGACGGACAGGAGCTTCAGGCGATCGAGGGTACGCGAGGCACGTTCTTGATCGTGTACTCGCGACTCGACGAGGCGCTGAACGAGCGCGTCATGCTCGCCTACGAGGTGGTGGAGGTTCTGGAGCCTACCCAGACGCAGATCGATGTAGGCATCGGCGACCAGTTAAGGCCTCAGACCCGCCCGTTCAACACGGACGAGCTCTTCCCGATGGTTACGCGCGGCATGACCGACGACGCCGGCAAGGACGAGATCTACGTCTACCAGCACACCACCGGCGCGCAGAAAGACTATCTCTGGGCCATTCGCGACTCAAGCGACAACCCGTGGAAGATCGAGGTCTACTGGCGCGCCAAGGAAGAGCTCGATGTCGTCTGGCCATTCGAGGTCGACATATACGCCGCCAGCTGGAAGGACGAGAACGCCCAGCTCTACCTCAGAAACTGCGACGAAGACGGCAAGGCCGAGATACATCCCAAGGTCTATGTGCCCAGCGCGCTCACGGTCGAGGCGATGGACTATCAGGTGCCGAAGGCGCACGTCCATATCGAGAGCGGCGCGTTCTACACCGATTACGCCGATGAAGCCACGTATGCGCTTCTCAAGTATACGAGCGGCGAAACGGTATGGTTCCAGACGGTCAAGTCCGTCTCGAACAGGGACAAAGGCGCTGGCAGCGAATATGCTTATCTCGCCGAAGAAATCAAGGCGCCCGAAGAGTTCAGGTACGGCGAGCTCGAGGAGGACGGCACAGACCGCAGGTTCTTCTATCCCGGCTGGATAAGACGCGAGTTCGAGACGGCCAACAAGAGCCTCTACCCGGTCGCGAACCCGTACAACATTGGCTTCTACCAGTACCCTGCCGAGTGGGCGACTACCAACGAGGTATATTCGCCGATATTCCCGGTCAACATCGGCCAGATGGAGATTTGGTGGTCGAAGCTCAGCAACCTCTACGGCACGATGCGCGACGGCTCTGGGCATGTCGAGGAAATGAAGTCTCATATATTCTTCCCGACGGCAGCGTACAGGTACGGCGTCAAAGCGCCGGGCGACGGCAGCGCCTGGAACAGCGTCACCCCGCAGATTGTCCTCGCCTCAGGCAAGGGCAGCGCGGGCTGGTCGCTCAACGACACCGAACTAGGCCTTAAAGAAAGCCAGTCCATCCTTCTGGATATTGACGAGTACGGCGTTTCGGGCGAACTTCTCTCGTGCTTCAAGGGGTCCCTGCCCGGTATCGGCGTGCAGGACGAGTGGACGGTCGAGAACTGGCTGTCGTTTCTACAGAGCAGCGGCTACATGACCTATCAGAACAAGAACCCAACGGACGGCGTGCCATGGCTCTCTTTCTACGCGGTCGACGGCGCGACAGGCGAAATCGCCGCGTCGCCACATCTGACGCTCAAGGTCGACCTTTACGCCAACATTTGGGTGAACGGTGTCAAGAAGACGAACTTCACCGACGGCACGACTCCCAACCCGCTTTTCCACTCGCCGGGCGAGGATGGCGAATCGATGGCGTACTACCCCATGCGCGCGTACCACATAGCGCTCGCGAAGTCGGCCGACGGTATGTTCACCTATTACATCAACGGCATGCCTGCCGCCAGATTCGCGGCCGATGGCGATGTCTCGCTGCAGGGCGGCGAACAGATAAGGTACTTCCCGGCGGATCCGGTGGCGGATATGTCTGTATTCCACGGCGAGTGGAGGCTCTTTCGCCTATGGAACACGGCCCGGACGCACCAGCAGATACATGACAACCGCTACATCGAGCTGGATCCTGTAGATTCGATGCTGCTACAGTACGGCGCGCAGTACATGGACGACGAATTGGGTCTGGTAGGCGGCGACCTTGTCGACAGCTCGGCCAACAGGTACGCGGCGACGTTCGGCTTCCCGTTCGGCGATGGGCAGAACACCGGCGCCAACATCTGGATCAGAAGATCTCACGACTCGCGACTCGCGTCGCCTGCGCCCGGGCGGACGTTCCCGTCGAGCGCCATCATCTACGCCCAGAACGATCCGGCGGAGGACGGCTACAATCCGAACGAGGAGCACGCTTTCATGAAGGGCGGCGTCGCGTACGCGCTCAGGTGCGACCTGAACAAGACTGCGGGCGGCGCGAGCGGCTTCACGTCGCTACCGTACGTGCTCGTGCAGTACGCCGATCCCGAGGTGGAAGGGCATGTTCAGATGGCGGCGTTGCGCGTAGTGCCGGAGAACGACATGTACCGCTTCCGCTCGTTCCTGGACGCGGGCTTCATGATACAGAGCCCGTCGCCGCTCAACACCTTCCAGCCGGCGAATCTGCAGTCGTTCGTCTCGGGCCCGCTTTACGGCGATACCGGCGAGTGCTTCAAAGACCGCAAGGGCTGGTACTGGGCCCATCAGGCCGGCGACGACGGCGCGACGACCAATTATGTCTTCGAGTTCTCGTACCCGTCGCAGGAGTTTTTCGACTTCGTCGACGAGGCGCAGGCCGCCACGCCCGGCGAAATCACGGGCTGGATGGCCGGCTACACCGGTCGCGACGACAGCTATCTCTTCAAGTACGGCGAGAAGCCCTGGTTGTCTGCGGCATTCGCGCCGCGCGACACTGCGAAGGACCCCGCCGACACGCCTATCGACTGGACGTATATCGTCAAGTGGCCCGACAGGGTGCCGGGTCTCTACGTGAACGAGACGCTCATCGACCCGACGGAGAGCGGGTTGCCGGCGATCGCCGGCCAGTTGTCGGTCAAGGTCGTGTACGAGCAGTCGATGGCCACCAACAGCCTGCCCAGCGTGCAGCTGATCGACCCGACGCGCCTCAGGTACGGCTCTCTCAAGGTCATCCCCGACGAGATAAGAAACTACCGCGAGGCGAAGACCCAGAAGACGAAGTTCACCGATATGCCGCCATACCTGCGCGACAGGTTCGTGTGGAATCCGGCGGCGATATACGACCTCGACAACGGCGACACGCGCGAGCTCGAGCTCACGGGCAAGGTCATACGCGAGACGAGTTACACATACCTGTGGCCGAACCTCCTCGACGCGCGCGCCAAGGCGTCGCTCACCGACGAGACGCTGTTCCACGGCGGCTCCGACTTCGATTGGCAGACCGCAGTCGGCGCGATGCCGTCAGCCTTCTACCCAATCGACGACGACAACGAGCCGGCCGACTCGCTGGCCCTGTCGACGACCGGCAAGGGCGCGGGCTACGTCACGCTCGTGATGAACAACGCCACAAACGAGACTGTCGTCGCCGACAAGAGCGAAGTCATATCGATGTATGTCATCAAGGTCGTGCCCGAGCTCTATAACGGCTACCTGCACCCGATACAGAGCGACAACCCGCTCGACCAGCAGATGAACATGAAGTATACGTCCGACTTCGGCGGCGAGCCGGCGAACTGGGAGTTTGAGTGGCGCTACTGCGAGCCGCAGAACGGCACGTACCCGAGCGACGACTCTTTGTGGTTCATGCTTGAGAACACCTCCAGCGCCGAGATGCTCGACTGGCTGACCGTGGGCGACGCGGGCGTGTTCGGCCTTTCGGACCACTACATCAGGTGCCGCTACCGCGCGAAGCCCGGCACCGCGGCCTACGACCTCGTCGGTCCGGGCTGGAGCGAGTGGTGCAAGCCCGCCCTCGCCGAGGGCTGGATAAAGCGCGTCTTGAAGGCGATAAATCCCTTCGAGCAGCGCATAAAGGACTTCTACAACCGCCAGATCTCGACAGAACTGTCGATGCTGCAGCAGGTCGGCTCGCCCTATCGCGGCGACATACCGCTCAACCTGGAGGCGCTGGACGAGAGCGGTCTTCTGGCCATCTACGAGACGGTTCTGCACCAGGCGCGCAAGCTCTCGATAGACGCCGACATCGACGCGGTGAACTCGCTGTCGCTCGCGCTGCAGATGGCGGCCGGGCGCATCGCCGAGCTGTACATGGTCCTCGGCAACGAGGCGCTCGCCGACGCGCTGAACCCGACGGTCGACCTCGGCACGAACGCGCCCGTCGACGATGGCGCCGAGTCGTCGGTCTTCCCGTTCGAAAACCAGTGCGAGAACATGCTCGACGAAGAGCTCGCGCTCCTGCGCGGACGCGACCTCTCCTACGAGTATGCGCGCAGCTGGCTCGAGAACGTCGAGCCTTGGGCCTACCCGTACTACAACCGCCTGCAGTGGAACTTCACCCACGACATAATGGGCGGCCACGTCGCCTACACGCTGAATTACGGCATAAAGGATATTGCGAGCGCCGCGACCGCCGACGACCCGTCGAAGCCCGACGGCACGATCGACGTCTACGACGCCGTCAAGCTCTATCCGCAGGGCCACGGCGACGCCTACGGCCACTACCTCTCGGCCGTGAAGGGCTACTACACGCTGCTGAGGCACCCGAACTTCGGGTGGAAGCCCCAGATAGAGTCGATACTCGCGGGCACGGTCGACATTACGATGTCGTACTTCCACGAAAAGCGCTTCGCGCTCGCGGCGCAGGCGAAGGCGCGCACGGCCGCGATGATCGCCGCCGCCACCTACCGCCAGAACTACGTCGCCGGCGAGCAGGATCCGTGGATGCACGCCCAGGACGACGGCTATGTCAAGACGACTGTCGCGCCCGGCACGACGCGCTGCGACAACCGCGCCTGGGGCGTCGACGAGTGGGCCACGCGCGGACACCTCGGCGCGTACTACGACTGGCTCGCGGTGGACGCGCTTCTGCCGTCGCGCCAGCCCGAGGATCCGACGCTCGTAAAGATGCTCGACCGCGAGTCGACATACGAGCTCGGCAGCGTCGCGGCCGCCGCCAAGTCGCTGCAGTCCGTCGCCGATTACGCCGACCAGGGCCTCAATCCGCTCGGTATAGCCGACAACGCCGTGCCGTTCGACATATCGCCCGCCGAAATCGACGCCGGCAAGACACACTTCGAGCAGATATACGAGCGCGCCGTCAAGGCCGCCAAGGTCGCCAAGGCGACGTTCGACAGAGTCAAGAAGTGCTCCAATGCGCTTCGCGACCAGAACGAGTCGGGCGACTTCGAGAACATGGTGGCCGACGAAGAGGCCGCTATCGACCGCCGCCTGAAGGAGATATACGGCTACCCGTACGCCGACGATATCGGCGTCGGCAGACTGTATCCGCAGGGCTACGACGGCCCCGACCTCTACCACTACAACTACATCGAGACCTACGACCTCGACAAGTCGGGCCACGAGTTCGGGCGCTACTATGACGTGCTCGTCGACGACTACAAGCTCATCACGACCAATGTCGTAGGCAGCTACCAGGCCGAGATCGACCTGTCGCACGCCGACTACGGCTGGCTCGGCAACATAGTCGCCGGCGCCATCACCTTCTACCAGGACTCCCTGTCGTGGTTCTCGTCGAAGGTCGACCCGTATCTAAGCTACGGCGGTATATCGTCCGCCTCAGACTACCTGACTCTGCCGGTCGCGATGCTCGACACGTCGGGCGACCATATGGACGGCAAGGTCGACTACGAGTTCACCGTGGCCGCTTGGTCGAACGCGCCGTTCTACGCGAGCTACTATGTCGGCGCTTACGGCTTCACGCCGAAGCCTTCGACGTACAAGGGCCAGCGCCGCGCCGAGGGCGAGGTGCAGATCGCGCTCGAGAACTACGCGACGCAACTCTCCGAGATCGAGAAGGCGTCAAACGACCTGAAGGCCGCGACCAAGAAGCTGCGCGGGCTCATCGACGAGTTGACCACGCTCGACTACACGACCCAGATGGGGTATGTGACCGACGCGGCCGCCAAGGAGGTCGAGACCTTCAACGCAACGTGCGAGAAGAACGCCGAGACGATTGCGAACATCCTCGAGAAGTCGAAGGATATCGAGCAGATTGTCACCGACGCCGCGGTGGAGGCTCTGCCGAAGATCGCGGGCCTGTCGTTCGACCTGACCTCGCTCGGGCGCGCCGCTCTGCTGGGGCTCAGGAGCGGCCTCGAGCAGGCCGTCAACCAGCAGATCAACCAGCAGAAGACCATCATTGAGGAGGTCAAGAGCGAGGCCGAGAAGCTGCAGGAGCAGCTTAAGGCCCAGTTCTCGACCTACATGGCCAACGAGGAGCGCCAGAAGAAGATCGCCGCCATCGACGAGCAGGTGAGCGTGTTCATGGCCGAGCTCGCTAAGCTCGAAGTCACGTTCAACAACGCGAACGCGACGCGCATGGTCTACGCCAAGCTGGAGGCCGAGGGCGACGAGCTGCAGAACGAGCGCGAGCGCCTGCGCATCCAGTGGGCGGCCGACCTCTCTCAGAAGCGCTACCGCAACATGATGTACCAGATTCTGCGCGACGACGAACTGCAGCGCTACAACGAGGCGTTCGAGCTGGCGGCGAAGTATACGTTCCTCGCGGCCAAGGCCTACGACTACGAGACTGGCCTCTTGAAGAGCGACAGCTCGGTCGCGAGCGGCTCGCAGTTCCTCTCCGAGATCGTCCGCACCCGCTCGCTCGGCAGGTTCGCCCCCGACGGCGCGCCGCTCGGCGGGGGCGCCGCCGGCGACCCGGGCCTCGCCGACATCCTCTACAGGATGGACGCCAACTGGAGCGTCCTTAAGACGCGCCTCGGCTTCAACAATCCGCAGAACGACCTCGACGCGTTCTCGCTCAGGCACGACCTCTTCGGGCGCTCGCTTGACGCCGGCGGCGACGCCGCGTGGCGGAACGACCTCGCGTCGTGCTGGTGCGACGACTTGAGCTCCCACCCGGTCTTCGCGTTGCGCTGCCAGCCGTTCGACCCGATGGAAGCGAAGGAGCCTGGCTTCGCGATACCGTTCCAGACCTTGATAGCCGCGAGAAAGGACCTCTTCGGCAACGACCTCGCCGGCGCGTCCACGGCGTACTCGTCGACCTATTTCGCGACGAAGATCCGCGGTGTCGGCGTCTGGCTTGAGACAGACGGC
>JAZQBR010000207.1:0-15605 GCA_045545855.1 Kiritimatiellia bacterium | reverse complement strand
AGCAGAATATAGTCGAACGCGCCCGCGTTCTTCACCGGCGCGAGCGCGTCGCGTATCATCGTGAGGCGGTCTTCGCGCGCGCCGAACTCCAGCTCGGCGCCGGCGAGATCGACTTCTGACGGTATGACATTCAGATTGTTCCACTTGGTCGGCTGTATCACATCCTCGATCGGTTTTTCGCCGAGCAGCACGGGGTACAGCGAGACGCCTTCGCGCTTCTCAAGCCCGAGGCCGAGCGTCGCGTGCGCCTGAGGGTCGAGGTCGACGACCAGCACGGCCCTCTTGCGCGCCGACAGCGCGGCGGCGAGATTGACGACTGTCGTCGTTTTGCCGACACCGCCTTTCTGGTTGGCCACCGCTATGACTTTTGTTCTGCGTTGCATTTCTAAAGCCCGAAAGCTCCTCTCTTCAATTTTTATTTCCAAACAGCAGGCCGCTGTCGTTAAGCTCTTTTATATTCTTGCCGGCGCTTTTCGAGACCTCCCGCCGCCACAGCTCCACGAGGGCGACGTCCCACGGCTCGTCCACCCCTTGCAGAACCGCCGCGAACTTGTCGCCGCCGGCGATCACCTCGGCCTTGACGCGCTCGGTCACGGCCGAGAGCGAGTCGGTCACAATCTGCTCCGAAAAATTGTCGCTCTTGAGGTGGTAGCCGTACCTGAGTATGCGCAAGGCGTCTTCGTTCTCCTTGAGAAACTCAAGATACGCCCGCGCCTTTTCGCTGAAACCATCGGTCGTCAACTCTGAAAACCTCGGCGCGATGACGAGCGGCTGGTGGGCCTCGAGACGGCCCTCGCGCACGCGTATCTTGCCGGGATGGTCGTCAAGCTCGGATATAAGATGGTAGTTCACGAGCGTCGCCCCGAACGTCTCCAGCGTGTGCGAAGGCGAAAGCAGTATCTTCACCTGCTTCGCCGCGTACCATCTGTCGAATTCGATATTCGAGCTCATGTCCGGAGCCTCTGTCTCACTGGTTTCTGCCGCAGCACTTCTTGTACTTCTTGCCGCTGCCGCACGGGCACGGGTCGTTGCGCCCGATCTTCGGGGCCTCGCGCGTCTCGGGCGTCTCGCCAACCAGCTTGCCGTCCTCGAACTTCCAGCTGCCGTCCGCGCCTCTTACGAACGTCGAGACCTCGTGATGGTTGCAGAACTCGCCGTTCGCAGTATAGGTCGCGCGAAACTCCACAACGCCTGTCGTATCGTCCTTTTGGCCTTTCTCGGTTCTGATTATCTCCATGGAGTGCCAGCGCGCGGCGCGGCTCCAAGCCGTCGTCGCCTGCTCGTTGAACTCGTCTTGGACAGCTTTGACCGCACTGTTCTTCAGGAACATGATATGCTCCGTCACATAGGCGCTGTAGCGCGCGCGCATCAAGGCTTCGGCGGTCTCCGCCAGCTTGGTGCCGCCAAGTATAGGGCCGCAGCACTCGCCATAGGCGAGGCCGGAATTGCATGGACATTTATCTTCGTTTTTCATGATGATGCCTATATTTTACCATAACCATCGCCCCTATGAGAAGCAGGAACGACACGAAAATCGGCGCGTCGCCAAGCGCAACGTATGGCGTCCGGCGCCGAGATTGCGAAAAATAGGGCAAATTATCGAACATTGCGGCCTTTTTGTCGACTAGCGGGCGTCCGTCGCCGCCAACGAGCCAGGCGGGTCCGCTCCATGGCGTGATTGTTCCCGACACTCCCGAATTGCCCACGCGCACCACGGCGAGCCCTGTTTCGGCCGCGCGCGCGACAGACTGCCAGGCGTGCTGGACGGCCTCTACCGACTCTGAGAACCAGCTGTCGTTGGTGATGAAGACGAGAGCCTGGGCGCCCATAGCCGCGAGCTCGCGCATCTGCGCGGAGTCTGTGTCTTCGTAGCATATCGCGACCCCCAGCTTGACGCCCTCAAAGTCCAGAAGCTTCAGCTCGCCCGGCGTGCAGCTGCCGACGGGCGCCAGCTTCTGGAGGGCGGTTACGGTCTTGTCACCCGGTATGTACTCGCCAAAGGGGACGAGATGCACCTTGTCGTAAATCTGCAACTCCATAGGCCGCGGCTCTTGGGCGGCATGATCCTGGCCGGACGCGGTGAAGAGCGCGGCCGAGTTGTACAGGCGGCCGGCTTCATCCTCGCGAGAGCCGCCGCCCAGCACCCCGCGGGCGCCGGTCCAACGGCACAGGAGATCTGCGAAACGCGCCGGGCGGTCGTCGCGCTCGTCGCCGAAAAGCATGCCGCCTTCGGAGAATGCGCTTTCAGCGAGAACGACCAGACTTGGCGAGAAGCGCGCGACGCTCCCGGCGAGCTCCTCGTAGACGTCGATCATCCGTTCGGTCTTGGCCTTGAAGACGCATGGAAAATCGCGCTGCACGAGCGCTACCGGCAGCGTCTTTGCCGCGCCAAGGGTTTCAGCGCGGCACTTGTCGACCACGGCATTCTGCGAGAATGAGTAGAGCGCCCAGATGAGCGCGAAAGGGATGGCCGTCTCGACGCTGCGCGCCCAGCGCGGCATCGCGCCGGCCGGCGCTTCGGGTCCGTCGGCGCCGTCGCGCCCGGGCGGCGGCTCGTCGCCGTTCTCCACATGCACGGTGCCGCCGCCAAGCACGGCAATGCGCGTCGCGGCGCGTCGGCGGGCGGCGAGCCACGGCTCAAGCATGCGCTCGGCTATCGACGCGAGAGTGCCGTTGACAAGCACGACCGAGGCGCTTACGAGATACACGCCGCCAATCGACGCCGGCGCCCCGAAGCCCATGTTTACGGGCGCAACGCCAAGCTGGTTCCACGCGAAGCCGCCGCAGAAGCGCGAGCGCACGATTTCGAGCCCGGCCCAGAGCAGAGGCTCCGCCACGACAAGCGCGAAGAGCCGCCACAGGTACGAGCGGCCCCGCACGAACCGCCACAGGCCCGACGACAGCCAGCCATACACGCCGAAGTAGAGCGCGCAATAGACAGACAGCCCCCCCCAGCCAAGTACAACGAGAGGCCACGGGCCGCCGTTCTTGATTATCGCCGGCATCCAGGCGAGCGTCGCCGTCCAGAAGAAAAATCCGTTGACGAACCATGTGCGCGCGCTAAGGCGCGGCGGCTTCTGGCGCGACAGCCACATGAGCGGCGCGAGCGCGAAGTAGACGTTCACGCCCTCGCCCATCGGCGGGTAGGCCGTCCAGAGAAAGAAGCCCGGCAGAAGCCAGAACACATTCTTGAGTTTGGCCGCCGCCCCGGTCAGCATTGCGCGCTCCAGCTTAGATCGATTCTCGTCGATGCGCCTTTGGGCGTCTCGAACGTACGCGGCACGGGCCGTGTCGTCACCCAAAGACGCCCCTTGCAAAAGATCTTGAGCCCCTTCACCTCGTCAGCGGCAGGCTTCGTGAGCGACACGAAAAGCGGCGTCGACTGCTGGGCAAGGAACTCGAAAGGATAGCCGCTCTCGGCGAGAAAGGCCAGATTCTCGGGGCCGTTCTCGGGGCTCGCCACAAAACGCCGCACGCCCAGGTCGGCGAGCTCGCGAAGCGCGCGGGAATTGAAGGCGTAGAGCGTCCAGTCGGCCGTTAGGTCTTCGACGCCAAGCGCCCTCAGCATGTGCAGCGTCGCGAGGTCGCCCGCCTCCCACCGCTTGAAACCTTCGCGAAGGCGGCGCTTCACCATTACGCGCAGCCTGCCGAACTCCGGCTCGGGAGTATAGGCCGGGAGCGCCAGGCGCAAGGTGTCTGCAGGAGCGATGGCGGCGAGGTCGACCGTCGCGTCGGGCGAAATCTCGACCACGATTTCGTCCCAGTCGCCAGGCGGCACGGCCTGACCGGCGCGTATCTTCAGAGTGCGCGCGCCCGCGCCGGCCGTGAGTCCGTCCGGCGCCTCGCCGCTATCGTCAAGCGCGGCGGCGATCTTCTCGCGGCGCGAGGCGGCGCGCGCGTCGTCGAGCGCCTCTACCGCCCTTCGCCTGAGGTCGTTGAGCGCGCTCATAGGCACGAAGAGCCGGTCGGGGTCCACAAGCGTCAACGCCCCGAGCGAATAGCCGGTCTCGCCGAATTTCGAAAACGCCTTTTCCACTGCGGCGTATGTCTTGGCGGGATTCTTCGCGGACGCGAACTCGCCGCTCCCGGTCACGCGCACCTTGAGTCCTCTCGCTGTCGCGTCGGCCGCAATCCCGTGCGGCGACAGCTCGACGCGCACGTCGACGACAGTGCCGCCGGGGTAGTCGCTCGGCCGATACCCCGGCACGGGGAACCGCCGCTTCATTTCGTTGGACATTGAACAGTAGACGGGCGCGCCCGGGCGTATTGCGGCGGCGAGCGTGTCGTCATCGATGCGCACCTCGACGTCGGCGCCTGCGACGACCTCGAAAACCGGAACGCGCGAGATAGTCTGGCGCATCTCCGATATACCGAGGCCGAGCGGCTTGCCGCCGTCCGGCGCGTCAAACTGCAGGCCGTCGTGCTTTTCCAAGGCGCGCGCCGTGTGGAACCTGAGCCACGCGACGCCGTCGCGGTCTCTGGTGACGCGCTTTACGACGCCGATTCGCGCGCCGAGGTGGCCGAGCGTCACGGGGTCGACAACGTCCTCGCCAGGTCCGTCGAGGTAGAGCTTTGTCGTGCGGCGCGAGAACACTGTCTCGAGATCGGCGACGGAGACCGGGCGCGCCGGCGCGCCGCTTTCGCCGGACGGGCCGAGAATGCCCCTGTAGTAGGCTGTTACGCTCGCGACATACAAAGCGGATTTCATGCGCCCTTCTATTTTCAGGGACGCCACACCGGCGTCGGCGAGGCGGCGCGCGTCCTCGCCAAGGCGCAAATCTTTCATTGAAAACACATGCGGACCAGGCGGGGGGCGCCCGTCGGCCATCGCGGCCTCGTACGGCAGGCGGCAGCAGTAGGCGCAGCGGCCGCGGTTGCCGCTGCGGCGGCGCTCCATCGCCGAGAAAAGGCACAGGCCGGAGATCGAGTAGCAGAGCGCGCCGTGTATGAAGCACTCGAGCTCAATCCCGCCGCAACGTTTCGCGATGGACGTTATTTCGGCCAGCGACAGTTCGCGCGCGAGGACGACGCGGGTAAAGCCGAGCTCCTTCAGCGCGATCACGCCCTCCAGATTGTGGGCGACGAGCTGTGTCGACGCGTGAAGCCTCAGGTTCGGGAAGCAGCGCCGACAGAGCCGCGCGACGCCGAGATCCTGGACGATCAGCGCATCGGGGGCTATTTCGTCCAGCTCGGCCAGACGGCGCACGGCATCTTCGATATCGCCCTCGTCAAGCACCGTGTTGAAGGTCACGTAGACGCTCTTGCCGCGCTTGGCGGCGACCGCCATCAGCCGCCGGAGCTCGTCCGCCGAGAAATTGGTCGCGAACGCGCGCGCAGAGTAGTCTGAGAGCCCGCAGTATACGGCGTCCGCGCCGGCGTCGAAGGCCGCGAGCGCGGTATCGAAGTCGCCGGCGGGTGATAGAAGTTCTGCGCTCACAGCGAATCGAAGTCCAGTGTGGCGAAATAGTCGTCAAGCGTCTCGGCCCGCCGTATTTCCCTGACAGAGCCGTCCTCCTCCAGCAGAAGCTCGGCGCTGCGCAGCTTGCCGTTGTACTGAAAGCCCATCGCGTGGCCGTGCGCGCCGGCGTCGCAAATGACAACCAAATCGCCGCGCTCAAGGACGGGCAGCACACGCTGCACCGCAAATTTGTCGTTGTTCTCGCAGAGCGAGCCGGTCACGTCGTAAACACTCGTCACGCCGGCGGACTCCTTGCCGGGAACTACAATCTCGTGATACGCGCCGTAGAGAGCCGGGCGCATAAGATTGGACATCGACGCGTCGAGCCCTGCGTAGAGGCGGTACGTGTTCTTTATGTGCCTGACGCGCGCGACTAGGTAGCCGTAGGGGCCGGTTATGCAACGCCCGCACTCCATGTAGAGGCGTATCGGCTTGAGGCCGCGGCCCTCGACGAGCGTCATGTAGGCCTCCTTTATGCCGCGCCCGACGACGGCGAGATCCATCGCCTTGTCGTCCGGGCGGTAGGGTATGCCAATGCCGCCGCCAATGTTGACGAACTCGAAATCGATGCCAAGCTTGTCGTGAAGCTCGCCCGCCAGCTCGAAGAGCATCTTCGCGGTGTCGATTATGTACTCGGGGTCCAGCTCGTTGGAGGCAACCATCGTATGCAGGCCGAAGCGCCTCACGCCCGCGGCCTTCATCTTCGCGTAGCAGTCGAACAGCTGATCGCGCGTGAAGCCGTATTTCGCCTCTTCGGGCTTGCCGATAATCGCGTTGCCGCCCTTCAGAGGGCCGGGATTGTAGCGGCAGCACATCACGCGGTTCTCGAACACCTCCGGCCAAGAGGTCCCGTCGCCGGCGCCGGCGCCATGGTCGCCCATGCCAAGCGCCGTGAGCAGAAAATCCCAGTGGGTTATGTCATCGAGGTTGATAATCGCGCCGAGCTCCCACGCGCGGCGGAACTCCTCGGCAGGCGTGTCGTTGGACGTGAACATTATCGACTCGCCGACATTGCCGACGCGCTCGGCGAGCTCCAGCTCGGCCATGGACGAACAGTCTGAGCCGAAATCGAACTCTTTCAGGAGCTTCATCAGGTGGGGGTTTGGCGTGGCCTTCACGGCGAAATACTCGCGAAAGCCCTTGTTCCAGGCGAACGCGTCCTTGAGCCGCCGCGCATTCGCGCGGATGGCCTTCGCGTCGTAAATATGGAAAGGCGTCGGCCACTTGGTCGACAGTTCCTCCAGTTTCGCCTTGTCAAATGGCAGTTGTCTCATCTGCGCTCCTTTTCCGTTTGGCCGCATATTATACCATATTTGCCCTGCGTTTGTGAATGGGCGAAAACAAGGTCGGTACGGCCATTGCCAAAGATTCAGCGGTATATTCGCTCAACAACCGCAATTATATCTTTGTCTGACGGGGTCTCTCCCCGTAGATTCATCTGGCTCAACTCTCGTACGGTCTCACGCGAAGTCTCGCACCCAGACTCTCAGCCAAAACGCGGCAACGCTCGCGCTTCGCGGCGTCAGTGACCGGGTCGTCCACCACCGTCATTACGACTTCAGGGACCGCCACCGCCGCCGCACGCGCAAAAGCCAGCATCGCCGGGTATGCAGCCTCGCCAAATTTCGGCCGGCATACGGCGAGATATTCCGCCGGGTCGTCGGTGTTCAGACTTATCGAGACACAGTCGACCTTGCCCGCAAAAAGCGGCGCAGTATTGAAGCCATTAACCAAATCCGACAGTCCGTTCGTATTCACGCGGATGCGCGGCGCCCCTTCGCGGCGCTTCAGACGCGCCGCCGACGCGAGCAGCACGTCCAACCGCTCGGTGGGCTCGCCATAGCCGCAGAACACGACTTCGCGATAGCGCGAGAAATCCCACTCGTCCAGACTCGCGTCGACCTCATCCTGCGTCGGCTCGCGCTCAAGCCACAACGACCCCGACCCGTATACGCCTGGACCATTTTGGCGCAGGCAGAACGTGCACGCACAAGGACACCTGTTTGTAAGATTGACGTAAATCGCGTTCTTGACCTGATATGTGATTGTCATGAATTTCACACCTTGCCTTTCACCGCCGGCCGCAGGGACGCCCTCTCCTGGCCGTCACGCCCCGCGTCACCCAATCGGCAGCACCAGTTTCTTCTCGCCTTCTGGGACCTTGACCTTGATTACAATGTCATCTCCCTCCGGCTTCTTGAAGTTGTAGGTCGTATCGCCGTTCATGGTCATGTGCCCGACGGAGTCGACTTTCTTGCCACCGCAGAAGACCTCTATCTCGCCCGAGGCCTTTCGCCCGACAGGAGAGACCGAAAGCGTCTTTTCATCGCGCATGAAACTCGAAGCCACCTTGACCTTGTAAGTATGGTCGCCTTCGCCGATCATGCCGGCGGAGACCTTGCCGGCGAACTTCTTCGTCGACATCTTGTCCGCTACCGCGACAGTAATCCTGCCCTTCACCTTCGGCAGCGACTTCGCCCAGGCGGCCCCGCCGCCATTGAGCGAAAAAACGGCGAAGCCGTTTTCGCGGTTCACACTCGTGCGGAACTGGTCCACCTCCCAATTGGCGTCGCCGTTTTTCTTCTTCGAGTAGTCCTTGCCGGCGGTGTCGGTTATCGACTCTATGACAAGACTGTCAAGGTCGATATCGACAATGTTTTTCGCGAGTACGAGGTAAGTCGCCGAAAAGCCGCCCTTGCGCCCTTTACGGCGGTTCAGGCCGAATGTGGCGTTCTGCGGCACGTTCGTGCCAAGTGGCGGATACACGCAGCACGACGCGAGGACAACCTTCGGCTTGCCGGCATAACTCTCTGCGCCGCCGCCCAAACCGCCGGCACCGATACCGCCGCCAAAGACCTTCGACATGTCGAAGGCGGATGTTTCAGACAGAGCCGCGCGAATATCTTCGGCTACCGCCTGGCAGCAGGCCGCGACAACAGCGACCGCAGCCGCGAGAACTGACACTGAGCAACGATTCATCTTGTTTTATCCTTTCTTGCTTTTCTCAACATCCGCCCTGGCCGGTTACCATGTCAGTAGTTCTCCGGCTCTACCTGAAAGTACGCCTTCGGATGGTCGCAGACTGGGCACTTCTCGGGCGCCGTCTCGCTAACTACGATCGCGCCGCAGTTGCGGCACTGCCAGCGGTTCTTGCCTACGCGCACCCAGACTTCGCCCGTCTCGATGTTCTTCGCGAGCTTGCGGTAGCGCTCCTCGTGATGAGACTCGATCTCGGCCACCTTCTCGAAAAGAAACGCGAGCTTGTCGAAGCCTTCTTCCTTCGCCTCGGCAGCGAAGCGCTTGTACATATCGGTCCACTCCTCATGCTCGCCGGCCGCCGCCGCGAGCAGGTTCGCCGGCGTGTCGCCTATGCCGCCAAGCGCCTTGAACCACATCTTCGCGTGTTCCTTCTCGTTCAGTGCGGTTTCCTGGAAGATCGCCGCGATCTGCTCGTAGCCGTCCTTCTTCGCGCGCGAGGCGAAATAGTCGTATTTGTTGCGCGCCTGCGATTCGCCGGCAAAAGCCGTCCACAGATTCTTTTCAGTCTTCGAACCTTTGAGTTCCATTTTGTTTTTCCTTTTCCTTGTTTTTTTTGGGGTTTAGCGACCGCCCGGACTTCGGGCGGCCTCGTCAAAACATCAGTCAATCATGATTTCGTTGCCCATGCGCTTGTCGAAGACGCCGGTATGCCCGCCGGAGACACGCTCCATCTCCACGATCATGGCGTCGAGTATCTCCGTCACTTCGGCGCGCTTGACGTCGTCCGCGGGGAGGTTTTCCAGCATCTCGCCCATATTGTCCATCAACTGGCGCACGCCGGCGCCATGTCCTTTCACGGCGTCGACAAGCTTGTCGGCCAGACGCTCCTCGCCAATCGCACGCAGGTTGGCCTCGGCGACGTCGATGACGTCCTTGAGCGGCTTAGGCAGGTTCTCCTTGCGAATGCCGGGGGCGTCTTTAGGCGTGAAGAACGAGGCCAGAAGCGACGACCCGTGAAAGACCGACTCTATGAAGTCGCCGAATTTGTACGACCTTGTGTTCATGCCTTCCGTCTTGGCACTCTTCTTCTTGCCGGGGTGGAAGTTCGCCGTTGAGCAGAAGATGCCGAACGTTTCGCACTTGAGGAACAGCCTGCGCTTGGGGCCGCTCCCGCCTGCATCCTGCATGTGATCGGGGTCGGGTATTGTGAAGTAGTGGAACGTCCTCATGCCGTTCAGCAGACCTCCCATGCCGGTGGGCACGTCGTAGCCGCGCGGCATGTTCAGGTGGCCGTCGACAGTCAGCGAGTGCTGTGTCTTGGCGTGTGTCGACGTGCGCAGGTATATGCCCTCGGCCTTGTCCAGCCAGCGCGCTATGTTGCCGTCAGGGTCGGCTACCGAGAACGAGCCGCGGTACATGAACTCGCCTTTAGCTAGGGCACCCGCGTGCAGAGCGAACGTCAGCGCCACGATATTGCCCCTTGAAGGCTCGAAACGCGAGACCCGGCCTTCGCGTAGCGAATTGAGTATGTCAACGCCGCGCTTGATACGCGCGGTGATCGAAGCGCGCAGCTCACCGATGTTGCGCGGGCGATTGTCGTCCGACTCCGACGCCACCAAGCCCTCGTAGTGGATCTTGGGCATTTTCACGACTCTGCCTTGGAACTCGACATCGAGGCTGGGCGGCAGCTGATCTGGCTTGAGCGGCGGCAGCGGGGACGGGATGTTCTTGAATGTAAGCGGCTTGTAGTCCTTGGCGATCTTGAGGGAGCTTACGCCTTTCTTGCGCGCGGCATACTCCTCGGGGTGGGTGAGCATCGCGACCTTTTCCTCGTCGAACACCTTGAAGAATTCCGCCGCCTTGTCCTTGGGCACGGTTATGGTCGACGAGCCGAAGTTGTCATACTCGTACTTGACGCCCGCCGCCTTGGCGAAAGCCTCCAGCTTCTCGACGAGCGAACCGTCAAGGGGCGTGTCGCAGTGGTAGACCAGGTTGTCGTCGATGTCGACACCGGCGCGCCACTGTACGCGCGTCTCAGGCTTGACCTCGAGGTGTGTGAGCTCGACCTGGCCTTTCTTGCTGACCCATGTCGTGGGCGAGGTCAGCTTTTCAAGGTTCCCGAGAGTCTCTATGGCCTTCTCCTGCATTTCGGGGCCGTCGGCCTTGAGGCTGTCGTAGAACTCGAGCTGCATCGCGCAGACGTCGAGAAGTTTCTTGACCGACTCTGTGAACTCGGTCTCCTTGGCGCCGATGTCGGCGATGATCTTCTCGCGCAGCGCCTTCTCGGCGGGCGAGATACCCTTCTCGTTCGGGTCGAAGGCCTTGCGGTAGTCGTCGAAAACCTTCTGGAACGCGCCCGACTTGTATATCTCGCGCATTTTCAAAACGCCCTCGAGCTTGGAGAAGCGGGTGTCGTCGTCGAAAACCGAGAAATTGTTGAATCGTGGCTTCGAGCTGTGGCCGTATGTATCCTTGAACGACAGGTCGTCCGAGACCTTCAGGTACTTGCCGTTGCCTTCGAGCGAATGGCCGGGGTCGATGGCGAAGAACTGGCCGCCGACGAAACCCTTGTTCTGGCCGCGCGAACCGACGCCGTCGCGGTCGGCCGTTACGAGGAAGAACGCCTTGTACTTGCCGAGACTCTCCATCTTGAGGTTGGGGTCGGCGCCCGCCGGCTTGACGACACGCCCGTCCTTTAGCATGCCGGCCTCGAGATCTTTGTAGCCTGTCGCGAACTTGGCCGCGAGCATGATTTTCGGGTGGCCGTCCGAATACTCGCCGCGCACGATCTCGAGCTCCTGCGACGGGACGCCCGCAAGGCGCGTAAGGTCGTTGGCGAGCGCCTCGGTGACGGCGCCAGCCGATATGCTGTCGGCCCCGGCGCGCGTCTGGAATCGGTACAGCTGGCCCATCTTGCGGTTGACAGCCACACGCTCCGGGCGCATGAACGTGCCCTCGTGGGCCGTCTCGCCGGACGAGAACTTGTCGCTCTCGTTGTAGTCGAGCTTGACGATGGCGTGGTCTGCGAAGTGTTTGAAGACGTTGGACATTTTATACTCGTCGTCGGTCGGCTTTACCGACATCACGGCGTCGCGTATCTGCACGAAGAGATACTGCTTCGCCTCCTTCAGCGCGTCCTGGGCCCGCTTGCTGTCGGCGAGAGTCGAGATCGCCTTCAGATCCACTTCGCTCCCGAACTGCTTGCGCAAGGCCTGGGCGAGATTCTTGACGGCGTCGGACGCCTTGAGCGGCTGGCCCTTGTCGTCGACACCGTTCTTGAGAGCGTAGTCCGCCGCCTTGGAGAGTAGCAGTTCGGAGGCGGCGGCGATCGACGCCGGGTGGGCGCGCCCCGCGAGAAGTATCTGTTCGCGCAGCGTCTTGCCCTCGCACTTCGCCGCAAACGCGGGGTCTCTCGTCTTGAGATCGTCGAGTGCCTTGCGGCTCTCGGCCGAATTGATGTCGGTCATATAGCCGCGCGTGTCGGAGGCCGACCAGTCGTTCCGGTATATGAAACCGGGCTCGACGCCGTTCGATTTGAGCGACTCGAGCAGGACGGGGCTGGTGGACGAGCGGTTTACGCGTATCCCATCGCCGAGCAGACCCTTCGCGAGCTTGTCGGCGATGGAAGTCTCTCTCATGTCAAACCTCAGCTTCAGGTTCCTGAGGCCCGTCGGGTCGGTTGGCTTCACATCCGGCGAAAGGTCTTTTCTGGCGTCGAGGGTTTGTGTCTTGGTATCGACGGTCGGGTCGTCCCTGAGCTCGTCTATGGCCTTCTTGATTCTGGCCGAGACTGCCACCGAGACATCCGCCGGGCTCTTGAGCTCCTCCAGCTTGACATCGCCGATCGGGTCGTCGTGCAGCTTCATGCGAAGTTTCTGCTGCGCCTTTTCGGGCAGCGTCAGTACGCTCGGGTGAATATCGAGCTGGCGGTTTGCTTCTGAGACAAACCGGTTCTCGCGAAGCTGCGGCAGACTGGAGAGCGTGGCCTTCACGTCGCACGCTCTTAGAGACTTGCGCAATTGCGCGCGCTGGCCGAGAATCGTGTCGAAGGCGTTGGTGCCGAGCGAGCCGTACTCCTTGTCGAGCGCCGCCCTGAACGCATCCATCGTCGCCTTGTTGAGCTTCTGCCCCTGCGATAATATGCGGTTGCCGAGCTTTACCTTGGGGTTTTCGCCCCCGGTGACGGCTAGATCGCGGTTGCCGAGCCAGGCTTTGTCGGCCGCGATTACAAAGCTGTTGACGTTAATTGGCATGATGTTTGTTCCTTTCCTGCGAAGTATACACTTTTAAAACTCGAAGGTTACATCATTTTTCAGACATAGAGCATGAACTGGTCCGGCGGGGCGTCTTCTGTCGCCCGCTCGGCCTCGATAGCGTGGAGTCTCTCGGCCCAGACATCACAGAGTCTTAGCGCGCTCTGGATGCGCGAGACGAGGTCCTCGACATCCGCCGCAGCCTCGTCAAGGTCGAAGAGGCGGTTGTACACGACCGTTTCGGTGGCGGTCTCGAGCGCGAAGTAGCCGCCGGCCGTCTCGCGCCCGAAATGCGCGCCCGCAAGGAGCGCGCGATAGACATCTTTCGAGGCGTCATGGGGCAGGTCGGCCACCTCGACGAAGCAGAGCACCTCGCGGGACTTCTCGACAAGCTGCAGGTTCACGACGTAGGCGTCGTCTACATGCACGCTCGCGTATCCCTGCTCGTCTGCGGCCAGCTCCGCTATGTGCGTCACGGTGCGGAGCTCCTCCAGAAGCATGTCGAATGTCTTTCTCGCGTCTGTCATGTCAGCATGCCTGTCTCGCTGTCCAGCCCCTTGTTATGTATATCTTGGCCATATCGGTCTTGAAGGCCGACTTCTCTGACACGTCTATTTCTTCGAAAAGCTTCTCGCCGGGCCTGACACCGGTGAACACGATCGGTATGTCGACATAGGGCCGGTAGCCGGCCTGGGCGATCATCCGTTCGGCAAGGTCGAGCACCTTCACGGGCTCGCCCATGTCGAGCGTGTATATCGCGCGCTCCGACCTGGAGGCCGCCTGCAGCACGAGACTTACAGCCTCCTGGACGGTCATGAAGTAGCGCTTCATGTCCGGATGGGTGACTGTCACAGGTCCGCCGCGCGATATCTGCTCGCGAAAGAGCGGCACGACCGAACCGGACGAACCAAAGACGTTGCCGAAGCGCACCGCGCAGAACGAGGTCCCGCCGGGTGCCGTGCCCGCGTCAACCTCCATTATCGCCCGCTCTGCGGCGAGCTTCGTCTTGCCCATTACGGAAACCGGGTTCACCGCCTTGTCGGTCGATATCATCACGAAGCGCTCGACTTGACGGGCGGCGGCGAGCTGCGCGAGCTGGCGCGTCGCCTCGGTGTTGTTGCGCCAGCCCTCCTCCGGATTCAGCTCAACCATCGGCACGTGCTTGTAGGCGGCCGCGTGCAGCACGACCGACGGACGCTCGGCCGCGAACAGGCCGTCCATCTTCGCCCTGTCGTTTATATCCACCATCAAGGGCTTCAGCAGCGCAGAGACCTTGAGCGAGCGCATCTCGCGGTCGATCTCGTAAAGAGCGTTTTCGCACCTTTCGACCATGAGTATGCGCGCGGCGCCGGCCGCCGCCGCCTGGCGGACAAGCTCCGAGCCGATGGTGCCGCCGGCTCCCGTGACCATCACGACGCGGCCGGCGAGAAAGCGCGCCGCGACTGCATTGTCGAACGTGCGCTCGTCGCGCTCCAGAAGCAGAGTCGCGTCGGGCTTCTTCGACGCCCAGTATACGCGCCACAGGACACGCGTAGAGACTATACCGGCCGTCCCCAGAAAAAACGACATCACAGTTATGGAATAGGGCGGCCTTATGTGCGAGAGCGCGACATCCGGCAGAAAGTAGCGCATGGCCGTAAGCGCAGCGCACGCGAGAGCCATCGCCCCGGCATAGCGCGGCAGCTCGCGCCCGTTTATGCGCCGCCATGTAAGAGCGTAGCATCCCGTCACCAAAAGCGCCGCGAGGTGCACGGCGCACACCGTCACATACGACAGCGCCACATTGCGCCAGCCCCACGACGGCTCGCCGAAATCGAAGCGCAACACGAACGCGGCGAGATACGCCGCGCCGATTGTCGCGGCGTCGACCGCCATACCGACGACTCGCGTCGCCAGAAAGCCGATCCACGCCTTCACGCTCCTGGTCACCGACATGTCTCTAGCCTCGCCTCGCCCCGAAGGGCCTGGGCTGCGTCCAGCGGCTGATGAGAGGCGTGACGGAGTTCATTATGAGAATTGCGAACGAGCAGCCTTCGGGATAAGAGCCGAACTGCCTTATGAGCATGCAGAGAAGCCCGCAGCCGAAACCGAAGATCAGCTTGCCCTTGGCGGTTATGGGGCTGGTCACGTAGTCCGTGGCCATAAAGCACGCGCCGATCATTACGCCGCCGGTCAGCAGCTGCACATGAGCGGGCGCGCCGCCCGCAAAGAGCGAGTAGACGAATACCGTCAGAAGGAAGGCGGCCGGTATGTGCCAGGTTATGACCTTGCGCCACAGCAGATACGCCGCGCCTATCGCGAGCGCCACGGCCGAGACTTCACCGATGCACCCGGGCATATTGCCGATGAGAAGATCGCAGAGCGAAGGTATCGACTCGAGGGCGTGCTGGGCGTGCGGCGTCGCCGAAGCCGTGCAGTCCGCCGCGTAGAGCCGCTTCATGACAGCGAGCGGAGTCGCCGTAGTGACCGCATCGGGCGTGCGCCACCAGAAAGGCTTGAGCCATGTTGTCATAGGCCCAGTGAACGAAATGAGCATAAAGGCGCGCGCGGCGAGAGCCGGGTTGAACGGGTTCATGCCTATGCCGCCGAAAACCTGCTTCGCGACCGCAATCGCGAAAACAGAGCCGACTACAGCCATCCAAAGCGGCAGCCCGGCCGGCAGATTCAGCGCGAGAAGAAGGCCTGTCAGTACGGCCGACAGGTCGCCGACAGTCGACTCGCGCTTCATGGCCATGCGGCAGAGAGCCTCGGTGGCGACGCATGTCGCGACGCACGTCGCGATCGTCCAGACCGCCGGCAGCCCGAAAAACCATACGCCCATCGCAGTTGTCGGCAGAAGCGCGATTATCACGTCCAGCATGATGCGCGATACGCTCGCGTTCGCGTGGGTGTGCGGCGAGCTGGAAAGAATGTAG
>JAZQBR010000206.1:0-2064 GCA_045545855.1 Kiritimatiellia bacterium | reverse complement strand
TGTCCGGCGTGGGCGGCGAGCCGAGCCACGACAAGAACGTCGGCGGCCCCAAGGAGATGACGGCCGTCCGCTACGTCGATCCCAAGACGGGCCATGGCATTGAGGTGAAGGAGCTGGCGCCGCTCGAGACCGAGCGCATCTACACGTGGAGCGACCACCGCTTTGTGAACCCGATGCCGATCTACGAAAAGCCGCTTGAGCTGAAGCCGGGCGAGCGTTTTACGCTCGACTACGAGATATCCGTGTTCTGACGCGAACACCCTGGACTTTCCCCATTTTCCCTTGAGGCGCGTGATGCGCCGTGAGACAACTGACAAATGGTGCGTTTTCTGGTGATAATGTGCGGTTGTGCCGTTTCGTTGCGCCTCGGGGCTTTGTCGGTTCCCGCCGAAATCCACGAAATTCGCATGCGGTGCCACTTGCCGCCGTGCGCCATGGCGGACAGAATGCCACGCATTCCAGCGCTTGCCGTGAAATATGCGCTTCCGAGATAAAGTAGTGGCTTCCATTCGGTGAAACCCGTATAATACGGGGTGACAAAAACCACTGAAAGGAAGCCGACATGAATGATACCACAGCCGCGCACAGATTGCGAGAACAACTTAAGAAATTCGTGGGGATAGTTTTCCCCCACGTGCCTAAACTTCAGAAAGAGTTCCTCGGGCAGATGTTTTTCGGGATACAGGCTGGGCAGACGACGGTTCTCAGCCGGATTGCCCGCGAGCTCGACGAGGACATCCTGCTGAAGAAGACCGAGGAGAGGCTGTCGCGGCACCTTCTGGCGGCGAAGCTGGACGAGACGGTGCGGGACGCGGTGCTGGCGCACGGCGCCGCCTGCGTCCACGACGACACGATTGTCTCGATAGACCCCTCGGACATTCAGAAGCCGTACGCGCAGGAGGGCGGGATGCCGTTTCTTGCGAAGGTGTGGGACGGGAGCAGGGGCCGCGTGGGCGACAACCTCGGCTACAACCTGTGCTTCGCCACGGCCACCCCGAGCATGAGCCGCAGGATCGTGCCGCTGCGCATGACGATGTGGTCCGCGAAGGAGGACGGGTTCACGAGCGAGAACGACAAGGTCCTCGGCGTGATAAGGGATGTCGCCAGGGAGTGCGGGAAGCGCGGCATATACGTGTACGACAGGGGCGGGGACGGGAACTGGCTCTTCGACTTCTTCATCGCCGAGGGGCTTGACTTCATCGTCCGGCTCGTCGGAGACCGGCATCTGCTGCACTGGAACGGCAGGCGCCTCGCCGCGGACCTCGCTGGGGACTGCGAGATGAAATACCGCCAGCGCGTGACGTTCAAGAGCCACGGCAAGGAGCTGGAGGTGCCGATCGAGTACGGCTCGCTGCCCGTGCGCCTGCCGGACCATCCGGGCGTGAAGCTGCGCCTGGTGGTCGTGAAGTGGCCCGGGAGCGAGAAGCCCATGATGCTGCTGACCACGCTCCGCGCGGCCCGCTCCCGCAGAAGCCTCCAGCAGGTTGTGGAGGGTTATCTCACGCGCTGGCGCGTGGAGGAGACGATACGGTTCGTGAAGCAGGCGTACGAGATCGAGGACGTGCGGCTGCTCAGGTACGACCGCCTCAAGGCCATGGTCGCCATCGTCCTCGCGGTGGCGTACTTCGCCATGGCGTGGCTCGGACTGCGCGAGAAGCTCGCCGTGCTCTCGGACCACGTCAAGCGCGTGTCCAGGCGCATGTTTGAGGTGCCGGAGTTCTTCTTCTACGCCATAGCCGACGGCGTCTGCCGCCTGTTCTCGCGCCACGGCAGGTGGAACGGCCTCGACGGGCCGGACGAGGAGCCGGAAGAACCGTGCCAGCTGGAACTGGCACTACAGTAGACGTGCCCGGAAATGCCGCAGTGCGGCTAAAGCAATGACGACAGGCATCTGCGCGCCAGCTCGGCGCGGGGTCGCCTCGCCAGCCGTTTTGCAGTTTGGGGATAGTCCACTAGTCCTGGGATTGACAGGAAAAAAAAATAGATATAATAGTCGCCAATCAACCCTAATTAGGAGATTGGCATGAAGACTGTAAAGGCTTTTCACAACAGTGCAGCCGCGTT
>JAZQBR010000205.1:0-10458 GCA_045545855.1 Kiritimatiellia bacterium | reverse complement strand
CGAGGAGCTTGTGCGCGACTACGGCTATCCGGCCAAGGTCAAAACTCTGAGCACCGGCCTTGAACGCGCCGGAATCCATGTTGTGATTGCGAATGAAATCATGCCCGACTTTGCGGCGCCCCTTGCCACAAACCGGCTTGACGTCAAGGTAATCAACGAGGATAGTTTTTGGGCGGCAGCATGAACATGACGAATTCCCCTATGATTAACAATACGGAGTTGGCTGGCTCCCGAATCCCTGCAACCGATGACTTTCTCAAGTCGCGAATATTCACTGTTCGCGGCTTGCAGGTTGTGGTTGATCGGGATCTTGCCGAACTTTACGGGGTTCAGACAAAGGTTCTCAATCAAGCCGTCAAACGCAATGCAAATAGGTTTCCGCCTGAATTCATGTTTGTCCTTGCCAAGGACGAAACGGAGGAACTGGTCACAAATTGTGACCGGTTCGCAAGCATGAAGCATTCCTCCGTCCCTATGCGGGCATTTAGTGAACATGGTGTGATAATGGTCGGAAGCGTATTGAAGAGTGATATCGCTGCGCAAATCAGCGTGAGGATGAATCTATGGGGAGAGACCCCGTGAGGGGTACAAGACGTTCGCGGGCATGGACCTCGCGGGCGCGGTCGTTTCCGGGGCCCCGCCCGCCATGCTCGCGGAGCGTCCCGACGGGTCTCCGCTCCATGGGCGGAGGGGCTCGAAGCCGCTGAATGGACGGGATTGTGGGCAAGGTCCCCGCTCCCGGGCCATTAGGCTGGCAGGGCGGCGAGAGCTTCAGCAATGCGTCAGGCTGGAAACGAGTAGAAGCAGACAGCCAAATGAAAACTCCATTCGCTATTGACTGCGAGGGGGCAAATAGTGTATAATACGCGCCGTCTTGACATATGGGACTGTAGCTCAACTGGACAGAGCGACGGTTTCCTAAACCGTAGGTTCCGGGTTCGATTCCCGGCAGTCCCACCATAGCCAATCAAGTTCAGGGAGGTTAGATGACGCAGCTTGAAGCCGCCCGAAAGGGCATTATCACCGAGGCCATGAAGATTGTGGCGGCGGACGAGGGGATGGACGCAGAGACTGTCAGGGCGGCTGTCGCGTCCGGCGAGGCGGTGATACCGCTCAACATCCACCATGCAAACGCGAGAGCCGTAGGCGTCGGGCGCATGTTCACGACGAAGATAAACGCCAATCTCGGGCGCAGCGTGACGCACTCAGGCCGAGGCGACGAGCTTGACAAGCTCAAGGTCGCGCTGGACGCCGGGGCCGACTTTGTCATGGACCTTTCGGTCGGTTCCGACGATTTGAAGGCGATTCGCCAGGGCATGCTCGACGCCAGCCCCAAGCCGCTCGGCACGGTGCCCGTCTACGAGACGATTTCGCGGCTCGAGGGCGACATACCTCAAATGAACCCGCAGTTTCTGCTGGATGTGATTCGTGCGCAGGCAGAGCAGGGTGTGGACTTCATGACCTTGCACGCCGGGCTTCTCTTGAAGCACATACCGTTGGCGATGAAGCGCAAGATGGGTATCGTCTCGCGCGGCGGGGCGATCATGGCCGAGTGGATGCTCGAGAACAAGATGGAGAACCCGCTCTATACGCGCTGGGACGAGGTCATGGACATTCTTGCCGCGCACGATGTGACGGTTTCGCTTGGCGACGGGCTTCGGCCCGGGTGCCTGGCGGACGCCAGCGACCAGGCGCAGTTCGGCGAGCTGGATGTTCTCGGCGAGCTTGTCGAGAGGTGCCGTGCTCGCGGCGTGCAAGTCATGGTAGAGGGTCCGGGGCACGTGCCTTTCAACCAGATACAGATGAATATGGAGCGCCAGCAGAAGGTGTGTATGAAGGCGCCGTTCTACGTGCTTGGGCCCGTCACCACCGACATTGCGCCCGGCTACGACCATATCGTCTCGGCTATCGGCGCGACGGCCGCCGCGACATACGGCGCGTCGCTTCTGTGCTACGTGACGCCGGCCGAGCACCTGGGCCTGCCAGACGCCGAAGAGGTGCACCAGGGCTGTATCGCATACAAGATTGCGGCGCATGCGGGCGATGTCGCGAGGGGGCTCAAGGGCGCGCGCGACCGCGACGACGCCATGGCCGACGCACGCGCGGCCTTCGACTGGGACCGCCAGTTTTCGCTTTGCCTGGACCCCGCGCGCGCCAGGGCGCGATGGCTAAAGACCCGCGCTTTCACCGACGAGGCGCATGGCGACGACCACTGTTCCATGTGCGGCAAGCAGTTCTGCGCCGTCAGAACATCCCGCCGCATACGCCGCCTTGCAGAAGCCGGGGCGTGATCTCACCTCACTTTCTAGTTGAAATTTCGGCCAAGATATGAGAAAATAATCACCACATGCGGGGAATGGGTCCTGCGCATGCGACGAAATCAAGGAGTCAATAAATGAAGAAAACTAGTCTGGTTCTGTTGTCTTTGGCAATCGCAGGCGCGGCTACCGCGCGCGACCTGTTCAGCCCAGAGGAGCATCGCGGCACGCCGATCGAGCTGGGTATCGCCGCGCCTGTCCAGCTGCCCTCGCCGGCTTGGAGCGTCTACGGCCTGAGAGCCAGCCTGATTTACGGCGCCAGCTATGACGTCTACGGTATCGACCTTGGTCTTGTCGGCTTCAACCGCAGCGCTATGAAGGGGCTTCAGCTTCAACTGGCGGCCGATTGGGTAGACGGCGACATGGCCGGCGTGCAGCTTGCCGCGGTCTCCAACATCGACACGGCGAATGCTACGGGTCTGCAGCTCGCCGGCATCGCCAACTACGTGCGCGGCGAGTTCACGGGCGCCCAGTTCGCGGCGGTGAACTACAACGGCGCTTTCAAGGGCCTGCAGCTCGGCGGCTTCAATTATGACAAGGGCATCAGCTGGGGCCTTCAGCTCGGTCTGGCCAACGCCAGTGTGAACGAGTTCCACGGCTGGTCGCTTTCGGCCGTCAACTATGCCGAGCGCATGTTCGGTCTTCAGTTCGGTCTCATCAATATCGCCGCCGAGTCCGGCCGCGGTGTGCAGATCGGCGTATTCAACTCGGCTGCGAAGTACAACGGCGTGCAGATCGGCGTTCTGAATATCATAGGCAACGGCGAGCTGCCGATCATGCCCGTGCTGAACGCCCAGTTCTGACGTGCCGCCTGTCGCCGTTTCTCAAACCGACAACATTACACCACACAATGTCTGATTGTTGCATTTTCGCCGGGCAGGGCGCGCAGATTCCCGGCATGGGTCGCGATTTCGCCGAGGCTGACGCCGAGGCGATGGCCCTTTTTGATAAAGCGAACGCCGTGCTCGGCTTCGATTTGAAGAAGATATGTTTCGAAGGTCCGGCCGAGGAGCTTACCAAGTCCAATATCTGCCAGCCGGCGATATTCGTCACGTCGTACGCGGCGTACCTGGCGCTTCAGAAGCGCCGGCCGACCGTGTTCGCATGCGCGGCGGGTCTTTCGCTCGGCGAGTGGGGGGCGTTGTGCGCGGCCGGGGTTCTCGATTTCGACTCAACGCTCAAAGTGCTTGAGGCGCGCGGCCGCTTTATGCAGCAGGCCTGCGAGGCGACGCCGTCCGGCATGATTGCGATTGTAGGCGCCACGGCCGATCAGTTGAAGGCGCTTTGCGAGAAGAGCGGCTGCACGGTCGCGAACATAAACTCGGCGGCGCAGCAAGTGCTTTCAGGCTCGAAAGAGGCCGTGGCCTCGGCCGCCGCAGTCGCCAAGGAGCTGGGCATAAAGCGCGCGATACCGCTCGCCACGGCCGGAGCGTTCCACTCGCCGTTCATGGCGCCTGCGCGCGAGCTTCTGGCGCCGGTTCTGGACGGCGTCGAGTTCCGTCCGCCGAAATTCCCCGTGCTCTCCAACGTTACCGGCAGGCCGCATTCGGCAGACCCGGGCGAAATCAAGGCGGCCATGCTCGAACAGATCACCGGTACCACAAACTGGGCGGCGGATGTCGAGGCGGCGAAGGCGCTCGGCTGCACACGCTTCGTCGAGTTCGGCCCGGGCAAGGTTCTTTCGGGTCTTGTCAAGAAGATCGACGCCGCGCTGATTGCGGCGAATGTCTCAGACCTCGCTTCGCTCGAGGCGACGGTTGCGGCTCTCGGCTGACATGCATGGGTAAGGGCGGCTACAGGCTACTCGCCGACCATCCGCGCGTCGTCGTCGCTTTCTCCGGCATGGAGACGAGCATGCGGCGGATGCGCGGCGGTGTTTTGCAGTATGCAAGGCTTCACGGCTGCTGGAATATTCGATCCATAAGCGGCCATCAAGACGACATAAGGCTCGCGGATGTCAAGGCCGGCGACTGCGACGGGGTGATAGCGACCACCCTCTCGCCTGGCGTAGAATCGCTCGCGCGGCTTGGCGTGCCGATCGTGCTGCACGACCGGAATTCGGGCGACGAGCCGCCGGCCCTCTCGCGGCTGCTCAAGAAAGTTTCGCGCATAGTCTGCGACAATTCGTCCGTCGGTGCGCTTGCGGCCGACTACTATCTTTCTACGCCGTACAGGCGCTTTGCATTTGTAGCCGGCACGCGCAACCTCAAATGGGCGGCGGAGCGCGGCGCGGCGTTCGCGAGGCGCATTGCCGAGAAGGGCGGCGGCACGACGGCTGTCTTCCACGGCGATCTTGGCGCCGATCTCGCCGGCTGGCTCGCGGCTCTGCCGAAGCCCGTTGGCGTTTTCACCGCGTGGGACGGCGCGGCGCGCGTTGTCGCGGACGCCTGCGCGTCGGCGGGGCTCGATGTTCCCCGGGATGTGGGCGTACTGGGCGTTGACAACGATGACGAGGCTTGCGAGTTCGCGACGCCATCGATATCGTCCATCGCGATGGATGTCAAGCGCGCCGGGTATGTGGCCGCGCGCGAGCTCGATTTGCAGATGCGTTCCGTTTCGGCGGTGCACAAGATACGGTACGGGGCGAAGGCGGTCGTGCCGCGCTCCAGCACGGCGCTCGACGAGGCGGCCGGCGACGAGCTGGTCGCCAAAGCCCTGGATTTCATAACAATCAACGCCGGCGGGGTTCTTTCGGTCACCGAGGTCGCCGACGCCATGGGCGTAAACCGCAGGCTGCTGGAGCGCCGCTTCGAGGCGGCCGGCCGCGGCACCGTCTTCGACGCCGTGCGCGAAGCCCGCTTCAGGCGCGTGGAGGCGCTGCTTGCGGAAACACGCCGCACCGCCGGGGAGATTGCAGAGGAGTGCGGCTTTTCGTCGGCCTCCTATCTTATATCGCTCTTCCGCAAGCGTTACGGAATGACCATGGGAGAATACCGCAAACGCAATATGTAAAAAGATATGGAAACGAAAGCAATGAACAACGGCCGCGCTGGCGGCTACAACTGCGTAGTCTGCATCAAGCAGGTGCCTGACACGAAGAAGGTGACCGGCGACGCCATGAAGGCCGACGGTACGATAAACCGCGCGGCTCTGCCCGCGATTTTCAACCCCGAGGACCGCAACGCGCTGGAGGCGGCGCTTTCGGTGAAAGAGCGCTATGGCGGCACGGTTACCGCGATAGCGATGGGCCTGCCGGCCGCGTGCGCCATACTGCGCGAAGCGCTGATGTGCGGCGCAGACGCGGCGTATCTGGTGACGGACCGCAAGGCGGCGGGTTCCGACACGCTCGCGACGAGCTACATACTCTCCCAGGCGGTGAAACGCTTCAAGCCCGACCTGGTCTTCTGCGGGCGCCAGGCTATCGACGGCGACACGGCCCAGACCGGTCCGCAGATCGCCGAGAAGCTCGACTTCGCCGCGATAACCTACCTCGAAAAGCTCGAGCTCGACGGCGATTTCGCCATTGCGACGCGCGACATAGGGACCGGCATCGAGACCGACCGGGTGAAACTGCCGGCGCTTTTCACGGTTACCGAGAAGTTCGGCGAGCTCAGGCCTTTCGACGTGCGCCGCGTCATGAAGTACAAGAAGGCCAAGGCGCCAGTCGAGAACGGCGGCGCCGCGCCGGAGGGCGACCTTGCCATCGGCCAGCTTTCGTGCGACGACATAGGCTGCGAGGCCGACCGCTGCGGCTTCGCCGGCTCGCCCACCAACGTGAACAAGATCGTCTCTGTCGTGCTCGCGGGCGGCGACTTCAAGGAAGTCGCCCCGACTGACGAAGGCGTCAAGGCGCTTGTCGACGAACTTGTCGCCGATCATACAATCGGATAACGGAAAGGCTTCATATGACTACTGACAGAACAAAGGGCGAGGTTTGGGTCTTCGCCGAACAAGAAGACGGCAAGCTGAGCGACGTTCCGCGCGAACTGCTGGGCAAAGGGCGCGAGCTCGCCGACAGGCTGGGCGTGAAGCTCGCGGCGGTGTTGATGGGCGAAGGAGTCGAGAGCCTCGCCAAATCCCTTTTCGAGGCCGGCGCCGACAAGGTGCACCTGGTCGAAGATCCCGCGCTCAAAGTATTCCGCGGCAAGGCATACCGCCATTCGTTCGTCGAGCTGATCAAGGAGTGCGCGCCGCAGATCGTAATCTTCGGGGCGACACACATGGGTCGCGATCTCGCGCCCGCGGTGGCCTCGGCGCTCAGGTGCGGGCTGACGGCGGACTGCACCGATCTGCAGATTGGCGACTACACCGACAACAAGAAGAAGGACGAAGCCGGCAGCCCGACCATTGTCAAAAACGTGCTCCTTCAAATTCGCCCGGCGTTCGGCGGCAACATCATCGCGACAATCGTCAATCCCTACAACTGGCCGCAGATGGCGACGGTCAGAGAAGGTGTTATGAAACCTTGCGAAACCGTTCCCGGCCGTACGGGCGAGATTGTGCGCCACGACGCGCGTCTCGCCGGTGTCGAAATACCGGTCGAGGTCGTTGAAATAGTGCGCCGCCACTCCACCGTCAACCTGAAAGGCTCTCGCATCATCGTAGCGGGCGGCGCAGGCGTCGGCTCAAAAGAGAATTTCAAGCTTCTTCACGACCTCGCGGACGCACTGGGCGGCGCCGTGGGCGGGAGCCGTGCGGCAGTCGACCTCGGCTACTGCGAGCACGAGCGCCAGATAGGGCAGACGGGTGTGACCGTGCGCCCGGCGCTTTTCATCAGCTGCGGCATCTCCGGCGCCGTGCAGCACCTCGCCGGCATGCAGGACTCGGCCAAGATTATCGCGATCAACACCGACAAGGACGCGCCGATCTTCAAGGTCGCCCACTATGGAATCGTCGGCGATTTGAACGTCGTCATACCCAAGCTCATCAAGGCTATCAAGAAAGGCTAAGGAAATGGCTAATTTCTACCAGGACAATCCGGATATAGAAAAAACCCTCGACGCGGTGGATCTTACCGAAGTCGCCGAGCTGTGCGAGGAGGGTTTCCGTTTCGCCAAGGAGTACGACTTCGCGCCGGTATCGGCCGAGGACGCCATCGACAACTACAAGCGCGCGCTCGAAGTCTGCGGCGATATAATCGGCAACCGTATCGCTCCGACCGCCGAGGAGACCGACAAGACAGGCAACGTGCTCAACGATGACGGCTCCGTCACCTACGCGCCCGGCATCAAGCTGGCGATCGAACTGCTCGGGCGCTCGCGCCTCTCAGGCTGCACCATACCGTACTATCTCGGCGGTCTCAACATGCCTTGCACCATACTGACCGCGTGCAACGACATCGTCTCGCGCGCCGACGCCGCGCTCATGAACATCTTCGGCCTGCAAGGCATCGCCGAGACGATCAACGCCTTCGCGAGCGAGGAGATAAAGAAGGAATACGTCCCGAAACTCTGCGACGGCACATGGACAGGCGCAATGGTGCTGACCGAGCCGGACGCCGGCAGCGACCTGCAGAGCGTCAAGACCACGGCGCACCAGGACGCGGACGGCAACTGGTACGTGAACGGCGTAAAGCGCTTCATCACAAACGGCTGCGGCGACGTGCTGCTTGTGCTCGCGCGCACGGAGCCGGAGTTCAGCGACGGGCGCGGCCTGAGCTGTCTTCTCGTCGAGAAATGCCCGCAGGTCAAGGTGCGCCGTCTGGAGCACAAGCTCGGCATCAACGGCTCGCCTACATGCGAACTCGTGTTCACGGAGGCGCCCGCGAAGCTCATCGGCCAGCGCAAGCGCGGCCTCATCACCTACGTCATGGCGCTTATGAACGGCGCGCGCGTGGGGATCTCGGCCCAGGGCACCGGTATAGGCGAGGCCGCCTACCGGGCCGCGCGCGACTACGCCGCCGCGAGAAAACAGTTCGGCGTCACGATCGACACCTTCCCGGCGCTGCGCGAGCTGATGAGCGACATGTCCGTCGATCTGCAAGCCTCGCGAATTCTGGCGTACTACTCGTCGAAATGCGTCGACCTCGAAAACGGCCTTGCCAAGAAGTTCGAGTCGCTCAAGGGCACGGGCGAAGCCCAGGCCGTCAGGGCGCGGATGAAAAAGTATGCAGGCTTCAACAAAATGCTCACTCCCATGGCCAAGTATTACGCGAGCGAGATGTCGATGCGCACGTCGAACGGCGCCGTAGCCGTGCTCGGAGGATCCGGCTACATGAAAGACTATCCTGTCGAGCGCTATCTGAGAGACGCCCGCATCACGACGATATACGAGGGTACGTCGCAACTGCAAGTCGTGGCGGCGATTGCCGGCGTAACGGCCGGGCTCTACCGCGATGTCGTCGCCGACGCGCTTGAAGGCGTAGAATGCGGCGAGGCCGCAAAGGCTGCGGCGAGCCGCGTCTACGCGCTCATGGACGAGCTCGACTCCGCGGTCGAGTACGTAAAGGGCCATCCGGACGGCAAGATGTACCACGACCTCCACGCGCGCCAGCTGGTGGACGCGGCGATCGGCGCGATCATCGCGGCGCTCTTGATACGCTTCGCGGCGAAGTTCCCCGAGAAGGAAGCCGTTCTCGACTATTGGCTCGAGACGAAGTTCCCGACACTCGCGGCCGAGCTGGCCAAGGCCAAGAGCGGGTACACGGGTTCGGTCAAGAACTTCGAGGCGCTCGCTCCCGCCGTGAAGCTTGCCGACTGAGCGGCCGGCGCCAAACCACTAAGGCAGAGTCGAGGGGAAAGGACGCTTACCATGGCCAAAGACGCCGCAAGACCCGAAAGAATCGTCATTCTGGACTACGGCTCGCAGTACACGCAGCTCATCGCGCGGCGCATACGCGAGCAGCAGGTGTACTCCGAGATAGTGCGGTGCGACACGACAGCCGCCGAGCTTGAGAAAGACCTGCCGAGAGGTATCATACTCTCCGGCGGGCCGAACAGCGTCTTCGAGCCCGGGGCGCCGGGCGTCGACCCGCGCATCTTCGAGCTGGGCGTGCCGGTGCTGGGCGTCTGCTACGGCATGCAGCTGATGAGTCAGACGCTAGGCGGCAGGGTCGAGCCGGGCGCCGAGCGCGAATACGGCAAGACCGAGATGGAGACCGTGCCGGACAACGACCTCTTCGCGGGGCTGCCGGAGAGATTCACCGTTTGGATGAGCCACGGCGATCGCGTCTCGGCGATACCGGCCGGCTTTCGCGTTTCGGCCAAGAGCGCCAACTGCCCATACGCCGCGATGCGCGACGAAGCGAGGCGGTTTTACGCCTTTCAGTTCCATCCCGAGGTCGTGCATACAGAACACGGCTCGCAGATTATAGGCAACTTTCTCTTCAAGGTCTGCGGCTGTCGCGCCGACTGGAAGCTCTCCACGTGGATCGACGACGCGATCGAGCGCATGCGCGCGCAGATCGGCGACGAGGAAGTGGTGCTGGGGCTTTCGGGCGGCGTCGACTCGTCGGTCGTGGCGGTGCTGCTGCACAGGGCCATCGGCCGGCGCCTGCACTGCATCTTCGTGGACAACGGGCTTCTGAGATACAACGAGGATGTCCAGGTCGAGGAGATGTTCAAGGCGAAGCTCGGGCTTGACCTGCATGTCGCCCACGCGGCGCAGCGCTTCTACGACGCGCTCAAGGGTGTCGAGGACCCCGAAGCCAAGCGCAAGATCATAGGCCGCGAGTTCGTCAATGTTTTCGCGGACGAGGCTCGCAAGTTCCGCAACTGCAAGTTCCTCGCCCAGGGCACGATCTACCCGGATGTGATAGAAAGCTCCAGCTCGACCAAAGGTCCCTCGCAGACGATCAAAAGCCATCACAATGTCGGCGGGCTGCCGCCGGACCTCAAGTTTGAACTGGTCGAGCCGCTCAGGGATCTTTTCAAAGACGAGGTGCGGGCGGTAGGGCGCGTTCTCGGCATGGACCCGGCCTTGCTCGACCGGCAGCCATTCCCCGGTCCCGGCCTCGGCGTGCGCGTGCTCGGCGAAGTGACCGAGGAGAAGGTCAAGCTTCTCCAACAGGCCGATTTGCGCGTCCAGGAGGAGGTTCGAAAGCTCCCCGGCTACAAGTCGATCTGGCAGACATTCGCCGTGCTGCTGCCGGTCAGGTCGGTTGGCGTCATGGGCGATCAGCGCACCTACGAGTATACTTGCGCGATAAGGTCGGTCGATTCTATTGACGCGATGACGGCAGACTGGACTCGGCTTCCCTACG
>JAZQBR010000204.1:0-12579 GCA_045545855.1 Kiritimatiellia bacterium | reverse complement strand
GATCCTTTACCCATTTCGTTCTGGGAGCCAAGGAGTTGTCATAGCCCTTTGTCTTCCTAAGACCGCTTGGCCCGACTTATGGCTAAGTTACTTTTATCCGTTTCCTCATCAGAGTTTTTTTCATGTGATGTCGTATTCGTCGCCCCTACCTCATTCTGCTCCCCTGTTGTCGTCCTCTGCTTCATCGAGCTGTCGGCGGCGGCGAAGAAGGCACCCTGCATGTTCTGGCCGCTGCCGACCTGGGCCACGTAGTCCATCGGATAGAAGACGAACGGCTCGGAGGTGGAGTTGGCGACCTTCGCCTTGAACGAGAGCGTGCCGTTGCCCTTGATATCCGTGTAGATGCCCCTCTCCAGCTCGCCGAAGTTGAAGCCGCTCTTCACCACTGGCAGATACTCGTTCATGTGAATGAGTTCGCCGAGGTGCGCGGCAACCTTCTGCTTGCCAAGTTCCGGATCAAGCAGATCGGAAACCTTGTAGGTGACGTTGCCGATCTCGACCTGAAGCTTCTCGGCAACTTGATTGACCTGTTCCATGACGAGCTTTTTCAGCCCATCGAAACGCTGTAGATCCTGGCAGTAGCCGTCGAACGAACCGCCGTCCGCGCATTCGGCGAGAATCTCGCGCTGGCGGTCGGTGAGGTGCTTCGCGTAGGCGTCGTTGCTGCCCGCCGTTCGGAGCGTCCACATGAGGTGCTGGAGGTTGCTCTTAACGTCCTCGTCGCCCGCCGCCGCACGGCGCAGGAGGTTCTTGTACGTCCCCTGCAGCTCCGTGGGAATCAGGCAGGAGGTCTTGATGAACTGCATCTCCTCGTCCGCCTTCGGGGCGGGGAGATGCGGGTCGAGGCAGCAGCCCTTGTTCGTGAACTCGATCGTCGTGCCCGGCGGGATCACAATGCCGCCATCGTCCGTCCAGACGACGCCCGTCCCCTTGTCGTCGCCCGGCGTCACGGTGACCGTCTTAGCGTCGGAGGCCGAGGCGGACGCGAAGTACTGCTGCGCCGCCTCGCTTGGTCTGAGGCCGATTACGTAGTCCTGCCCCGCGACTGCGCCGCCGGCCGTCATGGCCGACGAGTTGCGCCCGAAGGAGCCGCCGAAGATGCTGGTGTCGACTGAACGGCAGCCGGCTATCGCGATTGCCGCGCCTATGATGGCGAACAAGGTCTTGCGGATTGTCTTCATGCGCGGACTCCTTCGGAATGTTCGATGGATTATTTGTCTTCGTTCAGCTGCATCACCCATATATCCCAGACAAGACCGCGGTTCGAGCGGAAGAATATCGTTTTGCCGTCTGGAGCGAACACAGGCTTGTCATCGCATGAGCTGTTGGTCGTGAGCTGCGTGATGTGCTGACCGTCAGCGTCCATAATCCAGATATCATAGTTATGCTGCCCTTTCACGGCGCCGCGGTTCGACGCGAACACAATCCGCTTGCCGTCGGGCGACCAGCACGGGTCTACGTCGTTGTAACTGCCAGGGCCGGTGGAGAGCTGGGTGATATTGCCGCCGTTCGCGTCCATCACCCATATCTTCGCCTGATTCTTAGCCGTGGATCCCTTAACATAAAGGCACTTCTTGCCGTCGGGGCTCCACACGGCGTTGTAGCCCTCTCGCAGCTGGCTGGGCATGCCGTTGCCATCAGCCGGTTTCGACCAAAGATAGGCCGGGTTGGCGACGCCGGGCAGCACTGCGGTATAGAGGAGTTCCGTGGCAGAGGGGTTGATGGCGGGCGAGTAGTCGGCCGTGTTCGCGTTGGTGAGCAGGCGGAGTCCGCTCATGGTCTTCATATTAAGGCTCCAGATAGCCAAACGGCCGTTGCGTGTCGAAGAGAAATACAGCGTTTTGCCGTCTATCGATGCACTTGCAGTGATATCGAAGAAGTTGCCGGTCGTGGCGGCGCGGCGCGGCGCACCGGCGATAGACGAGTCAAGTATCCACAGGTTTGCGCGGTACTGGATGATGCCGTTTTCCTCGTATTCCTCAAGAATGGACGTAACAAGGCTCTTCCCGTCCGGCAACAGGCTCATGTTCTGTATGAACTCATTCTGGGGCTGGGCCGTAAGGCGGCGGACCTGAGCCACGTTCGGCGAATCTTCGCCTACGTCTGTATCCGAGAAAATGTCCGTCGTCTTGATTGTCACGCCATCGCGGCCTGGAACGAGGTTCAGAAGCCGCCGTCCCGAGCCGTCCTGCTCCATGAACAACTCGATATCCGTCGGCGTTTCGGGCGTGACTTTCATCTTCGCCTCCACCCAGCCCTGTTTCTTCACCGAGACAACCGACCCTGCGTTGTCGTTGATCGCGACACCTCTGGCGGGCGTCTTGCCGCGCGCCGAGCCGTTTACGTAGACTGTCGCGTCATCCTGGTTCGCCTTGACATTGAATTTTCTATCAAGTGTGACGGTTATGGATTTGGGCGAGTTGTAGTTTACTGAAACCGTCTTTGAGGCATAGCCCTCCTTTGAAACCGTCACCTGCTTTGTTGCGCCCAACCAAACCGTCTCCACCGACATCGGGGCCGATCCCGACAGCTCTTCGCATCGCACTGTCGCGCCCGGGATTTGGCTGTTTACAGTCACCGTGCTGCAACCAACGGCCCCCGCAAAAGTCATGGCCACGAAAATCCGGCCTGTTCGCTTTATATTCATTCTAGCGTCTCCTTCAACTCTTTCGCCGCGACCTTGTTGCGAGAGGGTGCCGGCGGCAAAAGAAGAGCGGCGCACTCTCGAAATCCTGTCTCACGAGAGGCACCGCTAAGAGCCTGTATGAAAACTGAATATGAGTGTACGCCGCGTGGATACTAGACCACACGTGCGCACAGTCGTATTTCGCCTTCATACTGAAAATTAGCGGTTTTCTCGTGAAGCTACTATACGCTGTTGCGTACGTTTCCCCCCTTAGACGGCTCTCCTTTTTATCAGCTCACACATGAACGGATTGCCGACACCAGAGGGTTGCTGTCGCTCTCCCTTCTCTTGAAGGCGGCGACCGTCCGCCCAGCTCACAACCGGGCGGTATATCAAAGAACAGGCGCTACGATTTTACGGCGACCAAATCACCTTTTCAACCGAACACGCCAAAATTATACCACATCGCTCCTGCTAAAGGCAAGGCCGAAATGAGAGCAGAGCCGCAAATTCTCATCAGCGCGACGTTGGCGCAAGAGCACACAAGTCCGAGCGACGGGCACCTGTAGAGCCCCCGCTTCAGGGGGCTGTAGCAGGACCTACCTGTGGGGGATTGTTTTGAACCTAGCAGTTCACTACGCCTCGAATTCGGCATTTGGGCATTTTCAAATGCATCGGCAATATCTGAGAAACAGCGCGCCCGCCGCGACGAGCGGGCGTCGCCAGCTCAAGGGAAAGCCCTTCAGCGCGCGCCTGACGGCCGCGTCGGCCAGATACTCGCGCAGGATGCGCCGGCCCTCGCCGAACGGGAGTCTCCCGCGCGCGATGAGCGACAGTATCTCCAGCGCCGAGAAGACGCACGTACCGGCGTATATCGGCGCGAGACGCCCGCCTGACGCCGCGTCGAGCCTGTTGCGTGACGCGAGAAGCCGCAGTTTGTTGCGCGCGAGCCTGAGTCCGTCGCGGGGCACCGTGCTCATCGCCCCCGAGCTGCGCTCCGTCACGCGGTAGAGCGGCCTTGCCACGCACGTCATCTTCTTTGCGGCCAGAAGATACTGCGCGTTGAAGACCATGTCTTCGTAAAGCTCCACAGTCTCGTCGAAGCGCACGCTAGCGCGCTCGATGACGTCGCGCCTGAAAGCCGCGCGCCAGACCGCCGCCATCTCGCGCCGCGCGAAGAGCGCCTCGCCGCCGTACCACGCGCGCACGTCGTCGAACGAATATCCGAATATCCTCGGCAGATACTTCTCGACAATCGCGTCTGCGCCGGCGAACCTGTAGTCGCCCTTGAGCGGCACGTCGCGCATCGGCCCGTCAGAGCCGTCGGCGCGCGTTTTGTAGGCGGCTATGCAATAGTCGGCGCCGTCGCGCCTCATCGCGTCGATCATCGCCGTGAAAAAGTCGCTTTCGACCCCGTCGTCGGGATCTACGAAAAACACAAACTCGCCCCGGCACATCGCGAGCGCGGCATTTCGCGCGGCAGAAACGCCGCGATGCGCCGCGCGCACGACCCTAAGCGCCGGGCCGCGCTTCGCGCGCTCGTCCTCCAGAATCGCGCCTGTCCCGTCCGTAGACCCGTCATCGACCGCGATCACCTCCGCGCACGGCGGGAGAGCCGCGAACACGTCGGCCATCGAGCGCCTGAGCCACTTGGCGACATTCCAGCACGGCATGACCACGCTAAGCGGCACGCTGTGCGCCGCATCGCCTGTCTCGGGTCGCTCGTCTATCACTTTTCACCGCCTTTCCGGCCCGGCGCGCCTTCTTCGCGAAAGCCCCTGCCGCAGCCTTTGGGGGATAATGATAACGAATTTTCTTTCGCTTTGCAAGCGTGAAGCGGGAAAAATTTGATAGAATATACAACATCATGGCAGTGATTCTAGAAAGCGAAAGAAAATCCGTCAAAGCGCGCGTGTTTCTCGCGCTCGTATACTCGGTGCTGACACTCGGGGCGGCGACAATGGTGTATCCGTTCGCGGTGATGCTCGCCTCGAGCCTCTCGTCGAAATACGACTACAACCGCCACAGCCCCGTCGTTGCCGGCTTTTTCGACAGCGCAGACCGCTTTATGCGCTCGATTTCGACCTATTTCGACAAGTTCCCCAAAGAGTTGTACCCCGACACGCCCGCCAACTGGACGACATGGGCTGAAGTCGCCAAAGACCGCCGCGGCATCGCCGAATTCGCCCGCCGCGAGCTCGCCCCCTATGAAGACGCGCGGACGCTCGAAGAAGGCCGCGCGCGGGCGGGGGAATACGCGCGCGCGCTCGCCGGGCGCGACGCGCGCTCGCTCGTCTGCCGCTACGACCCGCGCGACGTGCCGGGCTTCGTGAAACGCCGCTACGGCACGGTCGCCGCGATGAACGCGGCATGGCCCGTACCCCACCGCTCGTTCTTCGACGTTTCGTTCAACGCCGAGTCGCGCGCCGCGCCAGACCGCCAGAGCGCCGCGCCGGACGCAAAACTGGAGACCTGGAACGCCCTCAAGAAGTGGTATGCCGAAGAGTCGGTGAAATCGGGCGACTACGTCTCGCGCTCGATGCCGTACCCGATGGCGGGATTGGAGGCGGACGTCCGAAACGCGCTCGCCGTCCAGTTCATCGACCACGGCTGGCGCGACTTTCTGCGTAGCGCCTTCGCCAACTACCGGCTCGTGGGCGAATATCTCTTCGTTCGCGGGCGCGCGTTCGTCAACACGATCGTCCTGGTGCTGCTGTCGGTCATCGCGTCTCTCACGGTCAACCCGCTCGCCGCGTACGCCCTCTCGCGTTTTCGGCTGAAGTCCACAGAACGCGTCCTGCTGTTTCTTCTGGCGACGATGGCTTTCCCGGCGGCGGTCACGGCGATACCGGGCTTTCTGCTGCTGCGCGACCTTGGGCTTTTAAACACATTCGCCGCGCTCGTGCTGCCTACTGTCGCCAGCGGCATGTCGATTTTCATATTGAAAGGCTTCTTCGACGCGCTGCCGCGCGAGCTCTACGAGGCCGCCGCCATCGACGGCGCCTCGGAGTGGACCGTCTTTCGCCGCATCACGCTGCCTATGACAACGCCTATTCTCGCGGTAAACGCGCTGAACGCCTTCATCCACGCCTACGCGTCGTGGGAATGGGCGTTTCTCGTCTGCAACAAAGAGTCGCACTGGACTCTAGCGGTCTGGATGTATCAGATGTCGGTAGACACGTTCGCCGGCCAACCGTGGTGCGTGATGGCCGGCTTCGTGCTTGTCTCGATACCTACGGCGGTGGTCTTCATTCTTTGCCAGAAGATCATCCTGCGAGGCATCGTGCTGCCGTCCATGAAGTGACGGCGCGGCGGGGCGACGCTCAGAAGCCGAGCGTGCGCTTGAGCCAGGTGCCGGCGATTTCGGGCCACATGTCGTTGTCGCGGCCGGTCTTGCGGCTGCCGTAGCCGTGGCCGCCCTTCGGCCCGAGGATCATCGCCGCATTGACGCCGTTGCGCTTGCAGGCGAGATAGTAGGCGAGCGAGTTCTCGATCTGACAGAAGTCGTCTTCGGTCTGGGTTATGAAAACGGGCGGCGTATCGCGCGTAACCTTGTTCATGTCGTCAAGGGCGAGGTCCGCCCTCGGGCGCGCCCTGAAGCCGCCCTTCAGAAGTCCGGCCGGGTAGACGAGCAGCGTCGCGTCGGGTCTGCAGCTCGCCTTGTCGACGTCGTCGATAGGCGCGTATTTTCTGTCGCCGAAGTTGTTGGCGGTTCTGGCTGTCAGGTTCGCGCCTGCCGAGAAGCCGATCTGGGCGATCTTGCCGGGGTCGATCTTCAGCTCGGCCGCGTTCGCGCGCATCCACGACACGGCGCGCTGCGCGTCCATCAGCGCTACGCCGCCATCGTTCGGCACGCGGTATTTGAGAATGAAGGCGTCCATGCCCAGCGAATTGGCCCACTCGGCAATCTCCATGCCCTCGTGGCGCCAGGCGAGCAGAAAGTATCCGCCGCCCGGGCAGATCAGCATCGCGGGATGCACCCCTTCGCCCGGAGCGCGGCGGATCGTAATCGTCGGGTGGCTCACGTTCTGGTAGTTTACGTCGCCGTCCGGCACGCCGCGCTCGAACTTCTCGGGCTTGTCGGTGGCCGCGCCGGGCATCTTGCCCTCGGGCCAGAGGTCCACGATCTTGCCGAACGCTGCGACCTCTGCGGCGTACGGATTCTCCTCTGCCGCTCCTGCGGCGGGCACGACTGCGACCGCGGCGGCCGCCGCGACGAGGACCATCAGTGTTTTCGGGTTCATCTTCTGTTGTCTCCTTTTCTAGTTGTCGCCCGCGGCTGATAGTGCGCGGGATCGAAATCGTCTCTCGTGACGGCCGTCCAGACGACCGGCTGGTCGCTCGTCGCGGACCCCGTGCCGGCGAGGTAGCGGCGCGGCTGGGCAGAGCTCCTGAATGTAAACCCGCCCTTCACGGCCTCGGCCACCCATACGCCGCCGTTCTTCGTCTCTTCGCCGAGATGCTGCGGCGAGTTCTCGCGCGCCGAGGCGAGAAAGAGTCTGTCGACGCCGTTCGCCCCTACATTCACCGAGTCGCCGTTTCTGTTGTGCAGCCAGCTGAGGCGCAGTATGCCGTCGGGCCAGTGGCACCTCAACCGCCCGGCGAGCTTGCCGCCTTTCTTGCGGATCGGCTGCATGAGAAAGAGCGAGCACCATTCGTCCGCGCGGGCCGCATCGGCCACATTGACGATTTTCACGTCGGGCGAGAACTCGTCTTTCGCGCTCGCGGCGAGCGCCTTGCCCTCGGGATTGACGAGCATGAACGGATGGCGCGAGAGCTCGTCGACGCTCGTAAGCGCGCGCCGTTTCGCCCCGGCCGCGCGGCGCGGCCTGTCGGCCTCGGCCTTCGTGACCGGCTTTCGCTCCGCCCATTCTCGGTACCACTTGAAGGCTGCCTCCGAGAACGCCTCCTGCACGCCGGCGTAGCGCGGGCGCACCTTGCCCTCCTTGAAGTAGAGGTCGATATCCATGTAAGTGCTCGCGTCGCCGAGAAGCGACGATATATTGCCGAAATACTCGAGAGTGCCCTTGTAAGCCGCGCCCCACTTTGACGTGGACGCCGTCGCCCATGTGCCGTAGTTGGCCTTGACCTCCTGGCCGAACTCGTTCTTGCGCGAAGCGCCGGGGCGCGGGGGGCTCCAGTCACACTCGGTCACGACGACCGGCGCCGTCTTCACGACTGGCACCTGCCTCAGAAAGTTCGCGATAAACCGCCCCGCGTCGCAGTTGTCGTCACTCTGACCGTACCAGCCGGGGTACACATGCACCGCATAGCCCAGGTTCGAGTCTCTCAGCGGATGGCGTATATACGGCTCGTACCACGACTGATAGCCTAGCCCCGGCGCCAGGATGACGCCTTTGAAGCCCTGCCTGCGAATGACGTCGATGAGCGGCTGCATGAAGTCGTGAAGCGCGGCCTCGCTCTCAGACCCGTCCGCCGCGCGAATGCGGGTAGGCTCGTTCTGAAGCTCGAAGAAAAGCCGCCCGGCGAGCTTCTTCAGACGCTTGTTGCCGGCCATAATAGTCCACTCTTTTACAAGATGCTTCTGAAAATCGTCGCCTACCTTCGTATCGCCCGGGTTGTTGTACGACGGGCGGATGATGACATAAAGACCGTGGCCGACTGCGGTTTCGGCAATCGGCGCGAGCACTTTCTCGACATACCGCTCGTAGCGCGCCCAATCGCAGGCGTAGAAGTGGGGCGACTCCTTCGAGGGCTTGAGCTTGTCGTCGTTGCTCCAGTGTCCGTCATCGGTCATGCGTATCATGTTGCAGTAGCTGCCCTTCGACCTGTCGGCGAGACCTGTGCAGAGTTTATCGTAGAACGCGATGCACCGTTCAACAGTCGCGTCGTCAATGCCCCACCCCCAGCGTCCGCCGTTGAAATAAGGGTGGGGCCCGTACATGACGCCCCTGAGGCGCACGCAACGGCCGGCGTCGTCGACAAGATGGCGCCCTTCGACATGCAGCGGCGCCGGCGGCTTGGCCGCCCGTGCCGCAACTGCGGCGAGCGCCAGCGCGGCGGCAAGAATCGACTTGAATGCGGCTTTCACTTCGCTGTCAGTCCGGATCGGCGCTATGGTCGCCGCCCTGGGTGAACTTGATGTGCCGCCTGCCCTTCATGCTGTTGTACAGCACTGCGTGCGAACAAGGCGGCGCGATATAGTCGCCGAGAGCCGAGCGGAAAATATCCTTCTTCTGGTTCGCCGGCATTCTCTTGGCCACATTCACCGGGTCGTAATAGCCAAGCGCCTCGGTGCGCTTCGGCCGCCACCCGCCCATGCGCCCGACCTCCGTACCGCCCAAATCGCAGCACCACGGCACGTGAATCTTCAGCTCGCTCACGCCTTTGACAAACGCGGCCGCCCAGCACGCCTGGAGCCCGCCCTGGCTGCCGCCTGTCACAATCAGCGTCTTGCCGTCCCACTCGGGGCGGCTCTTGGCGAACTCGCGCATGAATGTCGTCGCCGACACAACTCTCATGGCCATACCGAAGAAGTACGCTTTCTCGAAGCTCCCGTTGTCATCTTCGTTGAACGCATACGGCCCGCGCGACTCGATGACATCGCGCTTGAATGTCTCAAACGCTTCGCCGTCGAGCGTCAGCGGACGTATCCCGTGAGCGTTGACATGAAGCTCCATCGTCCCCGGGTCGCACCATCCCGGGCGGCCCTGCTTGTATATCCCGTAGCCGTCAAACGAGACCTTCGCCTTCAGCGACCCGGGTTTCGCGCCTTTTGGCACGGTCAGATAGCCCGTCGCGAACGAATCGCCCCAGCCCGGCCCGAAGCTCGGCACCTCGACTTCATAGCACTCGAAGCCGAGGCCGGCGCCAACGTCTTTCATATACTTCGCAAGGTTCTTCGCGTCGACGGGACGCTCCGCGCGCAGCCTCGCGAGCGTCTTGCGCCAGCGTGCGTCGAAGTCCTTCGGCTCAGGCACACCCTGACGAATCGCCCTGAGATCGGCGCCGGCGCCGCCGCCGAAGTATACATCCGTATCGCCAATGCAGGTCTTGCCGGACTTCTTCTCGCGCTTGACCTTCTCGCCGCCCGCGTCGACGACCCACGCCTCGACATGCACGAACCCCGGTCTGTCGATGGCCGTCTCTATGCACATGCCGCCTGGCGAGAGCGGCATCAGCCCCTTCTCTTCGCGCCCGTCGTCGCCGCGGCGCTTCCACTTAAGCTGACACCCCTCGATAGACGCGCCGTCAGCGAGCCCTTCGAGAGTAAACGTGAAACGCATCTTCTCGCCGGTTTTGTACGAGCATGGCTCCTTGTCTGTCGAGCCTTTGAGCTTTACGGCATCCCATTGATTGGCGCCGGCCGCCATTGCAACCACAGTGATAATAGAGACAATTAGTCTTCTCATGTCGCCTCCTTGTGCTTAGTTTGGCGCCTATTATACGCTTTTATGACGGCATACGCAATTACCCGTTAGGGTAATCGCAGGAGCTGCGCATTAAAAGCCGATCTCACCCATGCTAGCGGGAGAGCGAATATTCGCCGCAATCCTGATATTCGTCGCGGTCTTCGTACTTCTCGCGCAGCTTCACAAGATGCTCCTTCAGCTCCGCAATGCGCGCGGCGTAGGCGGGATTGGCGTACTCGTTTACAAGCTCCTCGGGGTCTTTCACCATGTCAAAGTACTCCCACTCGTTGCGCTTGTAGTAGTAGACCAGCTTGTCGTGCTTGGTTCTCACGCCGTACCAGGCGGCAGTCTGGTGCTCGCCGCCCTCCACATAGTACCGGCAGTAACATTCGTCTTTCCAGTCGGCAGGCGTGTCGCCGGCCATGTTCGACGCGAAAGAGTCGCCCTGCATGCCGGCGGGCTTTTCAGCGCCGGCGAGGTCGATGAATGTCGGCGCGAAATCGACATTGGTGATGATGCTCTCGTTTCGCTCGCCCGCGCGTATCAGCGCCGGACACTTGGCGATAAACGGCATCTTCAGCGTCTCTTCCATTATGAAACGTTTGTCGTAGAGACCGTGGTCGCCAAGGAAAAAGCCCTGGTCGGAAGTGTATATGACAAGCGTATTCTCCTCAAGACCGCAAGATTTGAGATAGTCTACCATCTCGCCGACCGAATCGTCTACCGACTGGACGCAGGCGAGATAGTCCTGCATGTACCTGAGGTACGAAAGAGCCGTCTTCGCGCGGTCGTCCATGCCTTCCGGCCAGGCGTCGACAAAGACGCCCTCGGCGTTCTGCCGCCCCTTGTAGACGCGGCCCTCGAACTCGAACTCGCCGCCGCGCGAGAAGTACTCGGCGAGCTTGAGATCCTCTTTGAGCCGCATATGCTTCAATAGAGTCATGGCGGTGGTGCGAATCGGCGAGGCGCGGCCCTTCCAGTCGTCGAAAAGCGTCTCGGGCACAGGTATGTCTTTCAGCGTGAGGCGGCGAAACCGCCAGCAATACTTCGGGGACGGCAGCCAGTTGCGATGGGGCGCCTTGTGGTGCATCATCATGAAAAAAGGCTTGCCGGCGGCGCGGGCGTCATTGAGGATGTCCTTGCAGACGCGTGTCAGATTCTCGGTCGCGTACTCACCCTTGTAGACGCGGCGCGCGAAGCCGCCGTTGCCGTCCGGCATTATGAAGTACGGGTCGAAGTAGACGCCTTGATTCTCGTATATCATCCACTTGTCCCAGTCGGCGTCGCGCACCGTGCGCGGTCCGCCGCAGTGCCACTTGCCGACAAAAGCCGTGTAGTAGCCGGCGCGTCTGAGCGCGCCCCCTACGGTCTCTATCTCGGGCGAGAGAGCGACAAAGCTGGGCACACCGTTCTTGTGGCTGTAGCGCCCGGTGAGAATGCTCGCGCGCGACGGCGCGCAGATCGGGTTTGTGCACATGACGTTCGAAAAGATCATGCCTTCCCGGGCGAGCGCGTCCAAGTGCGGGGTCTTGTTGATGCGGCTGCCATAGGCCGAGATCGCGTGCGCGGCGTGGTCGTCGGTCATTATGAAAAGTATGTTGAGCTTTTTCGAGCGCGCGGCGGCGAGAAGCTCTCTGGCGCGCTCGGCGTTTCTCGCGTTCAACCACGCGCCGAGCGTATTCATATTGTCGCAACCCGCGAGCGCGGCGATGGAGCCTGCGCCCAGCAGAAACTCTCTTCTTGATGTGGTCATTCTTGCATCCCCCTTCTGTTTCGTTACTAGTTTGCACACGCCGGCGGCAGAGGTCCGGCGACGAGAATCTGAGAATGGGCCTCGATGACGCGAAGGCTCAAAAGCGAACCCGGCGCGGGTGCCGGCGAACCGGGCGTGACGTCCCAGACGACAATGCGATTGCCGGAATCGCGCCCTGCGAACCGCGCCTTGTTGCGCTTCGAGGGACCTTCCACCATCACTTCCCGAACGGTCCCGACAAGCCGCGCGTTGCGGCGAAGTCCGCGAGTCTCCTGATCGGCGAGCAACACCTGGTCGCGGCGCTCTTTTTCGGCGGTCGGCACATCATCCGCCAGCGCGGCGCTGCGCGTGCCGGGACGCGGCGAATACTTGAATACGAACGAATTGTCGAACCCGGCCTCCTCCATCAGCGAGCGCGTGGCTTCGAAGTCGGCTTCTGTCTCACCCGGATAGCCGACGATGACATCGGTTGTAACAGCGAACTCTGGGTCGAGCTCCCTAAGCTTAGCGACGGCGGCGAGATATTCCGCACGCGTGTAATGGCGGCCCATTTCGGCGAGAATGCGGTCGCTGCCGGACTGCACAGGCAGATGGAGATGGCGGCACACCTGGGGAAAATCGCGGTACGCGCGCACCAGCTCGCCTGTGCACCCCTTCGGATGGGCGGAGGTGAAACGTATGCGCTCGATGCCCGGTATGGCCGAAAGCGCCTCCAAAAGGCGCGGGAAGGCCTCCGTGTATCCGCCGGGGCTCGGCGGGTCTGACGCGAACCAGGCAGGGTTTCTGACGCCGTATCTGAGGACGCTCTGGCCGAGCAGGCAAGTCGG
>JAZQBR010000203.1:0-68477 GCA_045545855.1 Kiritimatiellia bacterium | reverse complement strand
GCGGCTGGAAGCCGCGTCTCCAGAGGGGGCGATAGGGAGTGATTGCAGGGGGTGGCGGGGTTTTGTTATAATACCGCCATAAAAAACAAATTCTCATTCTTTCTCGCGGCCTGCGCCCTAAGGAAAGGAACGGTGGACAATGATTGATGAAGAAAAGCGGTTGCGCAAGGGCAGCCTGCAGCTTGAGCGCGGCGGCGTATGGACGATGAGAGTATCGGTCGGGGGCAAGACTTGTTCCCGCTCGTCCGGAGTAAAAGACCAGGCAAAGGCGCGCGCCAAGCTCGCGCGTTTCGTGCGGGAGATGGAGCGCGCCTGCGCGTCCGGGGCGCGTCCTGGCCCGCTCGCCGGCGAGTGGACCCGGTACCGGAAGCTGGCCGGATCAGAACGGCTTACCCCGGCGATGAGCGCGAGCCGCCGCCGCGCCTGGCGCAAATTCGCCGAATGGATGGGCGCGGCCTATCCTGACGTGCGCGCGGCGCACGGCGTGACGCGCCAAATGGCCGAGGAGTATATGGCCGCCTTTGGCGCGGACCACTCGGCTGTGACTTTCAACCTCTGCGCCGGCTGTCTAAAGAACATTTTTCGCGTCCTGCTGAAGTCCGGACCCGGCCCGGCGGGTCCGAACCCGATGGATGGCGTACCGCGCCGCTTCGCCGACACATATTCGCGGCGCGAGCTGACGGCGGATGAAGTGCGCCGCGTCATCATCGCCGCCGGGCGGGAAGGCGGCGAGTGGCCGCTCCTGTTCGCGATTGCCGTATATACGGGCCTTCGCCTGGGCGACTGCTGCCGCCTTCGATGGGAGAACATCGATCTCGCCAGGGGAATAATACAAGTCGTGCCGCAAAAGACACGGCGCCATGCTTGCGGACGTGTCGTTACCATACCTCTGCACGATCGGCTGACGGCGGCGCTCAAGGCGGCGCAGGGCGAATCGCGTGGCGGCTTCGTTCTGCCCGGTACGGCCGAGAAGTATGCAGCCGAGCGCTGGCGCATTTCAAAAGGCATCGACCTCGTCTTCGACGGGGCCGGCATAGTGAAGAGCGTCCAATATAAAGGGCGCAGCCGCCTCACGCCATCGGCGACATTCCACTCGCTCAGACACTCATTCGTATCGTTCGCGGCGAATGCGGGGGTTCCGCTCGCCGTCGTACAGGCCATAGTCGGCCATACGTCGGCCGCGATGACCCGCCACTATTATCACGCGAACGAGCCGGCCCTCAGGCGGGCGGTGGAGGCGATACCTTCGTTTACAGGCGATGGCGGCGAAACAGCGGACGCGAAGGCGGGTTCGGCGCCGGCCGGGACGGCGACGGGATGCGCAGGAGCCGCGCGGCGGCAGCCGTCGATCGCCCGGCGTCTCGCCAGCGCGAAGAAGCTCCTAAGCGCCGGCCTCATCAGCGTGCAAGAATATTCAGACATGCGCGAGCGAATCCTCGCCGCAGTGTGACCAACACGGCGTCGGCCCGCAACCCTACCGAGACGCACGGACCGCTAGCTTACTGCAAGGCGCATTATCTATCATATTATTTGCCTTACAGCAAGGGGGTTTATTGAGGAATTTTAATTTCGCCCCTTCGCGTTGTCGCACTATGACGGAATATAAGTTGCCAAAATGCGGTAAAACAGACTCAAACCTGGCTACTGCAATTAGAATTACATGATAGACTTTACATCGTGCAGTCAAAAGAGAGGGCTCGATACGCCGGTTCCGCGGGCGTATGCCTGGTGTGCCATAGAGTTCGCCGGGTGGGAACCTTGAATGCCATGTACGGTGAGTACATGACAAAAACGGAGTGCATCCCAAATTACCCGACTGCGCTTTATAATGCCCAATAATCGCGTTTTGACTGCATAAAACCGGCAATTATAAAATCAATGGCATTGCCTGCAACCAATAGCCGCCTTGGCTCCGCCAAGCGACCCGCCAACCTCGACGACCTTGTTCTAAAGGCGTTGTACGGGCGCATGGACCCCGCGACGCGCACCGTCGCGCCGCAGTGGCGCTCTCTCGCTTCGGCGCTCGGTGTGAGCCAGGTTACACTTGGCAAGTACATCCACCGCCTGCGCGAAGAAGGCCTTATTGAGATGGTCATGCCGTCCGTTTCGGACGAACTGCCGGCCTCTGTGCGCGCCCAGGGTTCGTGGCTGCCGAACTCGCGCAAGCGCTACTTCATAAACGAGAGCGTCGACGCCAACTGGGCGGCGTCCGTCGAGCCGCGCTTTGACATGCCTGCGGCCCCGAAGCGGACGCCGCGCCGGCGCACGCCGAAGGCGGAGCTCGAGGCCGAGGCCGACGCCCGCATGGCAGAGCGCTGCCGTCTGGTGATGGCGGACTTTCTCTCGCGCATGGACCCGGCGACCTGCACCGTCGCGCCGCGCATAAAGGATATCTCATCGCGCATCGGCCAGAAGCTTACCGCACCGGCTTACGCGAGAGTCGTCAGGGTGTTCAAGGCGGCAGGGCTTGTGGAGCCGGCGCGCAGCGAAGGCGCGGCAGGCGGGCGCGTCGGCGACTTTGTGCTTAGGTTGAACACGGCCCAGATCGCCAGGGCCGATTATCTCAAGCTCGCGAAGACATACCGGCTCAAGACGGTGCATGCCGCGTCCCCGGCTCAGGTCGCCCAGCTCGTGCCGCTCGCCCCCGCGACCGCGCCGGTTGCGCCGCTCTCCCCGGTCGCGCCCGCCGATCTTGGCGGTGTCATTACCGGCCTCGCCATGGAGAATTTCAAGACGAGCGGCAAGCTCAAAATCAAGTTCTCGCGCGTGTCATCCGTCGAGAGCGAGAGCGGGGCCGATTGCGCCCGGGTGTTCGACGCCATGCGCATTCTGCACGCCATTGCGCTCGGGGACGATATGGCGAGCGCCCCGCGCGCCCGCGCTTCGGTATGGGCCCCCGCCTGGTTCGGGGGCGAATGGCCGACGACGCTTTCGGCGACAATCGCGACGCCGCGCCATGGCGAGCTTGAATATTCGGTGACGCTTCAGCGCTCGGACGAAAAACGCCTTCGCGTGACGGGCGAGCGCCTGACGTGCGGCGCCGAGACGCTGCTCCTTCGCCGCAAGCACTTTTACACGCTCGCGGCGACCGGGGCGAAATATGGCGTCGGCTCGTCGGCGTTCGCCCTGCGGGAGGCAGCCGGTTTTCCCGAGGCGCAAGGTCCGATTGCGGAATTCGTCCGCTGCCTCGGTTCGCTCTGGCTCTTGAAGCCCGACCCGAACGCGATGAGAAGCGAAATCGGCCGCGCCGGGGCGAAGGGCGAAGAAGGGGATTTTTCGGACTTTGCGACCTGCATGGCGGCGCAGCTTTCGAACGGGCAGGTCGCCTCGGCGATGCGCGCGGCACTCCAACGGGTGTGTCCGTCGCTGACGGGCTATGCGGTCGAGCCCGGCGAGAAAGGCGCGCCCGTTCTGACAGTTCGCCATCAGGGCGACATCGCCCCCGGCGGCACCCCGTTCGCGCTGGTCGACAACGGCGAGAAGATGATGTTTCTGGCGGCGTTTGTCTGCGCGATGAACCAAGGCGCGGCCCCGGCCCCGGTGGTGTGGCTCGCGCCGTTCGGCTGGCTGGGCGAGCGCGAACGTTCTGCGGCGAAAGGGCTCGTCCGCGACGCCTTCTCCGTCCGCGGCCAGATGATTATGCTGGGCTAGCGGTAGGATTTAGCGGTAGGGGCTGATCACCGAGCAGCCCGCACGGTAGGTGTAGGCGTAGCGGTAGGGGCCGATCACTGGTATCCCCCAGCCGAAGGCTGTCCGCGAAGCGGATGCCCTAGCATGGGTGCAGCCCGAGCGGTAGGTGTAGCGGTCGCGGAAAGGCGTAGCGGTAGGGGCCGACCACCGGGCGGCCCGAGTGCAGTGAGCCGCGAAGCGGATGCCCTAGCAGGGGTGCAGCCCGATGGTACCAGAACTTTTGTCAAGGAGTTTGAGCCGATATGACGAAGCGTTTCAGAATGATTGCCGGCCCCAACGGGTCAGGTAAGTCGACGCTTGTAGACCTCCTTCGCAGGGACTATGCCGTCAACTTCTACACGATGTTGAATTAAGCAACGCGCGGGGTGGTTTTTTGCTTATTTGAACAAAATTTTACGAATAGACCGATGTGCGTAATGGTGTTGCTATTGACAATGGCGAAATAATATGATACACTTTTGCTTGTTTTGAGCGAAAGTAGGTGATTATGTTATCAAAAGAAATGTTTGTCGATCGCATCAAGCTGGACAATCCCTGGTGGGAGACTGGGATTGTCGATCAAGGCTATACCTCAGTCACGCCAAGACGGTTTCTTGACAAATTCTATAGCTTTCTGAAGCTTGACGGGGTTAAAAGGGCGCTCTTGCTCATGGGGCCCAGGCGTGTTGGTAAAACCTGGCTTATGCAACACGCCATCCATCGGCTTATTACTAAGGATAATATACCTGCCAAGAACATAATCTTTCTGCCGATAGATGTGCCTGTATATCATGGCAGCGAACTTGAAGAACTGTTAAGAGAAGCGTGCAGATTCACCGGGCGCGACCCAAGGCTAGACCGGTTGTTCGTCTTCTTTGACGAAATACAGTATATGAAGGATTGGGAGACATCGCTGAAAACGCTTACCGATACATATCCCAATATACGCTTCACTGCATCGGGTTCGGCGGCATCCGTTCTTGTGAAGGGCGCGAGAGAAAGCGGGGCCGGGCGTTTTACCGATCTTAAGCTGGCGCCGTTGAGCTTTTACGAATACTGCTTGATGATTGGCGAAGACGAGCGCATGTTCGAGTCGATGGAGGCGGCGAACAAATGCTTCATAGACTATGTAAACTACGGTGGATATCCTGAACTTGTCGCAAACCAGACGGTGAGGGGCAACCCCGGGCAGTTCATCCAGCGCGATATAGTCGATAAAGTTCTGCTTCGCGATTTGCCGAGCCTTTACCATATAGACGATGTTCGTGATTTGCAGGCCTTTTTTTCTTATGTGGCGTTTCATTCCGGCATGGTTCAGTCGTATGAGGGGCTTTCTCAAGGGTCGGGCCTGACAAAGCACACGGTGGCAAATCTGCTTAGATACCTGGAGGAAGCTTTCTTGATTGTGCGGCATGACAGGGTTGACTTGAACGCTCTGTCGCTCAAACGCGCCATGCAGTTCAAGTTGTATTTGACAAATCCGTCGTTGAGAGCGGCCATGTTCCAGCCGGCAAGAGCCGTTGATGATGTGTATTTCGGGCATATCATAGAGACGGCCGTAGCCGCGCAACTGGGTATTGGCGAAGAGCGCATGTCCTGGCGCTATGCAAATTGGAAAGTCGGCCGAGAAAATCGCGAGGTCGACTTTGTGCGGATAGACGCGGGCACGCAGCGGGCCGATTCAATGTTCGAAGTGAAATGGTCTGACGGACCTTTTGATCATCCAGCCGAGATCAAAGAGGCGGTCAACTTTGCCGAACGAAACGGTCTCAACCGGATGGTTGTCACATCGCGTTCGCAAGAAGGCGTGAAGCACGTGGGTCCGGTGGAGCTGACTTTTGTTTCAACATCGCGTTTTGCGTACAATCTAGGTCGAGAGATGCTTGCCAATTAAGCAACGCGCGGGGTCGTTTTTTGCTTATTTGAACAAAATTTTACGAATAGACAAACGAGCTTTGCTTATTTGGAGTGATTGAGAAGCGGTAGCGGATTTTTGGCCGTGTAGAGGTGTAGAGGTTTTGACAGGATTAACAGGATTGACAGGATTGAGGTGTGCCCCAAACGGTAGGGGCCGACCACCGGGCGGCCCGAGCGGTAGGTTTAGTGGTAGCGGTAGTGGGTCCTGCGACGATTTCGTCCTTGAGGCAAGAACCTCGCCCCCCTCTGGCGGGGTCGCCTTTGGGTGCCGGACGGGGTCGCGCCACCCCGCCCGGCAGGGTCGGGTACACCCTGCCTGGCAGGGTCGCGCTACCCTGCCAGAGGGGGTGTCGCGATGTAGTGGGGGCGCTTCGCTTCACCCCCTCCGAGGGGGTGGCGCTTTTGCCCACTGGGGTCAGTAACTCGCTTGAAAGGCGAAGATTCACCTCCCATTTCGCTCAATAACCGCATTTACATCTCCCCCTCGCGGGGCCTCTCCCCACAGATTCCAAAGGCGCATGAAAACATGACGATCAGCGAAGATGATGCCATTAGAAAATTGGCGTTTGCCAGTATGCTGATGTACAAGTTGGAAGCATCGAAATAGGCTGTAAAATAGAGGCTAACTCACCCACTCTTAACTTCTCAATGTGTCGGCGGTGGGGAAGAGTGAGTTTGGATTGTGTAGCGTGGTTGGTGGGATGACGGTGATTGAGTTGACGGCTTGTACGATGAGGTAGGTGTGCGGAGGGAATGCCGCAGTGAGAAACGAAAACTACTGTGGCAATTTACTGTGGCAATCAAGTCTGACCCTGTTGAACCTGAAGCGTCGCCCTATTTTTAAGGCAAGTTGATGTTTGATGCAGATTGTCGTATATGAATAAACCGAAGGTATGAAAAAGAGTTGTTTTTTAAGGAATACGTGGAAGGACATAAGACATTCGCAGCTTGTGAGAATGGGGTGGTTGATTAGTGGAGTCATTGGAAGTCTGGTTGCTTGGTTTGTAACTGCAAATGACAAGTCTACTATCAACCGAGACAATGCGATACTCGTAATCACTATCGTCTTAGGTTGGTATTTATTTGTCATTGGTGTTATTTCAGCGAAGAACCTATTACGGTATATACATAATACTTTTGTGGATTCGCTATATGGGAAAGTCATTACTAGTCTCACAGAATTGAATTTGCAATTGAAAGAACTCGTAAGAGGCGAAAGTATCGACGATGACAGGTTGATGAAGGTGTTGAAGAAAATTTGCAATGAGTTGAAACAGTTTTTTGATGATAAGACAAGTGCAAAATGTGGTGTTTCAATCAAAGTCACACTGTCGAAGGACAAGGAAATTACATCATGGAAATTCCGGAATCTATGTCGAGACGACAAAAACACTTGTCGTGATACAGAGGAATACCTACGGACCGAGCATACCGTGGTTGGCAATACTCCATATCAGCATGTTGTCAATCAGTTGATTCGGCATAGCACAAAAGTGGCGTATATCAATAACAACATACCGGAAGCAAAGGATTATTTGAATACTAGTAAAATCAATGAAGAAACGGTATTGCCTTATAAGAGTGAAATAGTATATCCCATAATGCCGTTGAAACGTGGTGAAACTGATTCTGTGATGTGCGGTTTTCTATGTGTTGATTGCGATAAAATAGAGAAATTTGATGAAAAACGATATGATATTCCTGTGATAGAGAGCATTATAGATAATTTGTATGAATTACTTATAAGAATTATAGACACACCTAAAAAATGAAAATTAACTTTAGAATAGCTGATTATTCGGAAGGCATGTTGGTGGTAGTGAAAAACAATCAAGGCCTAAATAAGCAAAAGACAGATGTTCGAAGGGTCGTTGTCCGACTTTTTGATGAAGCTACCATAAACCGGTTACAGGAAGTTGGGGGTGGTAGCGAGCGACAAAATCATCGGCTTGTAGGGAAATTGTGGAATAAATAACCTATTTGAGCGGAAAGGCATTCGGTTTGTTCGGTAGAATGACCTTTTAAACTTTATATCACGGAATGTAAATAGAAAGGAACGCGAACAGTGAAGCAAGTGACGAATATTGGGACAGATCCTCGAACATATCGGTCGGAGCCCATGATTGATCTATGGAAGGATGCGAGGGGTGTCTCTGGACCAGTGAAGTGCTGCGTTCGTGGTTGCGATAAGTGGGCAACGGATGGTGCTCATGTTCGTGTTGGCTCGGGAACTAAAATAAGAATTGTACCTATGTGTCATGAACACAATATGCAAAAGGGGCGGATACTGTGGGTGCGCGATGAAGCGCAACCCGTATTATTGACTTCTCTATAACTTGTTTGTTGTGCCGTTGGAATGGATTAGGGATTGCTGTCCCAAGTAAGTTCTTGTTGCGAGTGCATAGAACATAAGGAGATTTAATGAAATGATTAACGTAGGTATCATTGGCTGTGGTTTTGTGGGTGGAGCCCTCAAAGCGTGGCTGGAGGAGAACAACAAGGACGCGAAAGTCTTTGTTAGTGATCCGCCGAAGGGAATGAATGACGACCTTTCGCAAATCGATATCGCGTTTCTGCAAATCCATGTTCCGACGGAAGATGACGGGACACAGAATCTGACGCTGATGAAAGAGCTGATTCGCAAACTGCCGAATGTGCCGGTATTCGTGAGGACGACGATTCTGCCGGGGACGAGTGACATGCTCTCGAAAGAGACGGGGCATCAGGTCTGCTACATGCCGGAGTTCCTGACCGAGCGGACGCACATCGAAGACTTCAAGAAGCAGACGATGGTGTTCACTGGTGCGGTCGACCTTCTTATCAAGGTGTTTCCAGGGAAGAAGTTTACAGTTATGTCGCCGCTGGAGGCCGAGCTTACAAAGTATATTCACAATGTGTTCGGAGCATATAAGGTCACATACTTCAACGCGGCGAAGGAGTATGTCGAGAAAATGGGCGGCGATTGGGCGAAGGTTCACACAGGCGTATTGCTCTCTGGCTACATCAACGACACGCATACCTACGTCCCCGGTCCAGACGGCAAGTTCGGTTACGGGGGCAAGTGCTTCCCGAAGGATGTCAATGCCTTTGCCAAAATGACGCAAGGGACCTCAATGGGAACACTTCTTGCACCGCTTCATGAGTTGAACGTACACTTCCGTGGAGTTGAAGAGCGCATTTAATTGCAATGTCCCCAAATAAGCGGATAGCACTGAACATTTTAGCCACGTACGGGCGGAGTCTGTTCGCTCTTGCGTGCGGGCTGTTTTCCGGGCGGTGGGCATTGCAGGCGTTGGGTGAGGTTGACTTTGGGTTGAATGGTGTTGTCGGTGGGCTGGCCATGTTCATCTCGTTTTTCAACTCGGTTCTTGCATATTCCATTGGCCGCTTCTACGCGTTGTCGGTCGGCGCGGCGCTGAAGAAAGGCAACGAAGTTGAGGGCCTTGAAGAGTGCAGACGATGGTTTTCAATTGCGGTTGTGATCCATACAATTGTCCCCGCGCTGCTGTTGCTTATTGGATATCCAATTGGCGAATGGGCGGTTCGTAACTTTCTGACGATTCCTCCTGGTCGGATTGCATCGTGCGTCTGGGTATTCAGGTTTGTGTGCGTTTCTTGTTTTTTGGGCATGGTCAGTGTTCCGTTCAATGCCATGTACACGGCGAAACAATATATTGCCGAATTGACGGTGTATGCCTTTGTAACGACGTTGTGCAATTTCGTTTTCCTCTACTATATGGTGACCCATCCAGGGTTCTGGCTGACGAAGTATGCGTTCTGGCATTGCTTGATGGTGGTTCTGCCGCAGTTGATAATATCGATTCGAGCGTGTTTCATCTTCAAGGAATGCAGATTCAGATGGCACTATGCGTTTGATCGGTCGCGTTTTGGCTCTCTGTTCAAATATACAGGCTGGCAGATGTTTGGGACTCTTGGGAATCTGGCACGCGGGCAAGGCATGGCGGTTCTCGTAAACAAGTATTTCGGGCCAAGCGTAAATGCCGCGATGGCGATTGGCAATACCGTTAATGGCCAGGCAAACTCTCTTGCTAGTGCAATGCAGGGCGCGTTCATGCCCGCGATAACAACGGCGTATGGCTCTGGCGACATTGCGAAGACGAGGAACTTGATGTATCGCGCTTGCAAGTTTGGAGTCCTTCTTTCGTTCATCTTTACACTTCCGCTGTGCATAGAGATAGGCGAAGTCCTTAGATTGTGGCTGGTGACGCCGCCGGAATACACGGCTGGTCTTTGTGTGAGCATGATGATTGCGCTGATTATAGACAAAACAACAATCGGACATATGTCAGTTGTCCATGCGACAGGACGAATCGCGAAATATCAGTTGTTGCTTGGCGGCTCTCTGGTTGCTACACTGCCGTTGGCCTGGATTTCATTTCATCTTGGCTTGGGCGTTTATTCATTGTGTTGTCTTTTTGTTATTACAACGGCAGTCTGCGCATGGGGACGGGTGTTTTTCACGAGGGCTTATGTGGGTGTGCCGATCCGTGAGTGGTTGCGCAAGGTTTTCGTGCCGCTTGCACTGACAACCGTGGTGGCGCTGTCTATTGGCTTCGTCCCTTCGTGTTTTGTCGCTTCTGGGTTTCAGCGTATTTGCATGACTACTTTGTTTTGCGAAGCCGCGCTTTTCCCGTGTGCATGGTATCTTGTGCTTGATTGCGCGGAGCGTGAATTTGTCCGCGCAAAATGTAGTGCGTTTGCCGCAAAGATGAGAGGTTCAAGACGGTAGACGAAAGAAAGGGGTATTATGATATTGACTTCAATTATGAAGATGCTTTTGGGCGTGTCAATGTGTTCGCGTATTCGCGAGTGGCGGAGAAAACGTCTTTTCAGAAAAAGAGTGAAACTATGTTTTGACTATGATCATGAACGCTTTATAAAGTTTTCAGGTTGGGACGGCCCAAAGACCCGCAATATGGAGAGATCGGGAATAATCATCTCATATCATATTTTGGAGAAAGGGCTTACAATGCCTAATCGGCGCAAAGGGTTTGGCAGGGCAAAAGTCTCAAATCTGATGCGGCAGATAACGGATTTCTGCAATAAATACGGAGCCACCGATCCTCAAATCCTTCATGCAATTCAAGTCATCAAAACATACAAAGTTCTTCATTCAGAATCTAACGACAAAGAGATTGATGACTTTCTGCTTAAATATCAGGATGTTGAACCTGCAATAGAATTTCATTTCGAAAAAAAGGATTTCTATGCTAATAAAGACGCATCGTTTCCGCAATTTGCCAAATCACGACATACGATACGTAATTATGCGGCGGAACCGCTTCCCCTTGAGCGTATTCGACGCGCGGTAGAGATTGCTCGGACAACGCCGACAGCATGCAATAAACAGTATTGCCGCGTCTATTGCCTAAGTGACAAGGCAAGAATTGAGGAGGTCCTTTCCCTTCAAGGTGGAAATCGTGGATTTGGGCACCTTGCAGATAAATGTCTGGTTGTAACTGTTGACATTGAAGGTGTTGTCCCGTGTGAGCGCGATGATGTGTTTACTAACGGCGGAATGTTTTTGATGAATTTGTGCTATGCTCTTTTCTATGAAGAGATAGCGCATTGTGTTCTCAATTGGTCGCAATATCCAGATAAGGACGTTCTCTTGCGCAAGATTATCTCAATCAAAGATTCTGAATGCGTTATTGCTATTTTGTCGTGTGGAGAAGCACCCAGTGAGTTTGATGTGGCGTCTTCTCCACGCATTAGCACAGATGAGATTCTAAAGGAGCTGAACTGATGAAAGTAGGAGTTGTTACATTCCATCGCGCACATAACTGTGGGGCGGCGTTGCAATGTGCTGCATTAGTTATGGTTCTTCAACGCATGGGGCATACAGTCAAGGTCGTCGATTGCAACAATGTAGGCGAGTCGCATTGGCCCAAATTTAGAGGCGTAAGAACAATTCGCGGTCTTGTTGGGCTTTTAGTTCGTCTTGCAATGTCAATCGGAATAGCTGGTCAATTTTTCCGTCACTACAAACTTTTTCGCCGTAGGCTTATACCTATTACCCAAAATTGTATTGGCAAAAAGTTTCCTGATGAGTTTGACAGAATCATTGTTGGCAGTGACCAGGTGTTCAATCCTATGATAACTGGTTCACAGACTAACGTATTTCTGCTAAAAGATTTCATGGACAATTCAAAGAAGAGTTGTTATGCGGCCAGCTTTGGCTCAGCCACGTTGCCAGAACAATATCGCGGTGACTTTGCGGCAGAACTGGCGAAATTCGAATATTTAGGTTTTAGGGAGTCTTCGGCTGAGAAAATCTGCCGTGAAGAACTTGGTATCAATGTCAAACCGAAAACAGTTCTTGACCCGACGCTATTACTTGAGGCTGATGACTATAAAGAGTTTGAATCGCCCTCGTATGTGGGTGGGGAATATATTGTCATTTACTGGGGTGGGCGTTGTGGAGAAGAGGCGCGGGCAATTGCGCATAAATTGGCCGCAAAACATGGTCTGAGAGTTGTGTTCATTAATCAATGGCCATTAAGCAGATTTAGACAGCGTAAAGGCGACTGGATAGGGATGCCCCCTGATAGGTTTTTATGGTTGATGCGAAATGCCAAGTTTGTCATCTCAACATCTTTTCATGGAACGGCTTTTGCATTGATTAATCGTAAGCCTTTTATTGTCATTCGGCCTGTGGGATATGACTTGAATGAGCGTGTTACAGATTTGCTTACAAGGTTGGGGATTCCTCAACAGGTAGTTATGGATAATGACATACCGGATGATGACCATATTGAGAGTCGTTTCAATGTTGACTATACTGTTGTTGAGCCGCGTTTAATGAAACTACGCGATGAATCAATAAGCTTCTTAAGAAATATTGTGCAGTGAGGCTCTGGTTTGTGGACTATCATAAATGAATAAGGTAATCATCTTTGGCAATGGCCTTAATAATACATTAGGGCTGATCCGCAGCATTGGTGAGGCGGGTATGCCTGTATATTTGCTGCTGGTGAGCAAGGATCCTCATCGTTGCTATGTTCAATACAGCAAATATATTGCGGCAACCCACTATTGCCATACACAAGAAGAGGGGTTGGAAGTTCTTCGCCGTGAATATTGGGACGAGCGGGAGAAACCGATTCTGCTTTTTGGAGGCGATCCGCCTGTCTGTTTGGTTGATAGTCACTATAATGAACTTAAAGAGCGATTTTTATTTTTCAATGCTGGCGAACAGGGTAGGATAAGCCGTTTTCTAGACAAAATGAACACATTCCCTGTTGCAGAAAAATGTGGATTCAGCCTAATCAAAACTTGGCATGTTTTAGGTGGATGTGAAATTCCATCGGATGTAACATATCCGTGTCTTATAAAGGGTGCCAATAGCACAACCAGTAATAAGGGACACATGCGAATATGCCAGAATGAGCTAGAACTAAAACAGTCTCTTTGTGTAGATGTCGATTATCTTGTGCAAGAATATTTAATAAAGGACTATGAACTTAACTTTGTGGGGCTGGCATGGAATCATGGGAAGGGTTCGTATGTTCCGGCGGTTGTCAGAAAAATAAGGGATGATTTGCACAGACAATCGGTATATATCCGGCTGGACGATATTAGGAAATATCGCGACTTTAACATCGAGTGGGTAAAAGATTTCATAAAAGAGTTGCATTATGAGGGGATATTTAGTGTAGAGGTTATAAAGAGTGGTGGAAAGTATTATTTCCTTGAAGTCAATTTGCGCAATGATGCGTGTGGGTATTTGTACACGGCAGCTGGAATTAACTATCCGGCTTTGTGGGTGAAGTATTGTCGGGATGAATTGAGCAAGGATGAGTTGGAGCGTATACAATTCAAGACACCATATTATTTGATGAACTGGGAAGACCATAAGAATATGCTGGAAGGTAAAGTCCCGGTGCTCCAATGGATACGCGAGTATATGGCTGTTGATGCGTACTTTGTGCGGAACAGAAAAGATAGAAAACCGTTTTTGGTCGCTTTTAAACGTGATGCAGGGCGATTGTCAAAAATGGTGCTAAAGAAGATTTGGGCCTCCGTATTCAGTCGCGGCAAAGTTCAGCGGCTGCTCGCGGTTGTCGGGTATTATCTTGGCATTGATTCATTATTCTATCGCCTCAATCGGAAGGCGAAACGGATTGTGACATTTCACAATGTCTTGCCAGACGAGATATTCAGAAATGATGGCACGAATGGCGTGTCCTGCAGTGAATCACAGTTCAGGATGATTGTAGGCGATATCGCCAAGAAGTACAGATTCTCAAATGATCTGCTTGATGCGAATACGGCGACCATCACTTTTGACGATGGATATTGCAACCAGTATGATTGTGCATTCAGGTGTCTTAAAGAGATGGGCATACCTGGAATTGTTTTCGCAAGCGGCGATGCGCTAAAGGCCAAGACTCCTGCCGAAGCGCTGATTGTCGATCGCCTGCTTTTCTGGAAGTCGTATGCGCCGCAAGAAATCCTTGACAGGGAGTTTGGCGCAGGATTGACAAGGAATGAGGTATGGTCGAAGTTTATCCGCCCTGAATACGCAGCCGATACGGAAGCCAAAGGCGCTAATGTCGTAAAGCGGCTTGATGCGCTTTATCCGTTTGCAAAAATTTGGAGCGAATTGCCGGAGGAATACTTAAGGCAGCGACTTTGCGGCATTTCAGGCGAACAGCTTGATGAAATGCGAAAAGCGGGGTGGCTTGTCTGTTGGCATACCCAAAGCCATTTCCCGCTTTCGGGCTTGTCTCGTGAAGAGGTGAATACTGAAGTTACGCCACCAGACGACTTTGTCGGACTGCCGTTCAGTTTTCCCTTTGGCGAAAGGATGTCGGTGTCTGATGCAAACATCGACATGGTTAAACAGTCGGGATATCCATGTGCCGTATCTAACATGGAGTATTCAGTCATGTCGCCTGATCGATATTTCCTTCCGCGCTTCTACCTCGCCGGAGACAAGTACAACATCCACTTCCTGCTCAGCGGCTTCAAGTTTTTCCTTGATACTTTGCACTTGTTGCCTGGAGGTCACTTGGAGTGAGCGGATGGATAAGTCAAAGTGCCAGAGCCAACCACATCCCGTCGCTGGTAGAGGTTATAGCGATTTCGGTGGCAATCGCGGATGCAAAAAAAACCGATGCCCCACTTGTCAGCGAAAACGAAAAATGGTAAACTATGCGGCAAATCAATTGGCAATGATAGAGTATATGCATAGCAGAGCCACAATCATGTGGACAAATGTTAGTGGGAAGGATGCGTTGGCATCTTTTTGGGGGTGGTATTGCAGTCGCTGTGGGCGTATGCTGTGCAATTGCTAAAAAGGTTGAAGGTGGAATGCAATGACTCCTAACGATTTCAGTGCGGCTCCGTACGGATTGTCAAACCCAATATTGGCATCGACATTTGGTGCGCTGGGGGTGCAGTCCCATGCAGCATTGGCAACCATTTCCTGTATTAATGCATCAGGGTATCTTAAGGGCTTGGTGCCGTCAGCGCATCAATTTCATCGAGAAACTGTCCCGGCAATTCATTCAAACAGTGCGGGTGTTTATGCTGTGGAATCCTATTGTTCTACAGTCAATCAAATACATAGGTTGCGTCGATTCTACAATTTGGTCATAGGTATGTGCCAAACTGGGCAATGCCGCGTTGGTGCATTGCGCCATGGATTCTTCTATCTGCAGATTAGGGAATCTGGTTCGCGTGATGCCGGCAAGTTCGCGCGGTCTGAGACTTTGGATCCTACAAGTTTTATGGCAGGATCGCTTGATCGACTCGTAGAAGATGCATGGGAGTATGATTTGCGGGAATATTCCGATATAAAAAGAAAGAAAAGAGCGCCCCAAGAGTATCGATTATCAGGGTTGATTTGTGAGAAGGCTTATGTCCTCTTTGACGATGAAGTTGCTGCTTTCGTCGCGAAAAATGGTTGGAGGTGAGACATGAATGTGACCATAAACAATATCGCGAAAATAAGCAATGCAAATTTGGTCTGCCAGGGACTTACAGCAATCATTGGCGACAATGACAGGGGCAAAAGCACGGTCGGGAAAGTATTGTATTCCATTTTTCATACCTTTGCAAATCTCAAAGAAGGATTTTTCGATGCTCGTGCGGGATTTGTGCTTGAATCGCTCAATTTGCGCAATACAAATCTCACCCGTAGGATATTTCGTGATGAATGGTTTTCTTCTGATTCCTCTATTGATGATGATGAGTTGTGGCGGAGATTGCGTTTTTATTATCGGCCTGGAACCCTCAGGCAGAGTTCCTTTTTGGCAGATGAATCTTCGCGCTTGAGGCAGGATTCCGAGCGTGATATAGTTGCTGATATAAAATTACAAATCAAAAAGGCCCGTGGAATTTCGGAGATGGTTCTCTTTCACGATGCTGTTCAGGCCGACCTAAATCGTTATTTCAACAATCAATTTCTTCCCAACTATTTTGATTTTACCGGTGAGAGTGAGATATCGATTACTGTCAAGGGCCGAAAGATTGTCGCAAAATGGAATACCAATGCGCAGCCTATGGTGGTTGAAGAGTTTTTGCGCAATGATGCTTGGTTTATTGGAACACCATTAATTATGGATGCCTTGGGAACATCGTTCAGGATGTCTTCGTGGACGATTGGGGATCCAATAAGCAGAGAATTAGCGTCGAGAATTCGTCGTGCAAGACCAAGAAGTAGTATTGCTCGTCGTGTCGCAGATAAGGAATTAGCGACAATCTATGAAATGATTGATGGATATTTCTCCGGTGAATTCTCATTAGGCAAAAACGGAGAACTGGAAGTTGGCATTCCCGGAATGCAGAAGCCTCTTAATTCAGCCAATCTTTCAATGGGCATAAAAATGTTGGCGTTGCTGCGTTTGATGATAGATGCCAATTTGTTGAAGCGGAAGGACGTTTTGATTTTGGATGAGCCGGAAAACCATCTTCATCCTGAATTGCAGGTTTTGTTCGCCGATGTAATCGTTGAACTTCAGCGAATATATGATTTGACTGTTCTAGTGACCACACACAGTCCTTATTTTCTGCAGTCGCTTGAGCTTTCTGCGCGTAAAAAGAGAGCGGAGAATGGCGAAGGCGAAACTCTCAAGGTCTATCAACCGAAGAAAATTGATGATTCAGGGCGTGTGGAATTTGATGATATTTCAAATGACACGTCAAGCATGTATCGCAAATTCGCAAAAACCATGCGCGAGCTGGAATTAGAACGCATGAATGTTGCTGAATTGGAAAAGTCTTCTGCTGATGATGGAGTTCAAAATTGAAACCGAGCGATTTTGATGGACTTTCTGATGACTTGCGGAATGAGGACTTCCGCAAGTCACTGGCGGAGTTGTCTGCGACCAAGGCCAAACCAGGGGCAGAGAAGAAATATTGTGTTGCACCGACATCAAATGCCGGAAAGGTGCAAGCAATTGATTTTGATTTAGTAAAAGATTATTGGCGCGATGGTAAATTCGTGTTTAAGGGTAAATCTGCTGATGCATTGATTGTCGATGGTTTGGAATATTACTTGATTGAGTTCAAAACTGGAGGTGTTAATATTGCCGACACGTTTCGCAAGGCATGCGACTCCGCAATGGCTCTGGTCGAACATAATGTTCTCACATGGGATCAATGCAGACACCATCTGACTTTTGTTCTTGTTGGAGCCGAAGTAGAAAAGCGACTTGAACAGATTAGGAAGAAGTCGGTCGCAGATTGTATGAATTCATCTTGCTCTGACGTTAATAACGACCCTAGAACGGTAGTCGGTCAGGTGGTTAAAAATTTCGAAATATATACGCCTGCCGAGTTCGAAGATTTTGTATTGGCAAAGCAGTGGTGATTTGCTCACAGGTCGAACCTCATTCTGTCGATAGCGAAGTTGGCTGCGATTTCGGCGGTTGAGAGGGCGCGGTTGTATATGCGAATGCAGTAGATGTCGGCAACGATGCCGCGCTTGCCGCCGAGCAGGAGTCTTGCCGCGTCGATAGAACCGATTGCAGTGAAAGTCTGGGTTGCATACGGAACACCCCTGCTGTAGCCAATGATTGTATCGCCGCAAACAGTGAAAGAATGCGTAGTTTTGACTTTTCCTCCGCCACCGCCGCAGTAGCTCGTAAAAGATGGCGAATGCCACGAAAGGTAGGAGTTGGCGTTGTTCGGGCCGCTCGCCCAGAACTCGTTTCGCACCGCAGCCGAGCCGAGGGCCGTGTATTGGCCGTTGCCGCCTCTGTAGTATCTGCAGACTTCCCATGTGAAGTTGTCGGCGTTCATGGCGTCTTTGATGGAATCAGGGAGCGTTTCGACAATGAAGTATCCGTTATCGACAAAACAGGCCTTGTCGAGCCATTGCACAGTGTCAGCGGCCTTGATGCCGACGCACCCGTTGACGAGGTCGGTCCAAGTCGTTGCAGTGGGATCATGCTTGGCGATGCCTGCGTTCCATTCGCCATCCCACATGGCGATGAGGCCGTCGGTGATATAGGGGTTGGACCAGGGAAGCAACTTTACTTTTTTGACGATAGTTTTCATGGTCGTTAGTCGTTGGTGGTTGGTGGTATGGATAGATCGCTCACGCAAAGTCCGCTAAAGACGCAAAGGCGCCTGAGGGATGAAACTTTGCGTACGTCACGGACTTTGCGTGAGATAATTAGCTTATGCGGCAGCGAGAAGCTTCACGCTTTTCGTGGCCGTATGGGCCGCGCCTCCTTCCACTCCGCCGTGGAGAGTGAAGGTGAACGTAATTTCGGTTCCGTCCGGCACGTCAGCCAATGCAGACGGCCAGTTGAACTTCATGTGCGAATAGTCGCTCTCGGCAGGCGTGAGGGTAACGGTTTTGGCCTCGTCGCCTTCCGTCCAGATAAGCGTCACGGTGTCGCCCAAGGCGGCGTTGAACGCAAGATTGCGTCCCGTGGCGATGATGGCCAGAGACTTCTTGATTTCACCGCTTTTCGGAGCGCCAACGTACATGAGCGAATCGATCTTCGGCAGAACGCCCGTGTCGCTCACGTTCGTCCAGCTGAACTTGTCCACGCTCGTCTTCAGTTCCTTGAGAGCCTGGATGCGGACGCGCAAGTCGTTGCCGGACGTGAGCTGGTAGTCTTCGCCGACCGTTCCCGTGAGTTCGGAATGGACTCTGAGCCAGTCGTTGAGCGAGACGGCCTTGCCGGTCAGCCCGAGGTACTGGATGCATTCGATGAACCCGTTGAGCGCACCCTTCATGTCCTGGAACTGGCCACGGACGAATCCGTTGTCCAGCGCGAATTGCACCACCTGATCGAGGTAGTAGGTTTCGCGTTCCGTGATCTGGGGGCGCTTGCAGGTTCCGCGCGTCTTTGGGTTGTAGCCATTGACGACGCGGTATTTCAATTGAGGCTTAACAGCAGCCATAACTTTATTCCTTTATTTGTGCTTTCTTCAACCTCGCCGGCGGGATGCCACCTGGCGTCCTGCATCGCCGACAGAGGTGTTCATTTGACAATCGCAGAAACCGAGAGATGTGCAACGCGGCATCTGCGAAAGTTTTTTATTCCCAGCGGCGCAGCCAGAGGGAATGGGCGGTTGCGAGCAATTTGCGCAATTTCGCGATGGTGCGATATACGCGCATGCGGTTCGTCCAGGCCATGCGGGCGGCGACTTGAGGGCGGGAATCCTTCGACAACGCGAGGACAATGCCTTGCTCGACAGCGTTCAGGGTCGAAAATACGCGGCGGAACTCCTTACGCCAAGCATTGTTCGCCTTTGGCGCAGGTTCCCCGCAGCGGCGAATCAACTCGGCACCTCTGCCGTTGTCGGAAAGCAGGGAGTTTTCCCTCTCATCCCCGTTTTCATCGAACAGGCAGTCGTCGAGACGCAATGCCCCGGCAGTCCATGCGCGGCGTTTCTTTGCGTTCGCCCAGCGGATATAATCAACTTCTGCGGCGCGTTCCATTTTTCGGGCAAGGGCGTCAAGCTCATAGCCGCGATTGTCTTTGTTCCGTGTTGTTTCCATTTTCCGGGTTCCTTTCGGGATTGTGTTGTTCTGTTCATTGCCGTCAGGTCTGGCCGACAGCGTCAACCGAGACTTTCCCGGCCAGCCCCGAGGCGGTCATTGGAAAGTCGTGGAGAACGGAAAATGTGTCACATCTGCAACGCGCGACAATCTGCCTGACCATGCGTCATTGTCGCGCCATGCAACAGGAAAACTGTTGCGGAAAGTTTTCGGGAGGGATTATGCTCTCGTGGGAATGTGCGTTGAACAAGTTAGAGATTGATCTTGTGCGGGAAAACAATGCAACAGTTTGAAGCAATAAACTGTTTCGCGTCCCATTGACCGGACTTCAGCGAAATGGTATAATATTTTGCATCTCTATTGGAAAAGGTTGGAGCAAATGGCAACTGCCCATTTTAGAAGCCGTGCGCGCGTGATAGACCTGTTGGGACGTCAGCAGATAGCTGATGCGCCGACGGCGGAGGGCGAATTGTTCAAGAATTCATTGGGCGCCGGGGCAAGTGACGTTTGGATAAACTATACACTCCCTGCTGAAAATGATGGGACTAAAGAGCGAAGTTTTGTTTTTTGCATATCCGAGACAACGGACTTGGAATGCGGAAAAAGGATGTTACTGACAAATGGCTTGTCCTGACCACAGAATCCAAGTCCAAGAAAAACGATAGCGGGAGCAGATTTATGGAATATCTTGAAACAGATGAAGAAAAGGGGAAAGCAGCCGTTTCTTTTCAGGAAGAGGACGAGTCCATCGAAGATGATTCGGAGGGCGGTACGCGAATAGACGAACCGTTCAATCCAGCGTTCATACAGGTGCAGCCAAAGACAACGGTTCTGGATTTGTTGCTGCGCAGGATAAAATCCAATGCGATTGAACTACATCCCGATTTTCAGCGGAACGAAGGCGTTTGGTCCAAGGTCGCCAAAAGCCGGCTTATAGAATCGTTGCTGATCCGCATACCGATACCGGCTTTCTACTTTGACGCATCGGACGACGACCGCTGGCTTGTCATCGATGGTTTGCAGCGACTTTCGACGATACGCGATTTCGTCAACGGGGAACTGAAGTTGACCGGGCTTGAATTCCTTCACAACATGGAGGGCAAAACTTATTCACAGCTTCCGCCATCCCTGCAACGACGAATCGACGAGACGGAGGTCGTATGCTACATCATATTGCCAGGAACGCCGCCACGAGTCAAATTCGATATCTTCCGGCGCATCAATACAGGAGGCGAACCCTTGAGCCCGCAGGAAATTCGCCATGCCTTGAACATGGGCATATGCACGATGTTGCTCAAGCATCTTTCTGAAAGCGACGCCTTCAAAGAAGCGACAATGAACGGCATTCAGGCAAAGCGCATGGCAGACAGAGAGTGTATCATGCGGTATCTCGCCTTCAAAGACATAGACATTTCCGATTACAGGAAGAACGACTACAACAGTTTTCTCAACGACGCGATGCGTTCATTCAATGAAGTCCATGCCGGACAGACATTGGACAGTGCGCCCATTCGTGCGATAATAGACGAGTTTACATGCACGATGCGCTATGCGCATGACCTTCTGGGGAAGTTGGCTTTCAGAAAGATGGATGTCGGCCGGCAGACGCGCAGCCCGGTAAACAAGTCGCTGTTTGAGGCGTGGAGCGTGAATCTGCACCGGTTGACGCCGACAGAGCGGGAAGTTCTTCTGGCGCGCAAAGATGTCTTGATAGAACGCTTCAGGGCGAAGATGTCCAACGACAATGAATTTCTGCAATCTGTAACACAGGGGACGGGTTCCGTCGCACGCGTTCACAAGCGGTTTGGTGCTGTTCGTCAGATCATAGAGGAGACTTTAAATGGTTAGCAAGCTTAAGCTGCGCAACTTCAAATGTTATCGTGAGGCGGAATTGGATTTTGCTCCATTGACCGTTTTCGCTGGCATGAATGCAGTAGGAAAGAGCACGGTGTTGCAGGCCTTGTTGTTTTTGCGGCAGTCGATGCTTGAACGGCGCGAAGGCGATTCCCTGCTTCCTGTAAACGGGCGTCTTGTTTCGTTCGGACAGGTCGATGATTTGTTGTATGCCTATGGCAGAATAAACAGCGCACATGGCAATGTGGCGGTTTCAGTGGAGTTCGATTGCGGGGCCGCACAAGCGGAATTGTCTGCGTATCGGCATGAAACCGACGCGCCTATGCGTATCCAGAAGCAGATTCTTGAAATCGAGACGTTGTCGGCGACAGACAGGTCGCTTCCCCTGTTCTCAGAAGATTTCGCCTACCTGTGCGCTGATCGAGTCGGTCCTCGGACGAACTTCAAAGCACCAACGCCGGAAGAGGCCCGCCTTAACTTTCTTGGCAATCAGGGAGAGTTTTGCGCATGGCATCTCGCCGACAGACAGTTGTCGAAACTCCATATACCGGAATTGCTTGCAGATCAGGACGGCATTTACGGCGACTCGCTCATCCAGCAAGTGTCTGCATGGATGAGCAAGATGGGACGGCAGATGAGAGTGTCTGCCGATATGAACGAACGGCAGCAGAGTGCATGGCTGGCCTTTTCCTTTCTTGAGGGCGAAGACGGTTATGGACTGGACTATAGTCCCTCAAATGTAGGTTTTGGATTGACATATTCGCTCCCCATATTTGTCGCTCTGCTTGCATTGCCGAAAGGAGGTCTGGCGCTGATTGAAAATCCAGAGGCGCATCTTCATCCTAAGGGACAGGTAGCCATGGGAATGTTCCTTTCAAAAGTTGCGGCAAATGGCATACAGGTTGTTGTAGAGACGCATAGCGATCATATTTTGAATGGCATGAGGCTTGCCGTGAAGAAGGACATCGTGCGCGGCACGGATGTCAGATTGAATTTTGTCGCCAAGGGCGATAGCGAGAGGGATGTCGAAATCGCCACTCCGCGCATACTTCAGTCGGGCGCGATAGATGTTTGGCCGGAGGGGTTCTTTGATGAATACGAGAATACGATTGCCGAGTTGATTTGATATTCAGGGTTTATAGATGGCGTTAAGGATTCCATATCCTCAGATTTTGAATGAGTTGTCCTTTGTGGCTTGTGTCTCGCACGAAGAGTTTCTGTCCAGGATGCAGGAGCTTAAGTGTGTGATGGACGCCATGAATAGAATCGGTTTTTCGTACGCTGTAGCCAAATCGCATGGCATATATGAACGGGTGTGTTATTCGGGAACTACATTTCGAAAGTGGCTGTTTGACAAAAATGCATTGAATTCGCAAGAACGAATGCTCAAGGGCTTCTTCAAGATTGCAATGTCAAAAACGCCTGCGTTCGAAGAGGCTCCGGATTCTTTTGTCGGCTATTGCGATTTTGATTTGTTTTTTGAAGGCGAGCAGATATATGGCGGCGGATCAACATATATACCTGCATTCTTGTTGTCGTATCTAAATCGCTTGCCGTCCATTGCTCTCAATGTCGGACGCTTTTCCATGGGGGGCGGGTTTTTGCTCGAAAAGCACGAGTTGCTCGAGAGTGGCGAAATTGACATAAGGCAGGAGGCTGTCGATGTCGTTGCCACTGGGGCGGGAGCAGAATTATTTAGCGATCCTGTAACCCAAAGGATTGTCAAAGAAGTTCATTCCGGACAGGCAATATTGGATGTCTGCGAAAACTTGTGGCCGTATCTGTCGTTTTCTGACGAAGTGATAGCGCAATTGCCTGCTTTTGATGTAGCCAACGGGCATCTGGTCGGCGACCTGATAAGATTGCATTCTGCATTTGAGATATGCCTGAATGGCGGATCTCGCGATTTGCGGAAAGAATACGGTTCGACAAAGTCTTTGATAATGGATGAGAGCGATTCAACAAAACATCAATATCCCAATTCCCGTACATTCCATTGGAATGGAGTGCGCCGCGATTGTTGGCCCCATTTGAGATTGAATATCAAAGAAAGAATGCATTTTCTGCCTGATTTTGACGCCAAGAAGTTATACATCGGCTATGTCGGGCCGCACTTGCCGACATGACTGTAAAATGATTGCTACGGACATGGAGCCGGCTGGCGTGACTGCGTTCGAGAGGACGATTCGGTCTGCGGATTCGGATTTTGCCAAGTTGCGGGCTGGAATAAACTCCTGCTGCAAAACCGGCGGCGGTGTGGCGAAACACGGGTTGGAAGGTTTTGCGCTTGCCGTTCTGCGCAGTTTCGAGGAGAATCTTTTGACGGCGCATAGACCGCTTGTTGGCGCGGGGCCGTTTAATATGGGAGAGGAACGCCCAAGTGATTTGTTCGCTCCGCAGGGGATTGTTGGCAAGGCGATATGGCTTCTCGCCGATGAATCGTCGCAAGCGGAGTTTCAAATTGCGAAAAAGCGTTACGCAGACAATCCCAATCGGCTTTATATGTTGACCGATTCTTTGCTTCAGGAATTGCAAATGTGGCTTGGATATTGGTATCCGCCGTCCATGATCAGGAGGGCATTCTGCCATTTGCGGTTTCTTGTCACGCTGTTCTGCGAATGGGAATGGGTGCATGAGAGCGAAGTCCCCATCATTTTCAGAGTGTGGGCATTCGTCGTAAACGAGTCGCTTGGCAAGATGAACAAAGCCATGCGAGACTATGAGGATGAACTGGATTCTGCCTATGCATACGGTTCTTTTGATGATTTCCGCAAGAATCGCTTACGGGAAACGCCACATTCAAATCGCTATGCAATGGTTGAAGAGCGGCTGCTTGAAGCGGAGTTCAGCGGCGATGCGGCAATCCGTTGCATGGAGCTGTCGGCAATAGTTTTGCAGTTCTCGACATGTCTTGCCATTGAGGACGTAAAGAATACGGAAAAGTTCTTTAGAGGCGAGGACTTGCAGATTCCCAAGATTCGTCTGTTCAATGTGTTTGACAAGTGTTCCTTCTTGCGCAGGGCAATAGAGGTGTTGCACGCTTCTTTCTATGAGATGGATAATGACTTCTCATCAATGCACGGGAACCTTGTCGAAAGCGCGCATGGTCTTTTCTCCAACCTCCTTGAATTGCTTGAGCACTTCAATCTCCCTGCGGAAGTGTTGTCGTGGCTGCGTTCGTTGCAATGCAGTTGCAACGGCTATTTTGGAAAGATGATGGGAGTCGTCGGGCAAGGGTATTTCATGATGGAGCCTGTCGGCGATGCCTATGACAGATTCATGGGCAGCATGACGGAGTTTGACTTGAGCCTTGGATATTATGAAAACGGGCTTCATGCGAGGGGCAAAGAACCGTCTCTCGGCAACAGTTCCGTCGGATCGGCAATAGATCCTGAGATTGCGGAGATTTGCTTCAAGACCCATGCAATGGTTTCCCGCATGGCCGACAAGCAGGACATGATACGGCGCACCCAGCTTCAGCAAGGCAAGGACATCAAGTTCATCAAGGCAGAGCAAGATACGCCATCCCAGGTTGATTCCAAAAGGCGGGGACCGATGGTCAAGTATCCTGAAATGCTTAAGTTCGCGATGGACAAGCTTGAAGAAAAGGCAAAGAAAAACCCTGGCGGCATTGACGTCAATGCCATTGCAAAACAGGTGTACGACGGCTGGAAGTCCGAACATCCCAATCGCGGGGCGTACAAGAATCTTCACACGTTTACAAATGTCGTCAACCGCCATTGGAAGCGCATAAAGCCGAAGATGGAAGCCCTAAACAATTGACTATCCCTGCGCAGTGTTTGATGTAAAACCTGCGTACCCTTTACCACAAACCCTGCGCACCCTTTGAGCAAGCCTTGTGGCATTGTGTCTTTGACGCCATGTCATAGAAACGCCAGCCGTAGCGATCGTTTAGCCAAGGCGCTTGTCGTTAGTTGTTGCTCTGGCGCAATATGTAGATTGAAAAACGAGAGAAGTAAATGAACGTAGCGATCTTTACCCGCTGTCTGCATAATGGAGGAACGGAACGTGTCATAACCACGCTTTCGCGCCTCTGGTCGACATTGGGGATGAAATGCGTGTTCTTCACGATGCAGCCGAAGTTTGATGGTGAATTTGACCATTCGTGCATCGCACGGGAACATCTTGATTATGAGCGGCTGGATGCCAAGACAATTGGTGTCTTACACCAGAAATATGGATTTGACATCGCGGTTTTCAATGGCTCATGGGCGATACCTCGGTTCAAAAATGCCATAAAATTGGTTCATACGCTAAAAAATGTTCGTGTCTGCGTAATTCTGCACCATGTGGTGAACAACTGGACGTACTCGCTTTGCAATCATTCCGATTATGACATGGATGCCTATATGCCGATGATTGACGCTCTTGTTTGCGTCGACCCGATGCAGGCGATATGGTGGCGGCGTGTCAAGCGCGAGACGTTCTTTATCCCAAATCCAGTCGCGGACGAAATGCAGGGCATACATTCTTACGGGCATGGCAGAAATATTGTCTGGGTTGGACGGCCGACGGATGAAGCCAAGCGTTTTCAGCTGGCGTTGGAGGCATTTGTCCTAATCTACGAACAATGCCCTGATGCACGACTGACAGTCTTGGGTACCATTACGCCTAAACAGAAGAATCGGTATCTTGCTTTCGTCCCTGCAGAAGTGCGCAAGGTGATAGACATTGTTGGATATGAACCGAACGTGCGAGATAGACTAGGCAAGTCCGCGTTGCACATTTTCACGTCCTTGCTGGAAGTAACCGTACCGCAGGTAATTCTTGAGGCGCAAGCTTGCGGTGTGCCGACCGTGGCTTTGCGGATGCCTGTTTTGGAAGGGCTGTCCGATTCGGACGGTGTGGTGCTTGCAGATGATGCCAAGAAACTTGCCGATGCAACAATTGCGCTGCTAAAGAATCCAGAACGGATTTTAAAGCTGGGAAGTGCGGCTCGGCAATCCGTGACGGAAAAAGCCACGTCATTGAATCTCAGCGGGAGGTGGAGGTCGTTCTTTGCCGTACTGGAGAAAGATGATGGTGGCAATCTGCTCCCCTATGCTGAAGAACATGCACGACAATTTGAGACGAAAGAGAATTATGACCGCCTCATCCGCGAACTGCGCAGAGGCGAGGGTTTCTTTGTCGCACATCATCTGCCACGCATTTTATGGTACAGGAAATGGAAAATGCGTTTCATCCATCTGCTGAATTTGCTTACGCATGGTAACCGCAAGGTATCGTTGCTGGAGAGTTGAAGAGAAGCGGTTTACAGTCATGAACAAAACGACGATACAACTTGCCGACAATCTGCACTGCACAGGATGCGGGGTCTGTTCTGCTGTATGTCCGCAAGCTGCAACCAAGTGGGTTGAAGATGAACTGGGGTTTGCCTATCCAGCCATCGATGAAAGCCGTTGCATCAATTGCGGGCGATGCGCAAAGTCTTGCCCGGTTCTGCACAAACCTCCGACTCAGAACGAAACCGCAGATGCCCCATGTCATGTATATGCCGTTAAGGCTAACGACGATTTATTGCGCCTGAAGAGTTCTTCTGGTGGTGTGTTTTCTCTGATGGCGGAGGAGACTTTGCGAAATGGCGGGGTTGTTTTCGGCGTGGTCTGGGATGCCGTTTCTGGCAAAGCCGTTTATGCGCAGACGACGGATTCCAATGGAATAGCATCGATGCGAGGTTCTAAGTACGTACAGGCGTTTGCCGGGGCGATATACGGACGTGTGAAAGAACGTATTGTCGAGGGCCGCGACGTATTGTTTACCGGAACGCCGTGCCAAATAGCCGGGTTGTTGGCTTTTCTCGGATGCAAGCCTAAACGGCTTCTCCTTGCGGAGGTAATCTGCATGGGATGCCTTTCTTCAAAGACGCTTGCGCTCGCCGGAGAAGAATGCGGGTGGAATGGACACGGCGAAGTTGTGTTTCGCAACAAGGACAACGGATGGAATGCTGGATGTTGTGCACGTTCGACGGCTCGAGTCCAATATGTCGATGAGAATGGCAACAGCACGAAATCAGCCGTGTTCTACCGAGCAATGATGAGCCATTTGTGGCAGCGTGAATCGTGTTACCGTTGTGCCGCCAAGGAAGGCGGTGGAAGCGGCGCAGACGTCACGCTCGGCGATTTCTGGAACGTTCATCGCTCGATGCCCGATTTTGACGATGACAAGGGTGTATCGCTTGTTGTCGTCCATACGGAATCAGGACGCACCATGTGGAAGAAAATTGTCGGCGATACGATATGGCGCGAATCAAACATGGAAACGGCATTGAAAGTAAATCCCTCCATGTGTGAATCGTTGAGCCGTCCGCCGAACAGATCGAATACGGTCGAACTTGTCAAGGCGGGGATGTCAGTCCGCAATATCTGCGCGAAACTTGATCCTCGCCCGACCCTATTCAAACGGATGGAGGGGAAACTAAAAAGGATGGTCCGCTTATGAAGATGAAGACCGCCGAAATAATCACGTTCCAGTGGTACGACAATTACGGTACAGTCTTACAGGCCTACGCATTGCAGACGGCGCTTCGCAGACTTGGCATTGCTGCCCACATTGTTCCTATGGAAGTAGCGCGAGACACAGGGGTTCGCAGAGTCTTCTCGAAGACTCTGCGTGGAACTTGCTCGAAGCTTGAGCGCTTTTGCCGGGAGCGTGGCAGTCGATGGCATGATGGATTTGAAAAGTTTCGCCAGATCTATTTTGACTATGGCAATAAACAGCACTGCAGTTTCGCCAAGGCGCTTAAGATGAAGCATGATGCCGATTATCTTGTGTTCGGCAGCGATAACATCTGGAGTCCGTGGGCGGTAGGGCTTGATTCAGTCATGGCGAAAGTGTTTTTCGGCGATGGGATAACGCATTCTCGAAAGATCGTCTATGCCGCCAGCACGGGTGCGGCGTTGACCGGCTATGACAGGAAGGATGCGGTTGTTGAGCGGATAAAGTGCGGAGGATTCCAGCGGATATCCTGCCGAGAGCAGAGCAATGCCGATTTCTTGAGAGAACGCGGCATTCAGGCCGTTCTTGCGCCCGATCCTACATTGCTGCTTGATGCGGACGAATGGCGACAGATAACGGAAATGCCACCCCGGGAACATGGATCGTATGTGTTTGGATATGATCTGGGGCATCCTGGCGCGATCTCCGTTCTTTCCGCCTGCAAAGAATTTGCCAGGCGGAAAGATTTGGCTGTGCGCATTCCCTTCCCGCGTAAGATATGGGCGGCGAGGAATTACGCCTGCTTCCCGACGCCCGTCCAGTGGCTGGGTTTTGTTTGGAATGCGGCATTTGTCGTGACGAATTCATTTCATGGCGTCATGTTTTCGCTGCTGTTCCATCGCCCGTTTGCCTACATCCCGATCTCAGGAGCGACCAGCGGGTTGAATGCGAGGGCTTTTGCCATCATGGAGAGATGCTCGCTGATGGAGCGAGTGGTCGCAGAAGGGAACAGGCTGGATGACATAGCCGGGAAGCACATCGACTGGGATTCCGTTGATATGGAAACAGTTCGGTTTAGGCAATGCGGAATTGACTATTTGAAGGAGGCGCTATGCATGTAGAACGCGACTTGTATGTGCATACGAATGTTGCAGCGCCTTACCGGGTGCACCTGTTTAAGATGTTTGACAGAAGCTTCCGCCATGCACAGTTCATTTTTTATACGGATAGACCTGAGCATAAGACTTGGAAACCGGCAAGTGAAGTTTTAGGCGGCATGGATGTAGTCGTGGCTAAAAAGACATTTCATTTTCTGGGACGTATATTCTCAGTGAACATGCTTCGCACATTTTTCCGGCAGCGACGCGGCAGCGTCCATTTGGTTGGTGCAGGCATACATTCTGGCGACTGGCTTCTCGTGTGGCTGTTGGGGGTTATGCGTCTTGCCAAGGTTGTAAAATGGAATGACGCAGGGTTTGTTGATGCAATACGGCAAAAGGATGCAATGCTTTGGAAGCGCCTATGGCGAATAGGATGCTGCGGTGTGTTCACTCCTGGCGAAATGGGGCGGCGTTATTCAGGCAAGTTTGGCTTTCATAATGCGCAGATGATCAACGCCTGTTTTTCGCATGACGTCGATGCGTTCGGGAAGTTTCGCATGGAGAAAGGAGCGGCGGCGCGGATGCTGATACGCAAACGCCTTGGCATTTCAGAAGGGAAGACGGTTGTCCTGACAATCAGTAGATGGCTCTGTTTGAAGCGTCTGGAAGACGCTTCAAACGCCTTGGCCCTGTTGGAAAAAACGCATCCAGATATTGCTGCCAATGTCGAATATGTCTTGATCGGACAAGGGGAATGGCGTGCCCATGAGCCGATATTGAAGTCGCTCAAGACAATCAAGGTTCACTTTGTCAAGGATATGCCATACGGCGAAGTGATGTCCTACTATTCGGCGGCGGACGTGTTTCTCTTTCCGAGCGAGGGCGACATCTGGGGGCTTGTCGTAAACGAAGCGTTGTCCATGGGTCTTCCCGTGATATGCACGAATGCAATCGGGGCTGCCGAATTGGTCGAGGACGGCGTGAACGGCTTTAAGGTGGCGGCACGGCATCCTGACGAGCTGTGCGGTCACCTTGCTGAAATATTGGGCGACAATTCTCTTCTGGAGAGGATGAAGCAAAACGCCTGCAAAATCGTTGACAAGTGGAATTCTCGCATGGGCGTGGAGAATCTGTGCAGATTTGTAGATGGAGGGCATGACAGATGTTTAGCAGACTGATAGCGGAAATCATATTCAGTTGGATATTCAAGGCAACGATTCCGCAAAGGATTCGTGACAAAATCACGCCTTGGGTACTTGCCGGATTGCTTACATGGACGGCCATAACGCCTTTTGTCCCGACGCGAATATTCTTCTTCGGGGTGCTTTTCTACTATCTGGCGATTTCGTTTCTGACCGACGGCTATTCGCTTAGAATGTGCAGTCGCAATGGCGTTCTGCTGTTGTTTCTCCTTTTCTGGGGGTGGATGCTCGTAAGCATGTTTTTCGGCAAATACGCAATGATCTGCTTCTCGCAGTATCTGATTATTCTGTTTGAGTTGATCAGCGTAGGGTATTTCGTCGGCATGTGGGCGTTGCGAACGCCTGGAGGGATGGAACGCATCGTGCGGGCTGCTGCGGTTTGCTTCACGCTTGTTACGTTCTTCTATATTGTGACGGGCAGTCTCTCGCCGGAAGCGATGGATGCGAACATGCGCGCCGGAGTGAACGTGGAAGGTCTTTCTGCCGACATAGCGGACAGAAAGAGCAACGTGAACTGGATCGGGCTTTCGATGATTGGTCTTTTGCCTTATCTGTTCCTCTATGTGCTCGGCAAACAGCAATATACGCGGATGAAGTGGATGAAGATAGTCGGAGTCGTCAATGTGCTCGTCTTGACTCTTCTTCTTATACGCACTGGTGCACGAAACGCCTGTCTCGGACTTCTGCCGATTGCATGGTATTTCATCTTCGCCAAATCTGGCGGAAACCGCGCGAAGCGCATGGCGATTTTCAGCGTTCTTGTGATTTTTCTCGGTCTGCTGATTGTGCTCACTACAAGTTCTATCTCAAATCTGCGCGTGTTTTCCTACGAGAAAGGCACTGATCTAAACCAGTTCTCGTCGGGAAGAATTGATTGGTATATCAATTATTACAACTCTGCCAAGGTGGGAGAGCGTTGGTTTGGTTCTGGCGGATATGTCGACATTACCGAGACGGGACAAATTGTACTAGGAAATTATCATAGTGTGTATTTCCAGATATTCAGGCAGTCGGGATATGTCGGGTCGCTGCTGTTCGCGCTGTTTGCCATTGGACTCATGGTGCGTAGCGTACGCATGGGGACGATGGGACGGCTTGCATTGATGCTGTTCGGCGTATGGGCGCTTACAGGCGTAGGCGAGGCGCAACCGATTCTGCGTGGCGGCAGCACCAAAGTCCTTCTTGGCCTTGCCGTGGCCCTCTGTTCGCGGAAGTTCAGGCAATTGCCGTGCGTTGTGCCATTCCGGCCATTCACCCAGGAAGCGTGGCGGTTTCCGCCGAAGTATGGGACTGGGGGCGTGTTGTGAAGAAGAATGCTTCGATAGACGCATATAAAGGATTGCTCATCACGCTTGTGGTGCTGCCGAGGTGGCTGTCCTTCTACTTCGTTGGACGAATTACCGCAATCGCGTCTGACGAGAAGGATATGATGCAAGTCGTTTGCCGGGGGATGTGGAGCATGCTTGGGGTGCCTGTCATTGTGGCTGTGGCCATGTCGGTTAACTGGTTGCACGATAATGGTTGGTCTAACAGGATTATGTTCAGTTACATCGCATGGATGTCCGGACTTGTCGGCGCTGCGCTGTCTGCCGGCATCGCGGGATGCCTCTCGAATCCACTTTGGAAGCGCATAGGGGAATGTTCGCTCGGAATAATGCTATTGCATAAATTCATCATCGTCGCGTCCGTCCGCTTATTGCCATCTGGATGCATCCTGACTGGCGGAAGTCTTGCGATTCTGCTTTGCGGCATTATGTTTGCGACTATATGCGTCAGCTGGGTTGCTTCTGTCGCAATATTGAGATTTTGTCCTGCATTGCTTGGAGGCAAGAGATGAAGATAGCGTTTTTAGGGCGTGTCACGCTGTCTTGTCTTGCAGAACGATTCAAGTTCGACAGGCAATTGCCGTCCGTCAGATGGGATTTCAACTACGGAAGCGATCTGGTCGCTGCATTGGTTGATTCCGGGCATGAGGTTTCTGTAGTCGTCACAGACATGAACCATTCCGCGGCAACCACCTATACGGCTGGCCGTCTGGAGATCAGGATTGTTCCCGAAAGACGTTGCCGCTATCAATACATGACGTTCTATTCAAAAGAAGTGTCATGTATGGTTGACGAAATACATAAGGCAAAGCCGGATGTCATACTGGCGAACTGGACATATCAGTATGCACGTGCTGCTCTGAAAAGTGGCGTTCCAACGCTTGTTGTGGCGCATGACTCTCCTTGGCGGGTCGTATGGACAATGCGCAATGCCGCATCGCTTTTCAAGGCGATATATTCACAGTTCTTTGTTTTTCCACATGTCAAGCACATGGCTACCGTTTCTCCGCACATGGCGGAAGATCTGCGAAACTTCAACTTCTATCGCAAGCCGGTGGAGATTATTCCAAATGCCATTAAGGAAGAAACCGCCCAGGCCGGCAGGATTGAAATCCGCCTCGAAGCGCGGACGATATTGTGTGTCACGCAGTGGGGTCGCCTCAAGAACTCTAAGACGCTTTTCAAGGCATTTGCGCTGCTCCATGCGAGACACCCGGAATGGCGGCTGGTGGTGTATGGACATTATATGGATCAACGCGGTGCCGATCCTTGGATGCGGCAGAATGGCATGGGTCGTCTCATCGATTCCGGGTGCATAGAGTTGCGAGGTTATGGCTCTTCGGAGATGATACGGCGAGCGTTGCAGAAAGAGGCGGATGTATTTTGCAGTCCGTCCTTGGAAGAGAGTTTTGGCATGGTTTTCATAGAGGCGATGGCGCATGGAGTCCCGTGCGTCGGCGGCGAGAAGAGTGGCGCGGTGCCGTGGGTGTTGGGAATCGATGGATTTAACCATGTAGAAAATGTAGAGCGTGTAGAAAATCCTTCATGTTCTCCCTGTTCTACACGGCTAAATGAAAAGGAAAGATCGGAATCATCCGTTGCGGGCGGTGTCGTATGCAACGTAACAAGACCAGAGAAGTTGGCGGAATGCATCGAGAACTTGATGCTTGATTATTCGGCGAGGGCAAAGATGTCTGGCAATGCCGTAAGGAACGTGAAAGAACGATTCATGATGACCGCTGTCGTGAAGCGTTACATTGCCGCGCTTGAAAACGTTGTCAAACAGGAGCGAGGCAAATGATATCCGCCAAGACAAGCGAGCGTCTGCGCACGGTGGCTTTCCTGTGCGCATTGCTTGTTGTCGCGATCCATTGCCAGTCTATGGCGCCGTGGTTCGCTGGGGAGATGCCTGTCGGCAAATTGGAGGCGGCGTTCTATTTTCTGGGGACATACACGGTTCCACGAATAGCCGTACCGATCTTCTTCACGATCACGGGGTTCTTCCTTGTCAAGGGATATCCGGGCAATGGATGGTTCACATGGTTTACCAATGAAATAAGGAAGCGACTCATCACGCTGTATGTTCCATTCGTTCTATGGAACGCCATTTATCTTGCGCTTGCGCTTCTGTCTGGGGAATTGCATGAAGGTTTGTCAATTATGGCGAAGATTTTTGGTTATGACCCATATGTCCGCCTTGGCTGCATGCAGTTCTGGTATTTGCAGACAGTTTTCATATATGTGCTTGCTGCGCCCCTGATTCTTCCGTTATTGCGGAACAAATTGCATGGGGTGGTATTGATTTGCGTCTTCCTTGCCGGGTGGATAGGCACGTTCTGGTACTATCTGCCGTTGCCGCTTGCCGCAGGTAATTTCTTGTGGCTCGCAGTTGGATCATGGGTTGGATTCAGAATGCGCGATGCCGACAGTTTCTTAGAATTGCGAAAAACACTTGTCGATAGAAGACATCTTGTGCTTGCCATATTCTGCACAAGTATTGTTTGCAAGGTCTTGTTCGGCGTGTATCGCAACAAAATGGCGTTTGACATTGCAGACAAAGTGCTTGTCTTCTCTGGCGTGTGTGCAGTGTTTGCCAATCTGCAAATGGTTGATCGTGTATCGCCATTGAGCAGGAGATTTGTCGGATTAACGTTCTTTATCTATGCAATCCACACATTGATGATTTCCGTGGCGTTACGGGTTGGGCTGGCGTTTCATCTGCAAACGTTGACGATGTATCTCCTTAAAATCTTGTCTGGGATGGGGGGGGCGCTCCTTGTCGGCCTCCTTTCAAAGCGTTGTTCGCCGAGGATATTCAATTTGTTGACAGGGGGAAGGGCGTAATATGCTGAACATACTCTACATAGGCCCGAACGACAGCGAATGGGCGCAGATGAACCGCCCGGTCTCGCTTGCGGCGGCGAAATGGGCGCGAGGGTTCCTGACTGCACTCTCGAAGATATCCAATGTGACGGCACTCACCCACACATACGAAGTGTCATGGCCGAAGGGCAAGGTGTTGTGGCGTGGATACGATAAGCGTCTCTACCCTGACGGGTGGGATTGCGTGGCACTTTCATATCCTGTAATCAAATATTTCCGCGACTGGTGGTATGTATGGCGATACCCGGTCGAGGCAAGGAAAATCGCTCGCCAGAAGAAAATCGATGTGGCCATATTTTACAATTGCCATTTGCCCTACCTTGTGCGCACAATGAAAATCCTGCGCGGCATGGGTGTTCCGTGTTTCCCCATAATTCTTGATGGCGACGATCCGCGCAAGGATGACTGGGGTTGGGTGAAACGGGCTGGGCAATATTCAAGCGGCATCGTCTCGCTTTCGTGGTGGGTGCATACGCATTGCCCTGTTGATGTGCCAAAATACCATATGGACGGCGGGGCGGATGGTTGGTGTGGAGGAGAAGAAGTCGATAGTCGTCAGTCGTTAGTCGATAGTGGTGTTGATGACCACAAGCTAACGGCTAACGACCAGCGGCTAACGACTAAGACACTTGTCCATACAGGAGCGCTCGATCAGTGGCGCGGACTTGATTTCATGGTTGAGGTTGTCCGCAAAATGGCTGCGCCCGACATAAAGTTCATATTCTGCGGCAAGTCCAGTTGCCGTATCCTTGCGAAGTTGTTTGGCGACAACCCATACGTTGAGTTGCCAGGCTTCGTGGAAGAGGAAGAGATGAACCGCATATGCCGTAACGCGGATGTATTGCTGAATGTACGCGATCCCCATCATCCCGACAACATATTAAACTACCCAAGCAAGCTGCCGCACTACCTTAGTTTCGGTCGCCCGGTCGTCAGTACGCGACTTGAAAGCTTGTCGCCTGACTATGCCGAGGTCGTGGAGTTTGCGGAAGGCGACACGGCGGAAGATTATGTCGCCAAGATCCGTGAAGTGCTTGCTTGGGACGAAGAGCGTAAACGAGCGAAGTTCGGGACGATAAAGAAGTGGTTCCTTGCCCGCAAGCAGTGGGATGTTCTTGTCGGCGGAATGTATCAATGGATGGAAGGAGTAGTTCGCGGTCAATGAAGATTATCTGCTTCCATCCTGCTCTTGCGCCATACCGGGTTGATTTCTTCAATCTGCTCGGTGAGCTGGCGGAATTGAAAATGGTATTCCTTCAGGAGAATTTGCAGACTCAGAAGTTCGACCAGAAAGCATTGCTGGAAAGGCTTAGAGTGCCGTATGAGCATTTGACAAACGGCGTTTGCATACGCGGACGATGCATCCGCACTGGCATCCTTGGGATTGTCCGTCGTGAATGTCCAGACATCATTCTTGCCTACGAAGCAAGCCCGCTCACGCTTGAACTGGTTCTGTTGAAGAAGCTTGGGCTCGTTAGCGCCAAAATATGGACGAGCATGGATGACAGCGCCGAACAGATTAGGTCACGGAGAGGATTGCGACGTATCATGCGCGATTGGGTTCTGCGAAATGTCGAAAAGATAATCGTTCCCAGTCAAGCCGCCGCTGACGCTTATCGCTCTCTATCAACCGACGACTATCGACTAACCACCAACAACTACTCTGTCGTGCCCATAATCCATGATACGGCGACAATGCGAAAGAACGCAGACAAAATCTATGCGGCGGGGCGTGCATGGCGAGAAGCGAACTGCCCCAAGGTATGGAACCGTGTACTTGTGTTCGTAGGGCGCTTTGCGAAAGTCAAGAATCTGCCTTGGCTAATAGAGCAGATGCGAGAGCAACCTAAAACAACGGGACTTGTTTTAGTTGGCGACGGAGTATTGGATACGGAATTAAAAGCGATGGTAGCCGCGTTGAAACTTGATGATCGGGTGGTGTTCGCTGGCAGGAAGGAGGGTGATTCCCTCTACGCGATGATGGCAATGGCGGACGGTCTTGTATTGTGCAGTCATTCAGAAACATTCGGAGCAGTTGTCGCAGAGGCTTTGCAGTGGGGAACTCCGTGTGTGGTCGCCAGCCATTTGGGCGCGGCGGTTATGATAGAGGATGGCATAAGCGGTACTGTTTTTGCTTGTAACGATATGGTTGACTTCAAGGCGGCCATTGACCGTCTGCCTGCCCGTAGCAACGAATCGTTGCTCAAATATGACCTGAGGTTGTCGGTTGAGAGATTGGTCAAGGAGAGTAGATGAAAACACCAGAAACCCTATTTTTGCTTGATTTCTTTGCGGTGCTGAAGGAGCGCGGCGTCCGGTACGCCGTGATGCGCAACAACGAAACGCTGCCGGAATCGCTTGGCGGCAGCGATCTCGATCTGTTCGCCGACGGGCCGTGCGAGGTCGGGAAGGTTCTCGCCACTGCAGATGAAATAGCGAAAAAATACAATGGCGGATTTACCGTAAAGTACACGGTGGAGGCGACGATTACCTGCCTCGGCGGGCGGCATGCGGACGGAACGTGGTGGGGGCTTCACATCGACCTCTTCCCCGGCTTTATGTATTTTGGCATTCCGTATATGGATTCCGCCAGAGCATTTTCGGAGCGGGTGTTGGAGAAAGATTCGTTTTACAGACTTGGCGGGCTTTCCGATGTGGCGAGTTTCATCAAGGAGATTATGCCGAACCGTCGGACCAAGAAAGATTATTATCCACGGGCGAGGGCGGCTTATGCGGCGAATCCCAATGGCGTGAAGGCGGCTATGATTGGGTGCTACGGCGCAAAGGGATGGGCGCTTGTGGAGAAGCTGCTTTCAGGGGAATGTTCGGACAAGGAGATCTTCCGCGATTCAAAACGACTTGTCCGTGCGCTTTGGATACGGCAGATTGCCGGATTCCATTGGCTGTCGCTTGCAAGAATAAAATTGAACAACATCAAGCAACGCTATAGACGGCTTCTCAAATATCCCGGATATTGTGTTGCGTTTCTGGGGACGGATGGCAGCGGCAAATCGACGCTTATCGAGAAAGTGACGCCCGTGCTGTATCAGATGATGCACCATCCTGTCGAATATCGCCATCTGCGCCCAGGGCTTTTGCCGAGTCTGGCGCGGTTGGCGGGGAAACCCGCGATGATCGGACCGGTCACCAATCCGCATGGAGGCAAGACGTCGGGCTGGATTGCGTCGGTGTTTAGATTCTTCTATTACTACATCGACTATACGCTTGGCTATTATGTCAAAATATTCCCGTGGCTTGTGAAGCGTCCTACTATAGTCATTTGCGACCGCTACTATTACGAGTATATGATCGATCCCAGACGGTGCGCCGTCAAGCTGCCGACTGGCATGGCGCGCTTCTTTTCGTGGTTCATACCAAAGCCGGACTTGATTTTATGCCTTGGCGGCGACCCGGAAAAGATATATGCGCGCAAGCCGGAAACGTCGTTGGAAGAAGTGCGGCGGCAAGTAACGGACTTGAAGAAGTTTTGCGACGGCAATAGGCGAGCAGTATGGATTGACACGACAATGTTGCTGCAAGGAAGCGTCGATGCTGCGCTTGCATTCATTATGGGACGAATGGAGGAAAGGTATGTATAGCCGTGTAGATCGTGTAGAGTGGAGGTGGTGCATGGATGAAGTAGATGAATTGAGAGAACTCGCTTCGGGAGTAGGGCAAGTGGCGTATGATGTATACGAATATTTTGAGAATGACTTATTTGAAAAGGCTTATGAATCGACTCTTCATAACGCTGCAGGTCTTCTCGTAAACTTTGGTTCGTGCAAATTAAAGCGTCGCACAATTACGGCATAACTTTACACGCTCTACATGGTTAAATAAAATGAAGATTGCTTGGTCAGGACAATATACGCGCGGCAAGGCTTTGTCTGTTCTTGAGAATGCCGTTGCCGGTATCGAAAACAGTTCTATACGGGTTGATGTGCTGGGTGACGGCAAGTTGCGCAAGTATTATCAGCGTTTGGCGTCGCGGCTTGGCGTCAACGACAAAATCACGTGGCATGGTTGGCTGCCGAAGGCCGAAGCGCAGAAAGTAGTCGCGGACTCAGATGTCTTTGTAATTACAAGTCTAAGGGATTTGACCTCTACGGTTCTGATCGAAGCGTTGTCTGCGGGTAAGCCTGTCATCTGCCTCGACCACTGCGGCTTTTCAGATGTAGTTGATGATACTTGCGGAATAAAAATCCCGATTGGGCTCCCCAGAGAAGTGATTGCCGGGTTCGGAAAGGCAATTTGCAGGTTGAAGAATCGGGAATTGCGTGAAAAATTGTCAAGGGGCGCAATTGAAAAGGCCAAGCGGTATCTTTGGACGGAAAAAGCAAAAGTCTTGAAAGATATTTATGGCGGTGGCGGCAAAAAAGTTTTGGTTTCAGTTTACGCCTGTTCCCCATACAGGGGGTCGGAGCCGGGCATGGGGTGGCATTTCCTAAAGATGATTGCCAAGGAGAACGAAGTGTGGGCAATTGTCGAAGAAGAGAAGTGGCGTCCGGATATTGAAAAATATCTTGCCGATCATCCCGACGAAATGCAGAACGTCCACTGGACATTCATTCGCAAGCCAAGAGCGCGGTTGCTTCGCAAGATATGGCCCCCAAGCTACTATTGGTTCTATCGCGTCTGGCAATGGCGTGCATATAAGAAAGCGTGTGATTTGCACAAAATTGTTGGATTCGATCTTGTGCATCAGTTGAATATGGTGGGCTTTCGCGAGCCGGGTTATCTTTGGAAACTTAAAGTCCCTTTTGCCTGGGGGCCTATCGGTGGACTGGGCTATACTGCTTGGCGGCTCTTGCCCCTTATGGGTATGTTTGGTGTGCTTGAATTTGCTGCAAGGAATATAATAAACTGGTGTCATTCTCATTTCCTTCTGCGTCCTCGAATGGCAGCAAGACGTGCCGCCGAAACAAATCGCTTGATTGTCGCCACTGGGGAAAACCAAAGAGAGGCACGTAAATTGTGGGGCGTGGATTCGACTGTTTTGTGTGAAATCGGAGTTGATTCCTGCGATTATAGCAATATTAGGAGGGTATTGTAATCGCATGGAGCGGAGTGTTTGAGCAAAGAAAGGTTTTGCCGATTTTGCTAAAGGTACTAAACGAATTGAAACGACTATGAATAGAATAGTAGGTATAGATATCCTTAAGTTCATTGCCACCATGATGATATTCAATCACTTGGCTGGGCCTTACTATGGAAAATACTCTTTCCTGGCCACGGGCGGTGGTATTGGATGCGCACTGTTCTATTTCGTTTCTGGTTATCTCTGCCAATTAGGGAGGATGGTCCGCTTTGATCTATGGATGAAGCGTAGGCTGGCTAGACTGTGGCCAACCTGCTTGGTTGCGGCGTTCGTTAAGGGTTTTCTGGGCCTTGGCTGTTCGGTTGCGTTTGCGCTTGCCGGGAGTGGTTGGTTTGTGACGTGTTTGCTTGTTTATTATGGTGTTTATTATTTTATAGTTAGATTGATGTCAAATCGGCTTGGGTTGCTGGTTTGGATTTCTTTGGGGATGACATTAATAGCATATGCATTCGGATGGGGATGTCAGGATGTTGACTGTGGTGCATGGCTCTTTGGCGATAACAGTTTGAAATACTTGCTGTTCTTTGTGTTTTTCATAGAGGGCGCATATATGGCACAGAGAAAAGACGAGGTCGAAAGAACAATCTCTTTGCCGCTTTTATTCGGGGGGGGGGGGGATTGTGCTATTTTATGCAATATATTATCTGGCAGGTCGAGTCCAGCTAATTGCCAGATTGCAGATTCTAATGGGCGTGCCGCTTTTGGTTGGCGTTTGGGGCCTATATAGGCTTTGCATGTCGGATTTCTGCATTCGTGCAATGAGACATCCAGTCGTCAATTTTCTTGTGATGTTCGTAGGAGGACTTTCACTGGAGATGTATCTCGTCGGCTGGCTCGCAAAGACATTCATGTTTACCTCGTATTTCCCATTGTGCTATATTTGCGGTTTTATTGCATCTCTTGCCGTTTCGTGGCTGGCGCGCTGTGCAGCGAGATTCTTAAGTCAGACATTCTGTGATTGTGCATACGACTATAAGACGATGTTCAGACTGATTTAGCAAATGAAGGCGACGTAGAAACAAGCAAGCGTCTTGGTGCGGCGGCCTTTGCATGCGCATTGATGGTTGTCGGTATCCATTGCCAGTCGATGATTCTGTGGATGCATGGCGATGCGACGGGATTTGGGCTTGCGTTTTGCGGAATGACCGTGCCTGTGAATGTTGATGCGGCAATTCGGATTCTGTTGACGGCCTCGTTGCGGTGCTTGGGCGTTATTTTCGTGATTTCGAGATACTCAAAACACAAGGCGGAACTGGGCAAGCACGCATCAAAGCGCAATACACATGGGCGAACTGCGGCGCTTTAATTAATGAGATATATGCGGAGGTCGTAAATGAACGGGAAACGTAACGCAGGGCTTGAGCTTATGCGGCTCTTGATGATGTTTGGCATTGTCGCCATGCATGCTGCAGTGCAGTGTGCATATCCACAAGACGGTTCGCATTGGACAATTCTTGACTGGTGCGTATGTGGGTTTGTGTTTATATCTGGATATTTCGGTGTGAAGTTCAACGTGCGTAAGTGTCTGAATATGGTCGCGCTCTGCATCTGGTGTGCTATTGTGTCAAACATTGCAGGGGGGGCGGGGGCATTATATGCCATTAAAGGCATTTGCGGCTATTGGTTCCTGTGGGCTTATCTGTTGCTTATGATGCTTGCTCCACTTATTGATGCCGCATTTGCCGGTAAAGTTGGGCGCACGATTTTTATCTTGTCAGCCCCTGTATTGTTCGCTGTTTATGCGTGGGGTGTTATGTGTGCAATACCTTATGTCAGGGATTGGATTCCGTCGCCGCGCGGACTCGATGGATGCACATTCCTTTCACTTGTCGGTATTTATATAGCAGTGCGGCTATACAAGTCATTGGACTTGGGACGTTTCTGCACGATGCGCAACGCCATCTGGATGCTGCCGATATGTGTGATAGCGATGCTGGCCGGATTCTGGTGGTACTGGTGGATCCCGGCGTTTGTCGTTTCCTGTTTCGCCTTTGAGTTCTTTAGGCGGTTGAAGATGCCATCGACAATGGAACGAATAGTGTTATTTCTTGCGCCATCAGCATTTGCGGTGTATCTTCTTCACATCACTTCTGGAGGCCTATCCTTGATGTCGCGATTGGAGTTGTGCCTTGTCGAAAAACAAGGTTGGGGGATTTTGGCGGCGTTCTGTGCGACATCGGTGATTACATACTTGATTTGCCTCGTTTTGGATATTGGTAGACGGAATTCTTGTGGGTTGTTCAAAATGGGATTAAAGCATGTTGTATCATGAGGTGCACATGAAAATATCTATGCACAGATTCCTTGGCCTTCCGTCTCCGAAACCGCGCGTGTGGATTGACCTTTCATCTGCCGCAAGCAAGCGGGCAGGGCTGGCGATGCACACGCCAGGGCGCAAGGTGCTGAAGTGGGCTGTAAAGGTTCTGGGATGGTTCGCATGGCTGCCCATCGAGAAGATGGTTCATGGGCCAATCAAGCGGTTTGATGAACTGGATGGACACGAGGTAATAGGGAAAGCGATAGATGATTTAGCCGCAAAGAACGCAAAGTTCGCAAAGAAGATAGAGTGGATAACGCTTTATATGGGAAACGATTCGGCGAAGTCCAAGTTGACGGTGCTGGTGAAGGTTTTAACACAGAGGCACAGAGGCACAGAGATTTCTTCTGACTCTCCCAATCCTCTGCGTCTCTGTGACTCTGTGTTAAACACAAATGAAATCATATTGAAGTTGGGAAGGACAGATAAGGCGGCAGAGGCGATCAGGGAAGAGGTGGACGTGCTGAAAAGGCTGATGATGACGCCTTTGTGTGCGCAAGTACCTGTTGCCATAGGCGATGTCGGGCATGATGGGGCATGGACATGGAGTGCGCAGTCGGTATTGCCGAAAGGCAAAAGCCCTGTTCGGATGCAGAAGGAGCATTATGTATTTCTGGACGAATTGAGAAGGGCGGGTTTGTCGCACGGCGACTTTGCTCCGTGGAACTGTTCTATCGTGGATGGCAAATTGTATGTCTGGGATTGGGAAGACGCAGGGCAGTGGGTCGAGGGCAAGGATGAATCCTGGTTTAAGAAGCAGGTCAAAGGGCTGTTGGGAATTGATGCATATCCGTGTAGAAGGAGGGGAAGGGTTCTAACCGTGTAGAACGTGTAGAAACGTGCAGAAGGTGGGAAGTATGGATGGTTGCGCTGATGAATTAAGGAAACTGGCAGCTGATGTAGGTCAGATTGCGTATGGGGTGCATGAATACTTTGGCACGGGATTGCTGGAAAAGGTTTATGAGGCGGCCTTGGAGCATAGGCTTGTAATTGCGGGCTATAAAGTCGAACGACAAAAACCGCTTAAAGTGTTCGACAGGGACGGATATTGTGTCGGGGAGTATTTTGTAGACATGTTTGTAAATGATAGCTTGATAGTTGAGCTTAAGGCCGTTAAAACGTTTGCTCCTGAACACTTTGCCCAGATTATAAACTACTTGAAGATCACGCGGCATCCTGTTGGACTTCTTGTAAATTTTGGTTCCTATAAATTCGAGCGTCGTACCATCACCGCATAATTCTACACGATCTACACGTTCTACACGGCTAATTAAACATGAGGATTCTCCTTGTCCATAACTACTATGGCTCATCGGCGCCGTCAGGCGAGAACAAGGTCTTCGAGGCAGAGAAGGCCATGCTGGAGAAGCATGGACATGAGGTCGCTGTATATGCCCGGCATAGTGATGAAATACGGTGCGGCAATGCAATTAAAAGGATCTTGGGTAAAATCAAAGGGGCGCTGTGTACGGTCGGCAATCCGTTCGCGGCGCGGGCGGTTGCGAAGAAATGTAGAGAATTCAAGCCGGATGTCGTTCACTTCCATAACACCTTCCCGCTTATCAGCCCGTTGGCGGTTCGTGCGGCGAGCAAGTATGCGCAGGTCGTGATGACTCTACACAACTATCGAATGGCTTGTGCGGCAGGCGTGCCGACGAGGGACGGGAAAGTGTGCTCGCTGTGTTTGGATAAGAGATGTGTATGTGATGGAATCAAGTATCGTTGCTATCGCGGAAGTCTGGCGGCAACATTGCCGCTTGCAATCAACATTGCGCTTTATCGAAGGCGGTTGCCAAAGTGGGTTTCAAGGTTTATTGTACTGAGCGAGTTCCAGAAGCGGAAGATGGTTGAATATGGCTGGCCAGAACACAAAATTGCTGTGAAGGGCAATTTTGTGATAGGGATGCGAGATGAGATAGGAGGGATGAGAATAACACCCCCATCCCCCATCCCACATCCCTCATCCCCCATCCTTAAGAAAGATCAGATAGTTTATGTTGGGCGGCTATCGAAAGAGAAAGGTGTCGAAACTCTTATAAAGGCTTTCAAGATTATTTGTCATAAAGAACATCTACATGCTCCTACATGTTCTACATGGTTAAATAACCTCAAGCTGATAATAGTCGGCGATGGTGTTGATCGGCAGGAGCTTGAGAAACTTGCCGACGGGGGGGATGTTGAGTTTGTCGGCCTGAAATCAGCCGCTGAAGTACTCCGTCTTATGGCTAAATCCAAGGCTACTGTCCTTCCAAGTGAATGGTGGGAGACATTTGGATTGACGGTCGTGGAATCAATGCTAGAGGGAACGCCTGTTGTGACGAGCAATCTTGGTGCCTTGCCAGAGATCGTGCAGGAAAACCGTTTCGGTGAAGTGTTTGAGGCTGGCAATGCAGAGGCATGTGCGGCGGCGATAAAGCGGTTTCTGTCGCGTTCAGATTATGACGAAGTATGTGCAGCGGCAAAGCACGAGGCTGAAACTAAATATTCAGAAGAAGCGAACTACAAGCGACTAATGGAGATTTACGGGGAAGTGGTCAGTTGATAGTCTTTGGTGGTTGGTGATTGGTTTCTATACGTTCTACATGTTCTACATGGTTGCATGAAATTGTGAACACGATAAATAAGATTGTCGGTTTTGTCGCCAATCCGCTGTTTGTAGGCATTGTGGCTGTTGCCTTGGGGCAGACGTTTGCCCTGCTCAAAAAGCGTAAAGCAGTGATGTGGACTTTGGGAACGGCCTTGTCATGGTTCTGGTTTTGGTCGATGCCGATTGTCGGCGGTTGGCTGGCGTTGCCGCTTGAAGAGGATTACCCTGTACAGTTGGCGGAGGATATGACGAAAGCTGATGCGATTGTTTTGATGGGCGGAGGCGTTTGGGGTGACGAATGCTATCCCTACGCCTGCATGAATGAGGCGGCGGACCGGCCATGGCATGCGGCAAGGCTCTGGAAGGCTGGGAAAGCGCCTATCGTCATTTCAAGCAATGTCGGTGCCGAGTTCGGGGATGTGAAATTGCTTGTGGATTTGGGTGTTCCGCGTGAGGCTGTTGTGTTGGAGGACAAGGCGGTGAACACCGAGGAGAACGCAAAATTTGTTGGAGAAATTGTAACGCAGAGGCTCAAAGGAGCAGAGGTCGCAAAGAAGCCAAGTATATTGTTGGTGACGAGCGCATGTCACATGAAACGAAGCTTGTACATGTTCAAAAAGTATGCGCCTGAGATAGAGTGCATCCCGGCCGCGACGGATTATCAGGCATTGCCGTGGAAGGATGAACCTTTCAAATGGCGTGGTCTGTTGCCGAGCTTCGACGCCTTCGCCCGCAATAACTCGTTCATCCACGAGTACATCGGCTATTACGGCTATAAGTGGTTTAGGTGAGGGGTAGTTATTGGTATTTTGCTATTGGCGAGTTTTCTGCGGGTAGATATGATTATGAGATTTTTTCACAAGTTCTATTGCGTTGGGTGAGTGAGATATGGTATAATACACGCCGTTGGAGGTAGAAGATGCTTATAAATCTCACAATCGAGAACTTCTTGTCGTTTGATGCGCCTGTCTCTTTCTCAATGGAGGCTGGTCGCAAGACTTCGCGGCATGAGAACCATATTCGCGATGTGAATGGTATTTCAGTCTTGCGAGGGGCTGCAATATATGGTGCTAATGCATCTGGCAAGTCCAATCTCCTTAAGGCTGTCGATTTATTTCAGCAGATGGTTTTTCGTGGCGATTGCTCTGTAGTGCGTGGGATGCAGTTTGCTTTGTCTGAATCTATTAGACCGGAAATGAGATTCGACATTGTTTTTTCCAATGAAGGCTTGATGTTCAGGTATGCAGTCGCTACGGATGGACTTGCGGTCAAGAGGGAAACCCTTTGGCAGGTCAGTGGCGAACGGGAATCAATTCTGTTCGACAGGGAGAATGGAACTCGCCTTGGACTTGATGAGCGACTTGATAAGGCTGAGTGGTATAGGCAACGGACATTGGCGGATAATCTGCTATATCTGCCTAAGTTGATTTCCGATGGTTTGAGGGAAAACAAATTGGATATCGCGATGGCCGATGTAATCCTGTCGGCTTATGTCGGGCTTAGTCAAATGTTCGTGTTAGGCACGGAGTCGCGTCCGAATCCAGCGGCGTTCTACACCTTTATCAAACAAGAAGACTTCAAGACGTTTCTGCTTGAGCTGTTGAAGCGTGCGGACTTGGGCGTCACGGATCTCTCGTGGGAGCCTTTGTCCAGCAAGGAAGCCGAGATTATATTCAATATGAATCCTTTCAAAGGGGATGGTGCTCGTGTATTGGGCATTAGCCGAGGATTTTATTTGATTAAAAAGGATGCCAACGGAATTAGTGGTGAGGAATTTCGCCTGCAGCACAATGGCGTTCCGTTGCGGGCGGAGTCCGAATCTGACGGGACTGTGCGGTTGATCCATCTCTCGCCGATGCTGTATCAGTTGCATCGTGGCACTGGAACATGGTTTATAGACGAGGCTGATTGTCATATTCATCCTGTATTGATGAAGTACCTCCTTAAGTCTTTCATGGAACGCAGGGCCGATGGCGCACAACTTGTGATAACCATGCATGATACAAACCTGATGACGCACGACATTTGGCGGACCGATGAGATTTGGTTCGCCGAGAAGCGTGTTGATGGTTCGTCAGACCTCTATTCGCTTTACCAGTTTCAGCCAAGGCACGACAAGAATCTAGAGAAGGGCTATCTGCAGGGGTTGTATGGCGCGTTGCCTAGCTTGGGAGGGGAGATGGTGTATGGCGAATGATTATGCTGTTTCGCCTGTCATCTACCTCTTTCATGAGGGCAAGACGGAGCTGGGCTACTTGCAGGCTTTGGCGAAGAATCGCGACATTAGGATTGTGCAGAAGCCATCCGTCTCGTCGCCCGTGGTCCTGTTGGAACGAGCTTTGAGGTTTGCTGTCGAAGTTGCCAAGGACTTGCGTCATAATCCCAATGCGGAAATATGGGTTGTTTTCGACCACGATGCGAAGGCTAAGGAGATGTTGGAGGTCAGGTCGGTTTTGACGAAGTGCCCGGAAAGATGCGATGATGATTGCAAGGTCCGCGATATAGCTAGATGCGAATCGCGTGATGTTTTTTATCGTATCCATGTGGCGTTCATGTCGCCGTGTATAGAAATCTGGGGAGTCCTCTGCACAGAGGATGGTTCTAAAATGGACAACTTCCCTCTCGATAGGCATGAACTGCATGGTCTGTTGCACAAGTTGATGCCGAAGTATGATCACAAGAGCGGAGCACAGTTCGATGTAGGGAAGATGACGCAAACAGAGGTTGCAATTAGGCGAGCCAAGGCATGGGCTGCAACGCATGGCCAATTCCCCGAATGTCTGAACGCTTCGCATTATGCCGGTATTTATCCGTTGGTGGAAAAGATAATCAAAGCGCCGTTTGTTGAGACTAAGTCTTGGCGGCGTAGATGATGATACAGCACTAAGTTTCCTGTAATATATTGAGCTGAAGCTCGTGTTGATTGCGTATTTGATGCGCAATCGATATCGGCTTATATTCCCTATTCATTGTTTATGATTGAGAAAGTAAAAACTCGCTATTGGGACATGGCAGCAGTTGGCTATGAGTCGCTGCTCGCGGAGATGGATTCGTGGCGGAGTATGGAACCACTAAATACACGAAAAGGGGATTGTAGGTTGGTGTGCTTCTGCGATGCGAATGGATTGGCGCATGGATGGCGGGACGAGGAGTTGGCTGCTGCCTATCGCAAGGCGGATGCCGTCATGTCGGATGGAATCGTCATGGTCAAGTTGGCGGCGATAAGCGGTGGCAAGTTGCCGGGACGCGTCATCGGTCCCGTATTTTTCGAGAAGGCTATGAAATACGGCATTGGCCGTGGTTGGCGGCACGCATTTTGCGGTACGAATGAAGAGACATTGGCGAAATTGAAGGCAAACATGGAGGCGAGATTTACCGGTGTGAAAATCGTCGGGACATTCGCTCCTGAGTATTCGCCCGATCCTAAAGTGCCGAAAAATATGGAGTGCGATTTTCTCTGGGTCGCGCTTGGCAGCCCGAAGCAGGAGAAGTGGTGCGCTCGTCATTTGGGCGAGTTCAATGCGGCTGCTGTTCTGCCCGTTGGCGCGGCATTCGATTTTCACGCCGGAACGCAGAAGCCGGTTCCGCAGTGGGTTCACAAATACGGCATCTGCTGGCTGTGGAGGATGTTGACGGGCGGATGGAGGGTCCTAAAGCGCGACCTCTGGTGTGTTCCCCGCGCGGCATGGATATTGGTATATGAGTTTACGAGAGTGCGGGTATTGCACCGTCACTAAAGGCGATTGACATGCACTAGAAGAGAGGTTGGATTGGTTGATGAAATCTTCTTGCAATATGGGGTGGAGATGCTGTGCGTGTGAGTTTATCGCGACCATGATGCATTACATCGTTAGCTATGGAAAGACAATGTGTGCTATACTGAAATTTATAGTCGTGCATTTCGGCTTCATCGTTCTGTATGCCGGTGTCGCGGCGGGCGCCTTTCTGGCGGTTGCCACCTGCCACGCGCTCCTTAGCCGTCTGTCTTCGTGCTATGTCACCGTGTGTCAGCAAATGGGCAACAGCCTTTTGCTGCAATGCGCCATGGCCATAATACTGGTGCTAGCGATCACATGGATGGCCTCTAGCATCATCCAAGCTATCAAACGATTGAGGGCATCTCATCCATATAAGTGTCTGTTGGTCGGGGAGTCACAAGGAATTGATGCGCCCATTACGCAAGCATCGGAAGACCGTCTTGACCGATTGCCTTTTGTGGATGCGATTATCCATGCCATCAAAGAATCGTGTCGGCAACCGCAGGCGGCGTTTATTGCACTTTATGGCGCATGGGGTGAAGGTAAGACGAGTGTCGTGAATATTCTGGATGATCGGCTGCGCAATTTTGAGCAAAACTTCTTTCTCGTGCGCTTTGCGCCCTGGGGGAGTAGGGCCAAAGAAGGGTATGCGGCTGAGTTGTGCGATACTCTTGCCAGCACTGTCGTTAACCTGGGATTGCCGGGTGGTGCGATGGATTTGCGACTTCTGGGTGCGAAACTTTCTAGTTCGAGCCTATGGGAGGCGTTGACGGCCCAATCTGGTTGTATCAACTTTTTAAATTCTTGCGTCCGTGCTTTTTCAGGAACGGCGGCGCTCGAGTCGCGCGTCAGAGAGATGTTGTGTATGCTGCCTGAAAACCAGCGGTTGGTGGTTGTGATAGATGACGTAGATCGACTGATGCACAAAGAAATAATTGAGCTTATCCGACTCATTCGGACAAACTGCGACTTCCCGAGAGTAACCTATCTTGTTTTGGCTGATCAGCAGCATGTCGAGATGGCGTTGGGGCGGGAGATCGTTGGCGATTGCAAAGACAATCAGATTGGCGCGGGGCACGAGTACTTGGAGAAAATATTTCCAGTTGCTTTTAAATTGCCGCAACTGCCCAAAGAGCGCTTGCCGAATCTTCTGATGGAGTTGATCTCGAAAATGCTTAAAGATAGACGACTGGCTGCGCTGGACGAGAATTCATGCGCGGCCAAGATGATTCCGCTGCTCGTAAAGACAATGCGTCACGTCCGGCAGTGTGCAGATTATGTAGGCACGCAGTTATATTATCTGTACACAAATCCTCAAAATCACTCTCGGCCTTGCATTTGCGAGGATGACTTTATCTCGTTGACGTTGTTGGGATATTTTTATCCAGATACGTATGAGACTCTGTATCGTGAGAAAGATGAGTTGCTTGCTGAGGGAAAACGGCAGGAAGAAGAATTATTGGCGTTATTCTCTTGCGAGCGGGATAAGTTCAAGAAGAAGGCGACATGGCTGTTTCTGACACATGTCTTGCATTTCAAATCAAGTTATCGACAAGACACTAACGACTCGATGCAAGAATATTGGGCTGTGACTTATAAGTCTATTGATGCGATGCGCGATTACAGAATGGTAGTTTCGTCGTATTATGATAATTATTTTACAGGGTATACCGAGCGGTCCGTCGCCATTCCCAAAGCACAGGTTGAAGAGTTTGTACAGATGGTCGCAAGCGAGCCGTGTGGTCCGCGCATTGAAGAGTTGATCCAGAAGTTCTATGGTAATGGTTATCTGCGACCGCTCTTTTATGCTCTTCAAAGCGATATGGATCTTCTGCAAAAGAAAAGTATGGTGCGTCTCTCGAATGTATTCTTGGCGTTTGCAAAGATAGCGGTTGCAAGGCTTGGCGATAAAATAAGCGACATTGAGAACCCTGTTACTTATTTGAATCTGGAGAGGGCTTTGTTTGCCGACCTGCTTGAGTGCCTTGTTACGCTGACTTGGAAATATTATCCAGATCAGCACGAAAGAGGTTCGTTCCTCTATCGCATGTTTGCGGATCAGGATTGCGATGACGGGCTATTGCTACTGCAGGTGTTGTTGTTGGAAAAAGAGGACGGGGGCCATCATCGCCCCATGGTGCATCATAGAGAAGATGACGGTATGCATCTCATTTGCAATGATGCTGATTATGATAGACTACTGACAGTGTTTGCAAGACAGGTGCAAAAAATGCCGTTGGACGCGCACCCCAATGAAACGCTTTTGCGAGAGAAGTGGCTGTGGCTCTCTAAAGTGTGTGAATGGAATGAAAAGATTTATGGTTCGTACAATGCGCGTTGGGAAGCTGTAATGCGAAAATCTCTGGATCCGGTTTTGCATTGGATGTTGCCATTTTTGAAAAACTTGAGAGACGAAGATTATCCGTGGGTTGTCGATGTAAATTATCATGAACTTAAAAGCATGCAGTGTTTTGATGATGTGGTGAAATATTTTGAGGAACATGGATTCCTACTGCCGCCTGCTTGGGAATTGGTAGGCAAATACTTGTTAAGGGCACGAGATAAGATTGGTTCTGAAAATCGGCGTTATACGATGCGAGAATATCTGCACGATAATGAATGTAAGTCCGATGTTGAGAGAATTGTTTATCGATATAAGAATAAAGCTCTGCTTTGAAATGACGGAATGTGAATGATGACTATATTATTGCCTGATTGCGAACGAAAGAACCTTGGAGCGAAGATAATGGTGATTGCTCTTTTCACGTCTCTCAAGCGGCCATCGAAACGTTTGGATGATATTCAGTCGCGTTCGCTTGCGAACTGGCATGACGCCTTTATGCTTTCAGATATTATCGAATTCGATGGGCCGCTGGTTCCGTTTAGCGAAATGGTTCAGGCTGTCGAGGGCGATTCCGATGCGGACATCTTTATGTATGCGAATGCCGATATTCTTTTTGACAAAGGGCAAATCAGGCAGCTGCTGATGCAGATGGATGCGTGGCGGCAAGAGGTGTTTGATCACGAGTTTCTTTTGACAGGACAGAGGATTGATATTCTGGAAGATGGTGCCAAGCGATTGCACCGGCCGAGCGGTATGGATTATTTCGTTTTCCGGCGCGGAATGTTTCATGATTTGCCGCGGACGCTGATGGGTCGGGCGTATTGCGATAACGCTTTGGTCGCCTATTGCCTGCGCAAGGGCATCCCGGTTATTGATGCGAGTTATGCGATTCGGGTTGAACACCAGTTCCATGATTATGGGCACGTCGCGGGCGGTCGGCGGCAGGTATGGACCGGTGAAGAGGCCCTGGCGAACAGGCGCAACAATCGATTGCGCGACTTCGGCCCGAATGTTCTTGACGCAACGCACACGTTGCTGTCCGACGGGCAAGTGGTGCCGAACATCCGGAAGCGCCCGAAGTGTTGGGGCCTGTGGCATCTTTTGACGCGCGGCGGAAAGTACTGGAAGAATCCCAGGTGGGATGGCGTTGCGCGGATATAGCCAATGAAAGAGCGGGCTGTCTACATTACGCGTTGCGACATCGGCTGGTATTCCAAAAATGCCAATGCCTATCGCAAGCCGTTGGAGGTGGCGACGCGGTACGCTGCGACGCTGTATGTGCCAGAGCATTGCCGTGTCCCAATGGAGATCGCAGAAAAGTGTGTTGAGATTGTTCGGTTTGCCAACGTCTTCGACGTTTTAACGCAGAAGCGCAGAGGTGCTGAATCGCAGGGGGATGTTAAGGTTTTCACAGGGTTTGATTTCCCGTGTATGCTTGTCGGGTGGCGATTGAAGCGACGCTATGGTTGCCATTGGACGGTGTTTCTTTGGGATCCGCCGAGCCTGAGATGGCGTGACGGTTTCCGGCCGATCCGTTGGGCGATAGATGCTGCGTTCAGATTTTTTGCCAAGCGGTGCGACAAACTTGTTTTGAATATTCATCCTGGCCTTTTGGATGAAATCGGCTACAAGCCGCGTGAAGGACAGGTTGAATTGCGGATGCAGGACGCTTTTGAAGAAATAGATTTGAATTATGTTGAGAAGTCGGAACATGCAGAAGAAGATGGTTTTGAGTTTGATTTCGGTGTTCTTGCGAATTGGGAAATCGGCAAGGGGGGGCAGTTGATGGCAGAAGCGATGAAGCGTATGCCAGACAAAAAATGTTTGTGGATTGGCAATCCTCCGAGCGGCAATGCAGGCGACCCGATTGTCTTTGCCGGTCGTATGCCGCAGAATGAGGCGTTTGAGATGCTGAGGCGGTGTCATGTGCTTGTCGTCCCATATTTGGCAACATATGCCTTCAAATGGAATTATCCGCTCAAGCTGTTTGAGTATCTGCAAATCGGACGTCCTGTTCTTGCCAGCGACAATCCCGGTAATGTCGCTGTGGCGGAACGGCACGCGGGGCGCATCACGCTTTTCAAAAGCGGCGATGTCGGAGAACTGGTACAGAAGGCGATGGAGATGACGGAGACGGCAAAGTGAGTGCTTATCATGTAATACCAGGAGTTGACGATCCGACGTGCGGGATTGCGGTGGCGGCGAAACAATTGGTTGCGCGTGGCGTCGGCGAGGATGGCGAGGTGTGGGTGCATTCCATGTGGACGCCGCTGGTTATAAGAGCAAGCATCAAGACGTTGCTAACAGGTAAAAAACTCGTCCGTATGCCGCATGGCTGCACAGACCCGACGAAACTGAGATACCATTGGCACAAGAAGCGCTGGGTTGCGCCTATTGAGCGTTGGTTGTTTCGCCATGCAGATCGAATTGTTGCAACATGCGAGGATGAAGTAGAATGGATCAAGGCGTTCGAGCCAAAAGTGAAGAGAGTGGAGATTGTCCGGTTGGCACACAAATCAGACGAGATGGACTCGTTTTCAGCACCGATAGTTTGTTCAGGATATGAGCAATCCTCCAAAGCAAAGTTGCTTTATGTTGGACGGTTGCATCCGTTGAAGGGTGTTGAATATCTGCTTGAGGCGATGCCGACTGATTGCAAACTTGTCATCATCGGTAAAGACGAGGGCGAAGGGAAGAAGCTCAAGAAGATTGTCACTCGCCGTGGTCTTAACGTAGAATTCAAAGGTGTTGTCAGTGATGCCGATAAAGAGGCGGCGTATCAATGGTGTGACGTGCTTGTTCTCCCAACGTTGTCGGAGAACTTTGGACTCGTCATCGCCGAGGCACTTGAGCGCGACAAGCGCGTGATAACCACTGACGGAGCCCCAGCGTGGGGCGATGGCAATACATATGGCGGCAGGTTGACTTACTTGCGTGGCTATAGGGATGGAACTTCCGCCCAAAGAGTTGCAATGCTCAGTTCGGCAATAAAGGATTTGATATGCACACGATGAAGATCATCGCTCTTGTGTTAGGTGCAATTATCCTCACGATCGATTCAACGCTTGTGACCATAGCCTCTCTTTGGGGCCGCAACAGACGCCGCCATGCAGCCACGCCCTGCGAAGACTAAAATGATAAAATAGGTCTGACCTATTTTATCATTTCTCCTATACGCAATTATCCAGAAATCTCCCGCATCGCGCGGCTTTTTTGGCGTATATCGCTACATCAAATCTTCGTTATCTCTTCTTTGTCGGCAGCCTTCAGCGGGAGCCGCAATCGCGTCAAGCCCCGCGAAGACTAAAATGATAAAATAGGTCTGACCTGTTTTATCATTTCTAAATTGCCTAGGCCTATCCTTCTTCTGCTTTGGGGCCGTTCCCGTAATCGTAGGCGTAAGGGCGATAATATTTGGAATGAATCCATAGAGGATGTCTAACCATGAAACTTGCATTTCATGTCATTGAGGTCGCGCTAGGGGGCGTTGCGCTTCTTGGCGTGGTTTTCGTAATTGTGGCCGTTCTGAATCCGCCGAAGGAGTATAAGGGAGCCAAATGAAGATTGTGCTGATTGTAGTTGGCGTTGTAGTTGTTGCTATCATTGGCATCGAGATTGCCGGCGCGATCGCCTATCGCCGTTGGTGCAGACGCTTCGACTCCCTCCCGCCCGACGAGCAGCGCAAGGAGCAGGAGCGGAAGTATAAAGTGAGTGAGTGGGGGAGTTGAGAGTGGAGGAGTTGAGAGTGGGGGAGTTAGGAGTGGGGGAGTTAGGAGTGGATGAGTTTTGAGTTGGAGTTGTAGAGTGGTGTGAGTATCACCTGATTGCTTTTAAGGGTCGTCCGAGAGGGCGGCCTTTGCTCTATAGTGAAGATGGGTTAGGTTCCGTGGGCGGTTGAGCCGGCTTGATGGAAGACCAAATTTCTTGGTTCTTCCAGTCGGCGGGAATACCTGTGTGGTGTGCTAGTTCTGGGAATCTATCGAAGAGAGAGTCGACGACGGTCTCAAAACGTTTCTTCCAGTTTGAATGCATCGCTTTCCCGAAGAAATCATGCGCGAGCATCCAATTTACCAACATCGCTACCGCATACAACTTTTTGTTCGCATTGCGCACGACATCCCATTTCCTGCCGGGCGGCAGTTGTGGAGATATGGCGAATTCCTTGTCCCACAGTCTGCTATGGTGCGCACATATGTTGCGGACATAGACGAAGGAATGCATGCATGAATCCAGCGTCGAAGGTTGAAGAGAATATCTTGCGGCGATAGGTCTCATGTCAAACCGCAGCATATTCTTGAACATCTTGGAGAGTGTTCCGAAGGAGCATATCTCAAGCGCAGTCCAGATAGGAAGATCGGGGAACTGGAGATATTTCGCCTCAAAATGTTTGACGAACAATTCATTTGAACGCCGCGTTTCAGAGACAAGACCCTCATGCCACTCGTCATAAGGGGATGGCTGCTCTCGACCATTTGCATCTGTCCGGCGCATTATGAATGGACGGACGAAATTTTCCTTTATCGTATGTCCAAAAGCCCCGTGTGCCTCCGCAAAATGGTATGCAACGGCGGAACGGAAACTAATCTCAATCGCTCCGAGTGCATCTGAAACACAATCTCGGAGGCCTTTGTCAATTTTGTAGATGTCGATTATGTCGGAGACGGAAACACCGTCATTGAACACGCGCTCGCCGGATTCGTCCTTGTGCTGGAATCGGAGGCAGTAGCCAGTAAATCGGTAGTAGTTGGAATACGCAAGGAACTGCTTGGCAAATTCCACATCGTCAATTTTCAGACCTCGCTTCTTCAGTTTCTCGACTTGGCCGTCATAGTCAAGCCAGCCCTTGGGGTATGATGATTTGACTGTTATCTGCATAGAAAGAAACGCGCCCTTTATGGACATTCCCCGCACAAGGCGGGCAAGCGGTCCGGCGCGTATGTTGAGTGTATTGTAGCAAAAATTTTTGCTGGGCGCAAGGGGGTGCCTTTGAAAAAGTGAGAAGTTGGGCGTTTTTTGATTCTTTCGGCTGGTTATGAGGATGTCATGTGTCTCTTGTCGGTCTGTTTCAGTGCCCCGCGAGGCATTTGTCTATGTGCCCATCGGGTGGCGTGGAGACTTTGTGTCAGGGTGCAATCATTGTGTCGGACGAGTGTAGTGGGATTATGTTGTGCATAATGGAAAACCCTCGAAATTTGAGCTTGAAACCGAAGTTCCAGAGGCTTACGAGGGCGTGCTGGTTGTAATTGTACGGAATTATCTCTTGCGGCGCAAGGGGGGATGAGAAGAAAGTTGCTTAAAAAGGCGTTGGCTGTTGCCATTGGCAACAGGTGTAAAGAGGCTCGGTTGGATTCATCTCCAGCCGGGCCTTTTTGCGCCTGGGCGCAAGAGGTGGCGCGTGGGCGTTGCCGCTTGGCCGTTTGCCGCTCCGCTGGGGGTGAATATAAATAGCCGTGTAGAACGTGTAGAAACATGTAGAGTTGAGAGTGTGGGAGAGAGGGAGTGGGGGAGTTTGAGCCGTGTAGAGCGTGCAGATGGTAAGAAGGTATTGTTGTTTGTGAGCCGGGTGCAGAGGAAGAAGGGACTTGTCAATTTGGTGAAAGCGTGGAGAGACGTGAAGGAGTGGGGGCGTGAGGGAGTAGCGAAGTGTGGGAGTGAGGGAGTTAGGAGTGGAGGAGTTGGGAGTTGGAGAGATGAGTTGGAGTTGGAGAGAGGTGTGAGTTTTACCTGATTGCATTTGAGGGCCGTCCGAGAGGGCGGCCTTTGCTGTATCAAGAAGCCCCGTTTGGTTTGACCGAGCGGGGCTTCGGCGTTGATTCGTTTGGATAAGGTGCTTTAAGATTGATTTATTCATTGGATAAATGTGTTTATATGTCTGATTATTCGTAGCTATAATCTACGGCACATGGACAAACAGGCGCAAGTTATGGTATAATACGCGCTTGGCAGGCAAGAGCAGGCGAGAAACAAGACAGAACCAGACCAAAACCATGATTTTCGAAGAAATAGCATCAATATTGGAGAATGCATTCCACCTTGAACTCAAGGTCGTGGAAGATTCGACAGCATTCGAGGTGGCGAGCGAGGATGGCGGTACAAAGGTGCGAGTGCTGATTCAAAGCGAGGACGAGAGGAATCTGGTTCTGATGTCGGCGGACCTCGGCGGGCTGCCCCCGGAAGGCGCTGAAAGGCTTTGCCGGATCTTGCTGGAAGCCAACAACCTCTTTTCGCAGACCGCAGGGGCCACGCTCGCTCTCGACAGCGCAGCGCAGCGCTTTCGCCTGCAAAAGTACGAATCTCCGGATGAACTGGCCAACGATGTCGAGAAGAAAATCGTCTCTTTCATCGAAACGGCACTGTTCTGGAGCCGCGCAATCGCCGATTATCGTCCGTCTGAGGTCCGGGAGGATGCATCACACGAAGATTTTCGCATGATGCAGGTGTAACCTTTTGATGTTGTCGCGTGTATATATGATGTAGAGGCATGGTCGGCATGTTCAGCACAGGTGTGCGGAGCCGCCGCCGGTACAAGACAAACAAGGGATTTCGAGATGGGCGTAAATCTAGACAACTTGCACTTGACACTCGACCAGTTCAGCGCCGCAGCCAGCGGCAAGTACAATATCGGTCAGCTCAAGCTCAGCGAGGACGGTTCGAGCGTCTACCGCACGAACAACCACAAGACGTGGACGATATTCAACAATACGCCCATATCGCCCGAGGAATCGCTGGCGCTCAAGACCGCGTTCTGCCGGGCGCTCGCGAGCGAGGGCCTCTCCCCCGACGATATTGCGTCCGTCAAGGAGAAACTCGGCATCGCCGGCAAGTCGGTCGACGTCATAAGGGCCGGCGGCATAAAGCCTCTCTCAGCCGCAGATGTCCGCCAGATTATCGACGAGTATGCCGGCATAATCAACACAAAGCGTGAAATCGACGGCACCGCGACGCTTAAGACCGGCGAAGATATCTACAAAGGCGTGAGCAAGGAGACGATGGAAGCGCGCGAGACGAAGCGCAACGAGATTAACAGCCGGACGATCGACAGCATGGTGTCAGAGGCGGACCAGTCGGTGAATACGATTCTGGGCATTCTTCAATACACGGGCGAAGGCGAAACCGAGACGCTCAGCAACCTCCAGAAGGGGATTGCAAACGAGATCGCGATAATCATGAATCGGCCGGGCAATCTGCCCGGCAAGAACAATCCCATCCAGTTGAATACCGCGCTCGCCTCTCTTCACGAAGCGGACGACGCGAGTATAGTGGTAACTTTCATGCTGGACGGCGGCAACACATTCTCGGTCAATACGGGCATGGAAAGGGAGGAACTCCTCGCCCAGGTGAACAAGGCCCAGGCCGGGAAGGCCATGGGCGCCGGCAAGCCGGCGGGCGAAGAGCGCGTGGCTGAAGACCCGAAAGACAAAAGCGGCAAGGCCGTGAATAACGGCGCCGGCAAGGTCAATCAGCAGAAAATAACGCTCACCGCCAGCCAGGAAGCGCTTATCGACGATTTGGAGAGTGCATTTGCCCTTTTGAACCCGAATGACAAGCAGGTGTTCAACGCGAAGGTTGACAGTGCGAAGAAGACCATTATCAAAGAAAGCCTGGAAAAAATCGAGAAGAAGGCCAAAAAGGCTCTGGCGAACAACCCGAACGCCGGCGACACAAGGGTGAAGACGAAGGAAGAAATACTGGCCGACAAAAAGTTCCAGGACCTCATGGAGGCGAAAGCCAAAGATAATGTGCGTTCCAATGTAATCACAAACATCGTCGAGCCTCTCCAGCAGGAATTGGACAAAGTCCGCGGATTGGACAACAAGAATGTCCTGCTCGTGAACAAGGTGCGCAGCGCGCTGAGCGGCGACACGACAATCAATCGCAAGGAACTCATCGACGAGATAAAGCTTGCTTTCACCACCAAGGTTGTCAATTCTATCGATAAAGTCATGGAGGAGATTGATAGCGGACACCAAGACGACCTCACCCAGAACCTCAACATCAACGACTGGCTTGGCAAGTAGTCCGTCTCGCGTGAAAATTCAGGGTAGGCAGACGGGCGGAAATATGGTAATATATGCGGCGACAAGCGCGAAGCGTCCGGCCCGGCCGGGCGGCGCCCAAAAAGACAAGGAGGGTTAAATCATGATGAAGCTCGTTTTAAAGAAGGTGGTTCTGCCGGTAATCGTGCTGGCGGTCGTGGTCTGCGGCGGGATGTGGCTGTACGGCTATGTGGGCGTGAAGGCTGGGTGGATCGGGCCGACGGAGGTTCCGCAGCTCAACGCGCTGTCGCACAGCGGCGCCGAGGCGGCCGGCGGAGTGGCGGCGGCGACGAAAGCGAAGCTCGGGCTTTGAGCGGCGTAGCGCGACAAAGTTTGTCATTGGAGGGCGATTCCCGCATATAATAAATAAATGAATACATGGAAGTTGATATTGGTGACTGTCGTGGCGGCCGGGCTTGGCGCGCTATCCATGTTCTTTATAGACAAAGGGCATGAACCAAAGCCGGCGGCCGAGGCGATAGTCGTTAAGAAAGCGCAGGAAAAGCCTGCCAAAAGCGCCAACCTGGCAGCGGCGAGAAAGAGGCTCGAGAGCAGAAAGCCGGTGCCGATCGGCGGGGACGAGGCCGCCCGCCAGAAGCCGACGTTCGCGGTCGAAGACGAAGAAGAATTGAACTTGACCGAAGAGCAGCGCAAGCTCATTGAGGAGATCCGCAAGGCTCTCGATATGGAGGACAAGAAGACGGTAGTCAGGCTGGTGCAGAGGATGCAGGCCTCTGACGAGTGGCCCGACGGCATACCGAAGTCGATAAGGATGGCCGCGATCGAGGCGCTGGGCTGGTTTGGCGTCTCGTGCCTGCCGGAGATAGCCGGTTTTCTCGCCGATGCTGACGCCGAAGTTCTGCAGACGGCGGTCGAGAAGTATGAAGAGGCGCTTTCAGATTTCGATCTGAGCGACCGCGAGCGTTCGCTCATACTTATCCAGGCGGCCAAGGTTATAACTGACGCGGACGCGATGGACTCGATGCTTTTCGAGCTCAACAACATGCGACACTCGGTCGCCGTCGAGACAATAAAGGAGCTGATGGTCTCGGGCAGCGACGCGACGAAGTCTGTGCTGCCCGACAACATCGAGTTCTACACAGGCGAGGAAGAGATCACTACAGCCGAGCAGCTGGACGAATGGCTGAAGGAGAATCCGGACGACGAAGACGACGAAGAGTTCTACGGCGGCAGCAGCGATGACTCAGAAAGCTGAGAGTAGAAGAAGGGCAACGCTTCTCGTCGCCATTGCGGCGATTGCGGCGACGGTCGCCGCGGTCGCCGTGCACTTTTTTTTGAGCGGGCGGGCGGCTGAAGGCGAGACGGGCGCGTCAAGCGAGGCGGCTGAAGGCGAGACATTCGAGGTTCAAGGGTCCGTTGGCGAGGCGGCAAAAGGCCGTGCGGTCGCTGGCGCGGCTCAGGGCCGGGAGAGCGGAGAGGCTGCCGGTGCTCAAATCCTGGCGGGCGCGGCCGAAGAGGCGCCTGCAGAGGACGAGGCGGCGCGCGCCGAGCGCGAAGAGACGGCTCTCGTGGATGCGTTCGATTCGCTGACCGACAAGTGGATGGAGCCCGCCAAGGCCGGAGTCTCGATGGAGGATATAGAAGCTTTTTCAGAGCAGTTCAGAAAGGTGCCCAAGGCGCGGCGCGAAGAGTGCCTGCAAAGGGCGCTGAATCTCGTGCCGGACGAGAATGTCATGCTGCTCGCCGGCATCTTGATGGACAAGACGCAGGAGAAAGATCTTGTCGAACTGGTGTTCAACGACATACTGAACCGGGCCGACGAAGTCAAGAAGCCGATCATGCAGCAGATATTCAAGGACAAGAGCCATCCCTGCTGGGCCGACACGGCGTGGATTCTCGACGTAACGGGCGAATTGCCCGGGAAGAGGCAGTGATATGGCAGGCGAACTCGAGAGCATCGGCGGGCTGAAGGTAGTGCGGCTTCTGGGCAAGGGCGGCATGAGCGAAGTGTACGAGGCCGAGAATACGCGTCTCGGCTCGCGGCATGCGGTCAAGGTCTACGCCTACCCGAAGGACGACGAGGAGGTAAGGCGGCGCTTTCAAACCGAGGGGCTCCTTCTCGCGCGCCTCAGCCACCCGCGCATAGTGCGTGTAACCGACATGGGCGAAGACGCCGGGCGCATGTATTTCGTAATGGACCTCGTGCGCAACCCCGATGGCGTGCCGCAAAGTCTCGCCGACGTCGAAGAAGGCTCGGTCGACGAAGAGACGATTGGCATGTGGTACGACGACATACGCGACGCCCTCGCGTACATCCACGCGCAGGGGGTCGTCCACCGCGACCTGAAGCTGCAGAATATAATGGTCGGGCCCGATTCGCACGCGGTTCTGATGGATTTCGGCATATCAAAGGCGTTCGAGCCAGGCGACGGCAAGGCGTCGGTGATATCCACGGTAAACACGATAGTGAACCTGCGCGACGGGCGGCGGCCGGTGATGGGCTCGATAGGGTACATGGCGCCGGAGATAGAGCTCGGGGTCGCGGCCTCGCCGCAGTCCGACTGGTATGCACTGGGGGTGATCGTGTACAAGCTTCTGACGGGCACATGGTGCGACTCGCGCACTGATGTCGTGACGACGCTTGAGACGTACGATCCGGTCTGGAAGGTTATCGTGCCGAAGCTCTTGCACTCCAATCCGGAGGGGCGCGAGTGCCTCTCGTACGCGGCGGAAAAAGCGGCGGCGCGCGAGCGTGCGGAGGCCGAGGCCGAGAAGCGCTATCTGCGCGAGAAGGGGCGCGGGCACGCGGCACGCCATGTCGCGCGGTACGTGGGGGGCGTGGCGATCGCCGCCGCGCTGGCCGCGGGGGCGCTGGGCTACAGGCTCGCCGCCACGCACGCCCGGCTGACGGAGGCCGAAAGACGGCTCGCCATTCCGCGCTTCGAGGAGATATTCGCCGAGCCCAGCGTCGCAGAGCGGGTCGACATGTCCGACGCGATGATGAGCCAGTCGTCGATCGAGCTCTCGCAGATAGACGCGTGGGTCGCGACGCGCGGGGTGTTCGAGAGCCTCGCGACGGACGCCATTACCATAGGCAAGGCGGCCGACATAATCGCCGGGATGCGGCGAAAGCTCGCCTCCGACAAGGCCGACGAGCTTTGGGGGCCGGAGTACGTGTCGATGGGCGACGATGAAGTTCTTCTGGAGCTTTTCAAGCTGGCGGACCGGCGCCTCAGGCGAATGGCAGGGGAGGAGAAGGAATGAAGTCAGTGCAGGAGATCGTGGATCTCGCGAGCGCATATTACGGCAGCGCGGTTCTTTTCGCGGCGATAGATCTGGACATATTCTCGAAAGTCGAGTCGGGCGAGTTTGACGCGAGCGGGCGCGGCATGCGTCTTTTGGCGGATGCATGCGTGGCGGAAGGGCTTCTGATCAAGAAGAGCGAAGGCGTCTACATGAACACACCGGCCGGGAAGGCGGCGCTGCTGCCGGGCGGGCCGGCCGATTTGACAAAGGCGATCAGGTACAACCGCGATGTCTACCCGGCGTGGGGGCGTCTGGCAGACTTCGCCCGCACGGGCCGCCCGGTGGAGCGTCCCTCGCTGCACCTGGGCGAAGACGCCGCGCGCACCAAGGCGTTTGCGGCGGCGATGTTCGGGCGCGCGATGGGCATAGGCCGCGGCGTGGTGCCAATGCTCGGCGCGCTCGGCGGGCGCGTCCTGGATCTCGCCGGCGGCCCCGGCGCGTACGCGATACTCATGTGCCAGGCGAACGCGGGGCTTTCGGCGGTCACGGTCGATCTCAAGGCGATCAGCGCCGAAGCCGCCGCATACGTGGAGCAGTTCGGCCTGTCGGACAGAATAGAATGCCGTGCGGGAGACTACCATGTCGACGAATACGAGCAGGCGGCCTACGACGCCGTCACGATCTTCGGAGCGCTTCACCAGGAGTCGCCCGAGGCGATAGTCGCCATACTCGGCCGCGCGGCGCGCGCTCTGAAAAAGGGCGGGCGGGTGTATGTGCTCGACATGATGACCGACGCGACACGCACGGCCCCGAAGTTTTCGGCGCTCTTCGCCGTCAATATGGCGCTTACAACGGAGAACGGCTGGGTTTTCGCGGACGGCGAGCTGAAGGGATGGATGCGCGAGGCGGGGCTCTCGCCTGAGGAGACGCGCCCGGCGCCGCCGCCCATGCCCCATTGGCTGGTCACGGCCGTAAAGTCGTAAAAATACGGCGCAGAAGTCGCAACTTTGCTCTAGCGCAAGCCGCGCCTTTATGAGAAAATATGGGTCAATCATGGAGGCACTAGAATGAAACTCACACTCGAATCGATAACCAAAGACGCGGCCGCGTGGCAGAAGGCCGGCGTGAATCTGCCGAAATTCGACATCGCCAAGATGCGCGAGGCGACGGCCAAGGCCCCGGAGTGGGTGCACTTCGGCGCCGGCAACATCTTTCGCGGCTTCATTGGCTCGATAAGCCAGACTCTGCTTAACGCGGGGCTCGCCGAGACGGGCATCATCGCCTGCGATACGTTCGACTACGATGTGATAGACAAGATATACGCGCCGTTCGACTGCCTGACGCTGAACGTGCTGCTGAACCCCGACGGCACGACGTCGCGCGAAGTGCTCGCCGGCGTCGCAGAAGGCGTCAAGGCCGATTTCTCTGATGCGGCGTCGGTCGAGCGCCTCAAGGCGGTGTTCCGCTCGCCCTCGCTCAAGATGATTTCTTTCACAATCACCGAGAAAGGCTATCAACTGCGCCGGCCAGACGGTTCGCTCATGCCGGTCGTAGAGGCCGACATGAAAGAAGGCCCGTCCGCCTCGCGCCACGCGATGAGCATTGTCGCCGCGCTCCTTCTGGAGCGCTTCAAGGCCGGCCGTCTGCCGCTGGCTGTCGTTTCTATGGACAACTGCTCGCACAACGGCGAGAAACTCAAGGCGTCCGTCGTCGAGATCGCCAAGGCCTGGGTCGAAAGCGGTTTCGCCAGCCGGGAGTATCTCGACTACGTGACGGACGAGACGGTGGTATCCTTCCCCTGGTCGATGATAGACAAGATCACCCCAAGGCCTCATCCAATAGTCGAAGAGTCGCTGAAGAAGGACGGCATCGAGGGCATGACGCCTATCGTCACGTCCAAAAAGACGTTCATCGCGCCTTTTGTCAACGCCGAAAAGCCGCAGTATCTGGTCGTCGAAGACCGGTTCCCGAACGGACGGCCCGCGCTCGAAAAGGCCGGGGTCTACATGACCGACCGCGCGACGGTCAACAAGACGGAGCGCATGAAGGTGACGACATGCCTCAATCCGCTACATACGGCGATGTCGATGTACGGCTGTCTGCTGGGGTACACGCTTATCTGCGAGGAGATGAAAGACCCCGATATCGTGAAGCTCGTCAGGCGGCTCGGCTATGTCGAGGACCTGCCTGTAGTTGTCGACCCGAAGATACTCTCGCCAAAGGCGTTCATCGACGAAGTTGTCGGCGAGCGTCTGCCCAACCCGTTCATGCCCGACGACCCGAGGCGCATCGCGACCGACACGTCGCAGAAGGTCGGCATACGCTTCGGCGAGACCATAAAGAGCTACATGGCAGAGGGCCGCGACTTGAACACGCTTGTCGCAATACCGCTCGCCATAGCGGGGTGGATGCGCTATCTTCTCGCCGTGGACGACAAGGGCGAACCGATGGAGGTCAGCGCAGACCCGCTCAAGGAAGAGCTTCAGGCGAAGCTTGGAGGAATTGTCTGGAACGACCCCTCGAGCTACGGCGGGCAGCTGAAAGACATTCTTTCGAACGCCTCCATATTCGGCAGCGACCTTGCCGCGACGCCGCTCGCCGCGAAAATCGAGGGGTTCTTCTTGAGGCTTCTGTCGGGCCCGGGGGCCGCGAGACGGCTGCTCCAGGAAGAGCTCGCGCAGGCTTGACGCGAAATCAGACTACCGCGCGCCGATGTTGAAGCGGTTTTGCAGGCGCACGAGAAGAGTTTTGGGGGCGAGTCTGAAGACGAGCCCCTTCAGTCCTTCGGCGACCCGGGTGCGGAACGGCGGGAGGGTGCGCGCCGAATGGGCGAGCGAGATGCCGTTTCTGCGGCAGACTTCGAGGCCGAAGCGTTCCCAGCAGCCTTTGTGGACGGCATCGACAAAAGGGAACTCCTTTGACGGCGTCACGAGAAGCGGGCGTGGCTCGCCGCCGGTCATGAACGAGCCGCGGCGCTCGAACTCCCAGGCGCTTTTGTTGCGTCTGGCGAGCCACAGAAGAAATTCGCGCCGCCAGAAGCTCGTCTGGCAAGTCACCGAGTAGGCGGCGTTCTTGGGCATTTCGAGAAGGTCGGTGCCCGCCCGCTTCAGCCGTCCGGGCGGGTTCGGGTTCAGCCTCAGGCTCGCGGCGTCGAAGCGCCTGGCGTCATCGAGGCGCGAGAGAATCTTCGCCGTGTCGACGGGGGCTTCGAGAAAATAGTCGTTCATCAGCATCAGCACATAGGGCGTATCGATCGCCTCCAGCGCTCGCGAAAGCATCTCGCACCACGTCAGGCCGCGCCCCGTCAGTATTGCGCGGTCGAAGCCTTCGGTTGACAGGGTCTCACCCAAGAGCACGGTCTCGAACGGACAGTCGGGCCAGAACCGGCGCCACAGCGCGATGAAAGGGGCCTCGACATCGTGATAGGCGTCGCACGAGCATACAAGCACTGTAGAGTCGCGATTCATTGTTTTCTACGGTCTTTCAGAATGGCGGCGAGGGCGAATGCGGCGCGCAAGACGGCGATGGCGGTCATCCACCACAGCATCGCGTCGAGCGATCTTACATTGTGGGCGTCGAGAAAGGCCGTGCACGCCCGGGGCAGAAAGCCGGTGAAATATCCGTAACCCGTCACCAGCATGAGCGAGGCGGCGTAGGCGAAGTCTAGAGGCACGGCCCACCGCATGAAGCCGAACCGTCCGGCGGCCGTTTCGGCGGCCGAGTAGAGGCCGATGAGGGACGAGAGGGCGGTTGTCGCGACGAGCCAGGGGGCGGCCCACCAGTAGCCGGCGTATAGTTCGCCGTGCGGCAGCATCGCCAGGAGCGGTTTCGCCGCAAGCGCGAGAAGCGCCGCCAGCATGGCGCAGAACGCGATATTCGCGCCAAACGACTTTAGTATGAGGCGCGCGCGAGCGGCGGCGTCTTTGGCCATGTCGGCGGCGAACGGGAATATCGTGTAGCTGAGAGCGGTGTAGAGAATGATGGCCATGTCGGAGAATCTGGAGACCATGTAATAGCCGGCGGAATCCATGTCAGGCAGACGCTGGCGGAGGACGAGCATTTCGACGAGCCCGCAGCCGGTGCCTGCGGCGCCGCTCAGGGCGAAGATGGCGAAGAGCGAGGCGAAGCGTTTCGCGACGGCGCGCGTCCAGTATGGCTCGGGCGGGACGGCGAGCTCGCGTTTGAGGCTCAAGACCGAGGCGGCGATGCTGAAGGCCGGTGTCGCGGCCTGACCGACAAAGTAGCCCGAAAGGGCCCTGAAGGGCATGGCGACGAGCATGGCCGCGAGGCGCACCGGCGCGCCGAGTATGTGTATCGCAGACTGCGGGCCGAACTTCTTCAGAGCCTGGAGCGCGTTCGTGTAGACCGGCGCGACGGCGCTGAAGAACGAGGCCGCGATTATCAGTAGCCCCAAAGACCCCTCGACTATGCGCAGCCTCTCCAGCAAAAGCGGCATGAGCAGGCGCGAGATTACAATGGCGGCGAAGAGAAAAACGGCGGCGGCCAGAAAGACGCCGCGCATGAGCGACCTGAGGCGCCCGAACTCGCGGCCCGCCGACAGGCGCACAAGCTCGTTTCTGAACGTGTTGGCGAACGCGGCGGCCGGGATCGCCAGCGCTGACGCGAAGTTCGCAAGCGGCATGACGGCGCCAAGCTCGGCAGGGTCGACGCACTTCGGCACGAGCCACAGCCCGACAAATACATTCAGGCAGTCCGCGAGACGGCAGGCGCAGAAGAGCATGAGCGAATACCACCAGAAGTCGCCCATGCGCGCGTGAAGTTTCTCGAGAATCTGCCTCATGGGGGTATTATACCAAAAAGACGCGCCGCGTTGCGCCGATTTTTGGTATAATGTGCCGCAAGGCCTGGGCGGCGCAGGCGAGAAAGGAAGGAGGTCTGTCGCAGTGAAGGAAATGATCGAGGCGGTGCGGGGCGCGAAACGTGTCGCCGCAATGACCGGCGCGGGCGTCAGCACGCTCTGCGGCATACCGGACTTTCGCGGACCAAATGGGCTGTACAAGAATCCTGACGCGGAGCGCATCTTCGACATAGACTGGTTCGACCGCGACGCGCGCGTCTACTACCGCGGCTGCCGCGAACTCGTGTACGGGCTTGGCGACTTCGCGCCGGGGCCGGTGCATCTGGCGCTCAAGGCGCTCGAGGACGCGGGCCTGCTCGACGGGGTGATAACCCAGAACATAGACATGCTGCACCAGAAGGCCGGTTCGAAGAAGGTCTACGAGGTGCACGGCTCGCCGATCATGCACCACTGCAGGCGGTGCGGCGACGCAAAGACGTTCGATGGGATCATGGCCATGATCGCCGCGAACGGCGGCCTCGCGAAACTGGGCGAGGACTATGTGCCCGTCTGCCGCTGCGGCGGGGTGTACAAGCCCGACATAACATTCTTCGGCGAATCCCTGCCCGAGGCCGCGTTCTCGGCGGCGTGCGATCTCGCTTCGCGCGCAGACGTGATGATCGTGCTGGGGACGTCGCTCACGGTGCATCCGGCGGCGGACATTCCGCGGCTCACGCTCGGCAGCGGCGGGCGGGTGTTTATAGTCAACGGCCAGCCGACGCCGCTTGACGACTGCGCCGCCGTGCCGAGAATGGCCGATCTCGCCGAATGGGCCGCGGCCGTGCGGGAGGCCCTGGCATGAAGCGCCATCTTATCGGAATAGGCGGAGCAGGCATGAGCGCTCTCGCGACCGCGCTCGTACGCCTCGGCGACGAAGTGACCGGGGCGGACCGCAATCTCGCGACGCCCAATATACGTTTTCTCGAGACGCTCGGCGTCAAGTGCTACCCGGACGATGGCAGTGGAGTAGACGCCACGACCGGCGAAGCAATCGTTTCGACCGCCATCGAGGAGTCGAACCCCGGCCTCGTCCGCGCGCGCGAGCTGGGCATACCGGTCGTCCATCGCGCCAAGGCGCTCGCACGGGCGCTTTCGGGCCGCAAGCTGGTCGCGGTCGTCGGCACTTGCGGCAAGTCCACGGTCACCGCCATGCTGGGCCATCTGCTCGCCGAGTGCGGGATGGACCCTTTCTGCGTCAATGGCGCGAACGTCCCCGGCTGGCAGGGGGCCGTCAGAGCCGGGAGCGGCGAATACGCGGTCGCCGAAGTGGACGAGAGCGACAAGTCGCTCGTCGCCTTTTCGCCCTACGCCGCGGTTGTGACCAACGCCTCGGCCGACCACTATTCGAAAGAGGAGATGGACGCCGTATTCGACGCGTTCATAAAAGATTTGCCGGGGCCGCTCGTCGACGGACGCAAGACGTGCGGCGAAGAGCCGGTTCCGGTGCCGGGCCGCCACAACCGGGCCAATGCGTACCTCGCGCTCAGGATGGCTGTCGCGCTGGGCTGTGACGAGGCGAGGGCGCGCGCTGCGCTGGCGAGCTTCGGCGGCGTCGAGCGGCGCCTGCAGAAAATCGGCCCCGGCGTCTACGACGACTACGCCCACAATCCGGAGAAGCTGAAGGCAATGTGGACGACTCTGGCCGAGGCTCATCCGCGGGGAATATGCGTCGTTTGGCGCCCTCACGGCTACGCGCCGCTCAGGAAGATGCTGGACGGACTCGCGGCGATGTTCGCTGCGACGGTGCGCGGCTGCGACAAGCTGCTGCTGCTGCCGGTTTACGACGCCGGCGGCACCACTGACAGGTCGATCAACTCCGGTGCGCTGGCCGCGAGGCTGCCGGCCGGCATTGTGGAGCCGGTCGCGGATCTCGACGAGG
>JAZQBR010000202.1:0-8971 GCA_045545855.1 Kiritimatiellia bacterium | reverse complement strand
CTGCGTCTCTGCGTTAAACATACCCCCGCCCGCTCCACTCCCCCACTCCCGCTGCGGTAAATTATTGCTTTGTCTCATATGGTTTGTTGCCGCTAAATTTGGTATAATATTGCAAAACAATGGTAAAGGAATGATATGGCGTTCTGTTACAAAAAACTTTGGAAACTGCTAATTGACCGCGATATGACTAGAGTCGATTTGCGTCAAGCAACCGGCATATCTACTGCTACACTTGCGCGACTTTCCAAGGGCGAAGATGTCAAGACGTCCATTCTTCTGAGGATATGCAATGCCTTGAAATGCGATGCTGGTGATATAATGGAATTCCAACCAGACGATGAAGAGTCAAAGGAGGTTCCAGACAAATGATTACTGGCGAACTGAAAAGGCGAGCCGACAAGATTTGGGACACCCTCTGGACAGGATGGTGGAGGAGTTGTAATAAAAGACAAGAAAGGAAAATAAGCATGAAGACTGTAGTTCTATCGATAGTCGCGGCATTAGCCGCTTTGAGTTCTGTAGGTTCCGAGACGATAAAGCTTCCGGCGCCTGACAATGATTCGGGCGTCTCCGTCACGCAGGCGCTGAAGGCGCGACATTCCGAGCGGGCGTTCGCGGACAAGGAGCTCTCTCCAGAGTTGCTTTCGGGCGTCCTGTGGGCGGCAAACGGATTCAACCGCCCCGACAAGCGCACGAATGCGACGGGCCTCAACAAGCAGGAGATAACGGTCTATGCGATTATGAAGTCCGGCGCATATCGCTACGACGCGAAAGCGAACGCGCTCGTCAAGGTGTGTGATGAGGATCTGCGTCCGGCTATCGCTGGGCACCAGCCTTTCGTTGCCTCCGCCCCCGTTTCGCTCCTTATCGCGGCTGACGTGAGCGATCCGCTCTACACTGGCGCGCGAAGCACGCTTTCCAACTACGACGCGGGCATAGTCTCCGGGAATATCTACCTCTACTGCGCGGCGAACGGACTCGCAACGGTGTGCAGACGTTCGATGGACAACGACGCGCTCAAGGCGGCGCTCAAGTTACCTGATACGACAATTCTTCATCTCAACCACCCGGTGGGATATCCGGCGGACGGGAGGGACGCTTCGGTCGGCGCGTCGACTGCGAAGGCCGAGCGCAACCGCGAAGCGATGCGTCTTTTCGAGAAGTGCATCAACACGAACGATCTGGAGCTGGGGCGCAAGCTTATTTCCGAAAAGGCCGCGTTCGACACGCCTGTATCGCCGACCCCGCTCTATGGGGCAGAGGGATATCTGAGCGTTGTGACGCTTATGAGAAAGAGCTTTCCCGATGTGCAATGGAAGCTCATTGACATGGTGGCTGATGAAAAGACAGTCGCCGTGCAGTGGGAATGTTCCGGCACGTTCAACGGCGACGAGCCGTTTGCGGGGCTTCAGCCGAACGGACGCAGGTTCTCCACGACCGTCATGAACTTCTACTCGTTCGACGATTATGGAAAGATATTCAAGGATGTCGCCGCAACCGGCATCGCGGGAATTCTGAAAGGCATCGGCGCAGTCAAGTAATAACAAACAACAAGAAAGGAAAAACACCATGCTCAGACTAAACTGCTTCTTTCAGGCCAAGGAAGGCCGTTGCCCGGAGGCGCTCGCTGCCGCCATTGAACTGACGGAGGCCTCGCTCAAGCAGGACGGATGCATCGCCTACGACGTGTTTGCGTTCGCGACACGCCCAGGCGTTCTTCTCATCTGCGAGACTTGGCGCGACGAAACGGCGCTTGCGGCTCACTCTGCCTCAGAGCCGTTCGTCAAGAACGTCGCCATCATAAACGACTGCGGCGAAATGAAGATCGAGAAGTTCGAGATGTAGTTTTCAGACACATAATTTACAGGATTGACAGGATTATGAGTATCGAAGAACTTTGCTATAAAGTTATTGGCGCAGCGATGGCTGTGCATCGGCACATTGGTTCTGGCTATCTTGAAGAGGTGTACAAGAACGCATTGATGATTGAGTTGGATGAGTTGGGGATTAAGGCAGAGAAAGAAGTTGCTATCCCTGTTGACTACAAGGGCACACAAGTCGGTGACTACAGAGCGGATGTCATTGTCGATAAACGTCTGATTCTCGAATTGAAGGCCGTCTCTGCCCTAAATGCCAGTCATGAAGCACAGCTTGTAAACTATCTCAATGCGACGAAGATTGATGATGGGCTTCTAATCAACTTTGGCGCTGCCTCGCTTGAGCGCAAGCACAAGTATCGCACTTATCGCCCAGGCCTTCCTCAAACTCTCAGTCCTGTAAATCTTGTTAATGATGTGTCTAAAACAAAAACATGAGTAGCCTCCGCCAGAGTCGGCTTCGAGCCGTGATGCTTGCCGCGATTGTTGCGGCGGGGGCGTGGCTGCACGCCCAGGCGGATGTGGTCGCTGGCGCGGAGAACTGGACTATAGAAACCGGCACCATTCCACACATTGTCTATGACAGGAATCGCGGTGTCAATTTCGCGGTGGACAAGTATGGTTCAAACGGTTGGGAAGTCGTGGTGCATCATGCACGGGGCTGGGGGTATGTGGAGGTTGGCACCGTAGGTGCTGCCGTCAGTTCGGCAATGTTTCTCAGTGACCTATGCCGAGTCGAAGGGACTGGCGACGTGTTCCGCTTTGCCTTCCACTGGTGGCCGCCACAGGATAGCGGAACTACTGTTCATCACTATGGTTGGGTTACGCTTGGTACAAAAAACGGAGAACTGGTGATCATCGCCGCAGAGGTCGCCAATGCGTCCGGCGTTGCGGTCATCGGTCGCGGCGAGCCCGGTTTGCCAATCGTGCCGTCCGGCCCGGATGACATCGAGGTGATTTCAGAGAAGCCGGACAATATCATTCTGCAATGGGACTTCAATTCGATCCACGACCGCGATTCCATATACACCGTTCCCGGCATGGATAAACATTTTATTCTCGGCGGAGATATTCACGGTGAAACGCGGACAAATTTCAACGGACGCTCCTGCGTCAGGCTCAGTATATATAAGCAATGCATGGCGGGTTGGTTTTCGATAAACGAGACTGGGTACTGGGTACAGCGTTACGAAGCTGGTTACGAAAGCTGGATCGAGTATGTGGGGGAATACCACAAACCCGCCCTGTACGACACCATCGGCGTCGCCCTGCGCCTGTGGGCGGACGTACCATGCACGACCACGCAAGCCCCGCATACGGAGTTCCCGGTCAACGGGATTGACTGGTTTCGCGAGTTGCATGAGTATTCCGAAACGCTCCCTGATATGCCAGAGCCTCCAGGTGCCGTAATTCATGTGGATGACAAGATGTGGCTCCGTTATGTGGCATCCGAAGATGGGGGTATTTGCAAGACCAACTGGCAGGCTTGTGTCGGGATGATGGACGCTTCGAGCAACATTGTGGAGCGCACAGTCGATTTGAAGGCGGCGGACGATGGCGCGACGCTTCCATCGCCAGTCGGGGCGTGGACTACCGTTCGCATAGAAGCAGAGAACGCCGCGTCGCCAAACGGCCTTGGATTCCGCATCTGGATTGGAGGCGTTGCCGCCGCCTCCACCGATGACGCGACCGTGTTCTACGCGAGGCCGACGGCAGCGGACAGGAGCGGCGTTGCCGCGCTCGCCGTAGGGGGCAACGCCTATATTGACGACCTCACGTTCTTCAAGAAGCACAGGAATCCGCTGGACGGCGTTGACATCAACACATGGCATGGCGACCTGTCTGAATCCGAAGCAGACACTCTTGCTGCAATATTGGGCGAAGAATCGCTCCCTGGATTGCAGTTCATTGATGCTCAGGACTGGGACAGTCCGTCAGATGACTTTGCCGCGATGAACTGCATCCGCCTCGGCATAACCCCGGCGGAATCGGATTTGAAGTACACCGGCGAAATCTTGACGCTCAAGTTCAAGAATCCGACAGTGGCAATAACCGCTGTGGATTTTGCGGCGGGAACGATAACAGGCAAAGTCATCCCGGCGGATGGAACACGAGTGGCTGCTCCGCCCATGCCATATATGTTCGGACTGACGGAAGTGCCCAACATAGGCGCGGGGCGCATGGAGACGAACGAGTACGGAGACCGCTTCTCGCTTGGCGAGGAAGGCTTCTCCGTGGATTTGACCGACTACGTGAAATCAAACGGAGTATTCACACTTCATTTCCCGGAGTGGGTCGCGCCGAGCGGCAAGTCTTTGTTTTTCAAAGTCCAGATCAAGGAATACTCCCACAAGTAATGCCGTGCTGCATGGCGCGCGGGGTCTTCCGACACGCCGAGCGGAGAATGCCCCGGCAACTGTCCCTGTGTGCAAAAATATGCGAAATCCCTAATTATCAAGGGTTCTAATATCTTCGGCATATAATTTTTCAATCGTTCCCTCTTGTGCTAACGTCAAAGTTATGGTATCATACTCTCGTTGTCTGTGAGAGGAGGTTTGAAACGTAGTTTCAGCCGAATTGAGCAGAGATTCAGCATCAAACGGTTTGATGTGGATTCCGCCACGACAGCAAAAAGAAGGTATCAATGAAAGGAGCATATAATGCTATCAGATGGAGTGACGATAAGACTTAACTGCGCAGCACCAGTGCGCAACACCAGGTCTCTCGAAGAGACCGAGGCAGATGCCCGTAAGTGGGCTGCAGAAAACCCTCAGAAAGCAGATGATGCGATTGAATATCTGCGGCGCATAGTGTCGCAATATCCAATCCATGCAGCATTACTTGGGGACGTAGGAGAGCGGTTTGGCATTCCTAAGCCCGTGTCGGCTTTTTTTAAGGCTTTTTGCGACGACATCCAGTTCGTTCCCAGCACGCAAAGTCGCAATGGTAGCCCAGCCGTTATTCTGCGCGGGAAGCTTCAGGACAATCAGTATTGGGCTGGCTTCAAGCGCCGTGGGCTGACACCATCGTCGGAGCGCGGGGACATCAATCCTTGGGCCGTTCTCGGAATCGACGGCGCGACATCACCATTCAACGAGCAGAGAGTCCTTATTTTTGAAGCATTCCTCATCGCCAATTATGGCGCTGGCAATCTGCGCGACATGGCAGCGGTCTGCACAGATTTCAAGAGGCAGACAGGTGTTTCATTTTCGGCCTTTTTCAATGGTCTTCGCCCTGGGGAACTCCAGGAACATCCACTCGCTGCTCGCAGACTGAACTGGTCGTGGAGCACCAGCACGCCGCCGTGTCTTTCTTGTGCCGCAAAAATTAGGTATGCTCCCCCGGAAGGTGACGTCGTTGCAGTCAAAGACTATCTCGTTGAAGAGTTATTGCCCTTTGCGGCCGCTCGTATGCCAGACTACGGCATCAACTTTGAGGTAATTGCCCAGCGACGCGGCACAAATCCTCAGACGGTGATGGTCTCTTACCTTGCCGCCCTAAAACAAGCCTTCCAAGCAAAGATCTTAAACGAGGAGTCTAAGAATAAGGCTGCCTCTTTAACCGGCCTCGCGCAGATTTACCGCAAGGCTCGTTTTGTCGCCGAACAAGCGCAACTTGCTCTGGATGCGGCAAACTCAGTCATCAAGGCAATCGAGCAGATTGCACCAGCAGCCGTCAGGTAAGACGACTGCAATCACTCAATTTCGGGTTAGTCCATCACCGGATGGAAAAATCCGAGCGTAACCATTGAACTAGGAGATCAAACGATGCTCAAAAGTTCCATGCTCACCAACGCGGCGAAGACATCATTCCGCCGCGTAAACACGAGGACGAGATGCCTTTCAAAGAAAAGGTTTTCCCCGGTTCTCATCACAAAGAACAGCGAGAGCCAACTGAAATATTGGCTTCTCATTCGGTACGACGCGTATCATCGAAACTGGGTTGTCCAGCTCGAGATTCGCACTCCTGAAGGTCACGCAATTACTGAGAGAACGCTCTCGCAACGCGACTGCAATCTCCCGAAGAGCGTGATCGAAAAACTGGGACAACTCTACACCCTGATGGCATCGGCTGGGGCTAAGAACCTCGACCGTCTCCTTCAAGGGAAGGTGTCCTTCTCTCTGATCAAGCTACTCCCGATTCAGCAGCTAAAGGAGGCGGGATTCATCATTGGATCTCTACCAGAGCCAATCGATCCTGCTATCTACTGCACCGACGAGTACATCGCAAAGGCTCGGATATCTGGCCTCGCCATAGACGGCTCGAATCTCATCTGCTCCGACTACTTCGGCGGAGATGGTGTCGTAGCATTCAAGTCTTTGGTTCTCGAGTTGGACCGACAGTGCATCACATGGCATGTCTATCTCGACCACACCCTCCGAGACTGGTTCTACCTGACGCACAACTACGCTGGCCTTGACCTGATCAAGTGGCTTTATGCCGAGCGCCGCTACTGCGTGACAACATCGCAGAAAGGCGTGACGGCAGACGAGCTTCTCCTGTTTTGGGCCAAGCGCAACGGGCACCATATCATCAGCCGCGACACCTACTCGGATCAGGACACTTCCTGGCTCCGTGATGCTGCCGCAGCAAACTATCCTCGGCTTCACAAATTCTACACGGACGGGTACAGCGTCACGATTCCAACACTACGAATCGAGGCCGTGTACCGCCAGCTCGATGTAGCCTAACACACAATTGCGAGGTGACGCGTCCACAAATACGCGCCACCTCGCTGACAACAAAACATAAGGAGTTACTATGTTAATCGACAATCAAGGAGTTGAAATAAGGAGAAATCGCGGACGCTCTGTTCGGGGCATTTCGCCAGAACAGTACGAACGCATGTTTGAGTTCCTAAAAGGCGCAGTACGCACACGCTGTGCCGACTACAGGGACAAACAGTTTGCAGCACGCGACATGCTTGGTGGCGTCAATTTCGATTGGCGCGGAACACCTCTTCAGGCACTCTGTGACAAGTATATCGACGAAGGATATTCTGATGCCGAGGCAATCAAACGCGCCGGCATATCAGCAGGTCACATCCTCAAACGTGTCTTGATCTTGGACGAGCATCGCATTTTCCAGCTTGGAGATGCGGGCAAAGCAAACGGCTACACATGGGTCGGCAACACTACAACGCACTAATCGCAAAGGAGACAGAGATGGAAAAGTACACTAATCCGGGAGAAGACGATTCGTTGGAAGCCGCACAGGACGAGGCGAACAGACTTGATCTTGGTGCGCTCTATCGTGATGATTGCAATCAAGATGAGGATAACGAAACTTCGCAGGATGCCGACGATGAAGACGCTTCCGAGGAAGAGGGCGAACTTCCCGAAGATTGGGACCCCGATTCTTGGGATCAAGAAGACCCAAACGATGAGTAATTGTACCATCGATCACTAGGGTCCTGACACCAAACCAAGCCGCCGATTCCAGCGATGGACTCGGCGGCTTTTCTGTTTTCCGCACACAGCCGTCACAGGCGGCCTGTGTCGCGTTCCGTGCCGCTTGTCGAGCAACAGGCCCTCCTGCCGCACAAAGCCGCACAGCGGCGAAATTCGGCGGCTAAGGCGCAACCCTCCCGCACCGTCCAAACATCAACTTGTATCTCCAACTAATTCTGCCTTATTCTGCACAACCCTTACCCCTGTCAAGCCGCCCCGAGCCCATTTCACAAGCGTTAGACTGCTTTCGCTTTTTGTGGGCTACGCACAGAGTGGACTTACATCAGGCTTCACAATGTCTTCGGCGCAATTTATGGATGTCGGTGCTTCAACTGTAAGCCTTGAATCGTTCACACCTAAAGGCGACGATGTCAGTGACAATGTAATGATTCAGACACTTGATGCTTATGGCCGTGAGGTTGCCACCTACCAGTGGATCAACTGGGCTGGCGACAGTGGCGATCAGGAAGCATGGGTGGATGGCGACTATGCCATTGTTGAAGGTGTTTCGTTCCCGGCGGGACAGGGTCTGTGGATTCAGGCGTCGTCCTCCTCGCAGGGCATTCAGACTGCGGGTAGGGTTCCATCCGAAGATGTTGTTATGACTCTTTGCGCAGGATTCACGGCCGCAGGCAATCCCTACCCCATTGCTCTTGACTTGCAAGACATTGTCGCAGAGGGTGACGATGTAAGCGACAATGTTATGATTCAGACACTTGATGCTTATGGCCGTGAGGTTGCCACCTACCAGTGGATCAACTGGGCTGGCGACAGTGGCGATCAGGAAGCATGGGTGGATGGCGACTACTCCATTGTCGAGGGCGTTTCGTTCCCGGCGGGGCAGGGTCTGTGGATTCAAGGATCAAGTGATAGTCAGGCGATTCGTTTCCCTGCACCCGAACTCTAAAAAACGATTTATGTGCGTGGGATAGGCTCACGCGCCTAAAACAAAGGAAAAATAAGATGAAGAAACTACTCGTTTTGGCGGCAGTCATTGTCGCAGGAATCGCAGCAAATGCTGCATCATTCAAGTGGTCGGCGGCCAACATTTATGCGGCTGACGGAACTTCAAAGTATGCAGGAGATGTCGTTCTCTACGCTACGATTGATGGTGTTGCTACTGAGGTTAGCAAATTTACAACTACCGCAGGTGCTGTCTCGGCAAACACGTCGACATTCTCAAGCGACTTGCTGGTAGCGGGCACAACCTACGACTTCTTTTTTACAGTAGAAGACAATGGGAAGATATTCACTTCTACCGTAAAGTCAGCGTCGGCTAGCGATGTCGGAACTACATCAATTGGATTCGGCAACATGCAGTCTGCCACGCAGAATGCCTCCAACTGGGCTGCTGTCCCAGAGCCGACGAGCGGTCTGCTGATGCTTCTTGGCATGGCTGGTCTGGCGCTCCGCCGCCGTCGTGCGTAATTCGGTTTACCCCGATAACGAAAGAAGCCGTCCTCAATCGAGGGCGGCTTTCTTTTGTCTTAAGTGGGGAAACAGGTCTAGACCTGGTTCCCCACTTTCTAAACTATGGGCATTTTCTTTATCCTTCACCAATTTCAAATAATGCGCAAGGCAAATTCCAGACGCCCCGTGGGCAAAAACGCCACCCCCCCGGAGGGGGTAAAGCGACGCTCCCTC
>JAZQBR010000201.1:0-3758 GCA_045545855.1 Kiritimatiellia bacterium | reverse complement strand
CGATCCGACTTTGTCGCCCGGCAGGGCGGCGAGCGCCCGGCTCGCGCCAAGCAAAGACGCGGCGAGCGCGAGAAAAAGAGTACGTGTCAAAGTCATAGGGCTACCTCCAGTCCGTCATAGGCCGGCTCGACGCCGTCCGGCAGGACGGCGAGCCATTCTTCGTGCGTGAGATCGTGGCACATGTGGGTGAGAAAAGCGCGCTTCGGGGCAATGCGGGCGATGTAAGCGAGAGCGCGCTCGCGTGTAAGGTGGGTCGAATGCGCGCGCTCGCGCAGGCAGTCGATTACCAGAACATCGACACCCCCAAGCTTCTCCAAAGAGGCTTCGGGTATGTCGTGGCAGTCTGAAATATAGGCCAGCGAGCGCGGCGCGCCCGGCCCGGCGTGCTCTGTCATCACATAGCCGCAGCACGGAAAGCCGTGCTCGACGCGAATTGACCTCGCCTCGACCGAACCGACGCGCACGCCAGGCGCCGCCTCGACATCGACAAACTCGACCTGCGGACGGTAGAGCCCGTTCTCGCCGCCCTTCAGGCCGATATACGGAAAGATCGAATGCATCTGAGCGATCGTCTCGCCCAGGGCATAGCACCTCAAAGGCTTGCCGACAACGCGAAACGCGCGCCCGTTCGCGCCGGGCGAGAGCGGGTCGCACGCAACTTTCTCGCCGTTTAACGTGTTAAAGCGGCGTATGTCGTCAAAGGCGGCTACATGGTCCATGTGGGCGTGGGTCAGAAAAACGGCATCGACCTTTCTGACGCCGTACTCTAGGCACGCGAGGCGAAGTTCGGGCGGGGTGTCTATGAGAAACGCCGCGCCGTCCGCGGCCGCGACATGGGCGCCGCATCTGCGGCGCCTGTCGCGCGGGTCGGTCGAGGTGCAGACGCGGCAGTCGCAGCCGATCTGAGGCACCCCGACGGACGTGCCCGTACCTAGAAAACGGAACTTCACGCTACTTTACGAAGAACTTTTCGATCTCCTCCAGCGTCTTGCCCTTCGTCTCGGGCATGAAGAACGCGGCAGTGATAAAGTAGATTACCGTGAAGCCGGCGAGCGAGAAGAAGATGCTCTCGTAGCCGAACTTGTCCGCCCACGGCAGGAACGTGGAGGCGATTGTGGTCGATACGCCCTGGTTGATCAAAAGCGCAATCGACATGCCATTGGCGCGAATGCGGTTGGGCATCAGTTCCGAGAGCGCCAGCCACACGCAAACGCCGGGTCCGACCGCGTAGAACGCCATGAACACCACGAAGCCCGCCATCACAACGAGGCCCGAAGCCAGGCCTGGCGCCATCCAGCCCTTGTGCAGCGCAAGGAACGTGGATCCGACCATGCACAGGCCGACGATGATGCCGCTCGTGCCGAGTTTCAGCAGGTACGTGCGGCCTTTCTTGTCCACAAGCGTTACGGCCACCAGTGTCATGATTACATTGACGATCTTGAAGCCGAGGTCCGCCCAGTTCGCAAATTCGCCCTGGAAGCCCGCCTCCTGGAAAATCTTGACCGAGTAGTTCAGCGCGGAGTTTACGCCGGTCGCCTGCGTGCACGCCAGAACGACCACCGCCAGCACGAACGGTATCACGTACTTGCGCTGGAGAAGCGAATCGGAGGCCGCCGCGTTGCGGACCTTCTCGGCCGCCGCCTCTTCGTCCGCCTTGATCATTTCGTCGAGGATTAGCTTCGCCTTTTCGTCGCCGTTGTTGGCCGCCAGCGCCGCGAGGGCCTCATCTTTGCGCCCGCGGCGGTAGAGCCAGCGCGGCGACTCCTTCAGCCTGAACGCGCCGAAGAACAGAATCAGGCCGGGCACCGCAGAGCACCAGAAAATCGTCTGCCACGCCGCCGTCTTGGACGACGCGCTCACCGTCATGTCGTCCGACGCACCAACAAGATACGTCACGGCCAGACCGATCACCGCCGCGAAGACGAGACCGATCGTCAGCAACAGCTGGAACATGCCCGTGCCCTTGCCGCGCGAATTGGCGTCAAGGCATTCCGCCAGATACATCGGCACCACGACGCCTACAAGACCCGCCGACGCGCCCTGCAGGATGCGCCCGAGCGTCAGGCACATGAAACCGTTCTGGAAAAGGACGCTCGCGCAGATGATCGGAATCGACACCGTGAAACACAGTGCCGAAAGGAGAATCACTTTCTTGCGGCCCATCCATTCCGCCAGCGCGCCGGCAAACAGCGACGACAGCACGCTGCCGAAAAGAACCGCACTCACGACGAACGAAAGCTGCTGGCTCGTATACGAACTCGTCTTTTCGATATACGGCAACGCTGCGGCGATCACGCCGACGTCGATGCCGTAGAGCAGTCCGCCGAGGCCGGCCATAACCAGTAGGTATTTCGCGTAGCGTTTGACGCCCGCGCTCAACTCTGTCGTTGTTCCTTCGCTCATGATTCCCCCTTCTCTTTTTGGTGTTTTGGTGTCACTTTTCGTTGGCGTAGGGTATCTCCTCCGCCGTAAAGTCGTCCTTCAAAGGCTTCGCTTCGCCGCCCGGCCCGCCCCATGGAACCGGGACGAACTTGACGTCCTTCGGGTCCTTGAAGAGCTTGGCGACCGGCAGCTTCTGGTCGCGGGCGAGCTTCACGGCCGCCTTCGCGAAGAAGTACGCGCCGGTGTCGCGCGTGTGGCAGCCGTCGCCGTTGCCGTTCGGGAAGCGCTTGTATTCACCGGGCTTGATGCGCATGTAAAGCGCGTACGACTTCTCGAGCCCGTACTTCGGCAGCTTCTCTTCGGCAAACTTGTTGAGGTCCAGAACCGGCACCTTCATCTCGGCGCCGAGCTCGACCGTCTTGGCGACGTAGGGGCCGATGCCCGCCGCGCTGCCCCTGACGTGCATGACGCCGTCCTGCTCCGAAAAGCCGCCGGAATGCGGTATCGACGTAGCCAGAACCGGATGGGCCCTCTTCGCCTTGACGTCGTTCAAAAAGCCCTTCATAAGCTCCTTGTAATCGTCAGGCGTCGAGTAGCGCTCGGTCTTGGCCTTGTTGGCGTCGTTGTGCCCGAATGCGATTATGACGAAGTCGCCGGGCTTCAGGGCGTCGACAATCTTCTGCCAACGCCCTTCGGCCTTGTAGCTCTTGGCGCTTCTGCCGCCTATGGCCCAGTTGTGGAGCTGGCCGGGGTCCTTCATAAAGAGCGCCAGCGCCTGGCCCCAGCCTTGCTGGGGGTACTGTTTCTCGGGGCTGTAGTTGCACATCGTGGAGTCGCCGGCCATGTATATGTCGCCGAACGACGCGAAAGCAACGAGCGCGGCAGCCGCCGCCAAAAGCCTTGACTTCATCGCGCCTCCTTTACTTGCGAAGGGCCGCCTGGGCCGCCGCGAGACGCGCGATCGGCACGCGGTACGGCGAGCAGCTGACGTAGTTGAGCCCGATCTTGTGGCAGAACTCGACGGACGACGGGTCGCCGCCGTGCTCGCCGCAGATGCCGCAGTGCAGCTTCGGGCGGGTCTCCTTGCCGTCGGCCACGGCCATCTTCATGGGCTTGCCGACGCCAACCTGGTCGAGCTTCGCGAACGGGTCGTTCTCGTAGATCTTCTTGTCGTAGTACGCGCCGAGGAACTTGCCGGCGTCGTCGCGCGAGAAGCCGAACGTCATCTGGGTGAGGTCGTTCGTGCCGAAGCAGAAGAACTCGGCCTCCTCGGCGATTTCGCCCGCGGTCAGCGCCGCGCGAGGAATCTCGATCATCGTGCCGACCTCGTAGTTGAGCTTGATCGCCGCGGCCTGTATCTCGTCGTTCGCGACGTG
>JAZQBR010000200.1:0-2471 GCA_045545855.1 Kiritimatiellia bacterium | reverse complement strand
CGTTCTGTGACCCAAGGAGTTGTCATAGCCCTTTGTCTTCCTAAGACCGCTTGGCCTCCGACTTCTCCCCCTCTCAACGCGGCAAGATGCCGCGTCTCCATTTTGCCGTTGCCATTCTCTAATACACGGGCCGCCCGGTGGTCGGCCCCTACCGGCGGGGGGGATGCGGGCCAGTCGATGGTCGACCCCTGCCGTGGGTGCCTTGTTTTTCATGACGCGCTTGCACACCAAAAGATGATTTGGTATAATAGAGTCAATGAAGAATAAAAACATTCAAGCCGTCGTCGTGCTGAGCGGCGGGCAAGACTCAGCCCTTTGCCTCGCGCTCGCAGTACGCGAATATGGTGCCGCGCGGGTCGCGGCCGTCACCTTCAAGTACGGGCAGCGCCACGCCATCGAAACAAGATACGCGCGCCGGCTCGCCAAGCGCTTCGGCATCGCCGTCCACAAGGTCGTTTCGATGGACTTCTACTCCAGCCTCACTTCCAACGCGCTCATGACCCCGGGCGCCAAAATCACCAAGCCGAGAGGGGCGAAGTGTCCGTCGACGGTCGTCGAAGGCCGAAACGCGTTCTTTCTGCTGGCGGCGGGAGTCTGGGCGAAGTCGCTCGGCGCGACCAAACTCTATACGGGCGTCTCGCAGGCCGATTTTTCAGGCTACCCAGACTGCCGCGAAGAGTTCATAAAGGCCCAGGAGCTGGCGATGCGCCTCGCGCTCGACTATCCGGTCGAAATCGTCACGCCCTTCATGCACAAAACGAAGGCGGACGAATGGCGTCTCGCCGACGAGCTCGGCATTTTGGAGCTCGTCGAAAACGAGACGGTCACCTGCTACAACGGCATACCCGGCGCGGGCTGCGGCAAGTGTCCGGCGTGCAGGCTGCGCAACCGCGGCTTGAAAGAATACAGGCTTTCGAAAGCGAAAGCCTCGAAAGCCGCCGTTACTTCGCCATCACCGCGCGGCCGAGCGCGAAAGCCTTCTTGTTGATCTCGAGAAGCTTGGCCTTCGGGCCCGAAAGCATCTCTTCCATCGCCTTCAGCCAATGGGCTTCTTCGAACGGACACAGCGTCGACAGCGCGCCCGCAATCACCATGTTCATCGTGCGGGGATTGCCAACGTCGCGCGTCGAAACCGCCATCGCGTCGATGAGACGCAGATTTCTTATCGCCTTCACGCGCGCGTCGAGGTCCGCGACATCGGGCTGCTGTCCCGAAGAGACCGTGACCGGCACGAGATACATGTCGTTCACCAGAGCTACGCCGTCTGGCGCCAGCAAGTGGGCCGAGCGCACCGCCTCAAGCTTGTCGAAGCTGACGAGTATGTCGGTCGAGCCCTCCTGGATGATGGGCGAGGCGACCGATTCGCCGAAGCGCACTTGGGAGCTGACGCTGCCGCCGCGCTGGGCCATGCCGTGGATCTCGCTCTTTTTGACATCCATGCCGGCGATGGCGGCGGTCTTGGCGAGTATGTCGGCGGTAAGTATGATGCCTTGACCGCCGACACCCACGAGAGAAACATTCACCGTCTTCACGGCATATCCTCCACGCGCTCGACGGTAATCTCGGGGTCGATCTCCTGAAGGCCGGCCTCGATGCCCTGCTTGAGGGTCATCATGGCGAACGGACAGCTGCCGCAGTGGCCGACAAGTCTCAGGTAGACGACCTTGCCTTCTATCTTCACAAGCTCGAGGTCGCCGCCGTCGGCCTGCAGACCGCCGCGCATCTCTTCGAGTTTAGCCTTGATTTTCTCTTGCATGAATTTCTCCTTATTGCAAACGGTTAAGGGTCAGACAACCTCGCCGGCCGGACGGCGCGCGAAGTAGTCGCGCGTCACCTTCGCCACGACGGGCGAGAGCAGCACCAGCGCCACGAGATTCGGGAAGGCCATCAAGCCATTGAAGACGTCCGCCGCGCCCCAGACGACCTCGACGGTCAGATAGGGGCCTACGAACACCACCAGCACGTACAGAAGACGGTAGACCTTGACGAGAGCGCGGCGCTTCGTGCCCACAAGATACTCGAGGCACTTCTCCGAGTAGTAGTCCCAGCCGAGAATAGTCGTGAAAGCGAAGAAAGCGAGAGCCGTCATCAGGAAGAAGCTCGCGATTTTGCCGGAGCCGGGGCCGAGAAAAGCAAGTCCGCGGGTGAAGGCCTCGATGGTTATGTCGACGCCCTTGAGGCCGAGCGAGGGCTCCCAGGCGCCCGTCACCACGATGGCGAGCCCCGTCATCGTGCAGATCACTATAGTGTCGATGAACGTGCCGGTCATGCAGACGAGACCCTGTCGGACGGGCTCGTTCGTCTTGGCGGCGGCGGCGGCGATCGGCGCCGAGCCGAGGCCGGCCTCGTTCGAGAAGATGCCGCGCGCTATGCCCTTCTGCATCGCGATGAAGATCGTCCCCACCATGCCGCCCGTGAACGCCGACGGGTTGAACGCCGCGCGCACGATCAAAGTCGGAGGCCAAGCGGGT
>JAZQBR010000199.1:0-12325 GCA_045545855.1 Kiritimatiellia bacterium | reverse complement strand
TCAGTGACCAGTGGTCAGCAGAACATTGATCTGAATGAATATCTATCGGGTTATGACTGATAACCACTAACCACCAACTACTAACTACTTCACCTTCAAAAACGCACCGCCTTCTTTCGCAGGCGCGACGAGAATCACCTCGTCTTCGGCCGAGACCTTGCCCGACGCCGCTTCGCCTACCGTCTCGGTAACCGCGTCAGGCGTCGCGCCCTCGGCGAGAGCATAAGAGAGAAACGGCACAGTCCCCTTGACCGAGACGTATACATTGCCGTCCACAATCTTGATGCCGGTAATCCTGGGCTCGGGAACCTGCACATCGGCGGCGACAGTCGAAGTCTCTGCCGCGCCCGCCGCGACCGAGCCGAGCGACCCGCTGCCCACGGACGCATCGGCAACGAAGCCTATCGTGTTCACAGACTTCGCCGCCGCGCCGGCGACAGTCGCCGAGCCGTCCGCCGCGAAGCGCCGCGTGTCGAGAAGATAGACCGCCCACTTGCCGCCGGCGTACTTCGCCGCCACCTTGTCGGCCGCGACCTGGAACGTCACCGCCGGGCACCTGCCGCCCTTCGCGACCGGCGCCTTGAGAACAAGCTCGCCGCCTTCGGCCGAGCCGTCCGCCTTGATCGCGAACTGCGAAAAGTCCTTCGACCAGCAAAGCGCATAGCACTCGCCGTCCATCACGACCTTGCCGTCCGCATACTTGTCGGGGCCTTTTGTGGAAAAAGTGACGAGCGCGTCGTTCTGCGCCGCGAAGGCCGCGGACGCCGAGAGGACTATGGCGGCAAGGCCCGCTTTGGCGCGCGAAGACGCGCTCGTCAAATTGCGCCTGCGCCTTCTGAGCGCGAGGCATGCCGCGCCTAGAAGCAGCATAAGCCCGCTCGTCGGCTCGGGGATTACCCCCGTGACGGTGAGAGGAGTTCCGCCGCTGGCGGCAGGCGTATCAGACTTCCATATACTGTTGGCGACGGCGCTCGCGCTGTACGACTGCCAGCCGACGCGCGTGTCGTTATTGTCCCACAGCTCGACGAGAAACGACTTGACGTAGTCCGACTGGAATACGCCGACATACGCCGCTTCCGTCGAAGTCGCGTCGTCTTCCATGGCATACGCCCACGTGCTGCCGGTATTGCCCACTGTTTCATTGTAGACATTGAGAAGTTCTCCATCGGCCTTGACTGTAGCGTAGGAAAAGTTTATATCCTGGCCCTGCTTGCCGCTCAGCTCGTTGCCTTTCGCGTTGCTCACCTGCCAGTACAGCAGGTCGGCTGTGGCGGTAGCGGCGGCGAGCATCACGGCTGCGGCTGAAACTTTCTTGAGAATATTCATTGTCGTATTCCTTTCTTTCGAATTTCCGGTATCGCTATTAGCGTCCGTCGTCTTCAGACTCCTCGTCATCATCAGAGACGACCTGCTGATAGTTGCCGTCGCCATCATCGTCGGTAAGCCCGTTGCTCGCCGGGGGCTCGGCCCACTCAACGTCCTTCGCCTCGCCGGCGTTCAGGTACCAGAAGCCGGTACCTGCCTTGATTGCAGCGTCGGTCGTAATACGTATCGGCCTCACACCGACCTTCACGCCGCCTTTGTAGACGTCCTCCGTGGTGCTGTAGCCCCACTTGCCGTTCTTGAACGTATAGTTCTTCGGCGCACCGTCAGTAGGCACGATGATTCTGTCTTTGGCTGAAGGCTCGGTGAACTGCTCGTTCAGGTCGATAGCCTTTACGGACGGCGACGCGACCATGTTCCAGCTCTGCTTGCCGTCGACGCCCGGCTCGGCCGCCTCTTCCAGCCCGGCGCTCGCGGCCTCGGCGGTCACCTCGCCCACGAGATACACCGGCGTGGTGGGATTCTGCCGCTTCAGCCAAACCGCACCGCCTCGCGGAACCGTAACATCGTCAGCCCCTTCGCCTTCGGTCGTGCCGCCTTCAGAAACGTTCGTCGTACTCTTCCACGCGCCGTCCTCAAGCGTCCACGACTTGAACTTGCCGTCCTTGTAATAGTGCAGCTCGTCGCCCTCCGTAAGATTCGCCGTGCGCACGAGGTTCGCGACGGATATGTCGGCGTCTTCGGCGGCGAGCGACGTCCATGGGACGGCGATCATTGTCGTAGTGGCGGTGGTGTCGACCTTCAGCACGCCGATCGTATTCTCGGACGCGACCTTGGCCTTCGCGCCGGTGCCGTCCTCCGCCTCGATTACCGCAGCGAGCTTGAAGTAGGCCGCACCGGATGTATTGGCGGTCGCGGACTCAAGGTCGATGGAGAAGTTTTCCGCCGTATCCTTCTGCTCGCCGGCCTTGACAACCGCGCCGTCAGCTCTCACCTGGTCCAGCTCGTACTTGACCGTGAAGCCGGAGTTCGCGGGCACATTCACCTTCTCAGAGAGCGTGTTCTCGACAGGCGTCTCAGCAATGGGTGCCTGCTCGGTGTCTACGCGAACCGCCGCTTTCGGATCCTGTCCGATCACGTAGTTCTGCCATGCCGGTAGACCATTCTCTTCGACCTTGGCAAGAGCCTCTTCGGCGGTCTCGCCTACCTGGATCTTTTCGTCAAGCCATTTGGCGTCGGGAGTGAGCGTGGAGAGCGACATCGTTTCGCCTGTCTCATCGGCGACCTCGACCGTCACGACCGGAGCCGCAGGCGTAGACGGGACCTTGTTGTAGTGGAACCAGTTGCGGTTGGACATCTCTTCGAAATACCAGTTTTCGGCATTCGTCGATCCGTCAATCGCGAGAGCGAAGCCGTTGCGGTCGAGCGTGAAAGCGACTTGGCAGGCATCAAGCGCCGCCTCGCCAGCGTAGTCGTTCAGCAGCTGTATAGTCTCGTTGGCCTGAACCGCCGCGAACGCCTCTGCGAGTGTCGCATAGCGTAGCGTCTCGCTGCCGCGGACGATCTTCGCCGCATATCCGCCAAACGTGTACTTGTATTCGCAGATGAGAATCGAGTAATCGTTCGGGTCGAGGTTGTCCTGATTGGGGTCAAACAGCCTGAGCTGCACCGTCATCGTAGCGCCATCCATCGCGGCATTGCCGGCCTCGCTTCTGTACGCGCCGCAATTGAACACCCTCACATCCTCGCAAATCTGCTGATATGTGAGAATGCCATTGAACTTGCCGAGCAGACGGATGCGCTGATTCGCCGCTATCGCGTCTTCGGTAAACGAAAGCCACTTCGGGCTGAACGTATCGTACTGTCCGGCCAGATTGACGGCGCTCGCCGGCATTGCCTTGTCAATCGAAACGACGAAGTCCGCGTTCCACCCGAGGAAAGGCATTATCTCGGCCATGACTTCGTTCGCGCGGGCAATCTCCAGCGGATCAGAAAGCGTGCCTGTAAGGAACTTCATGGCAATTGCAAAATCCTCGTCGGTGAACGCGTTGAACGAATAGGCCGCCTCAAGCGGGAAATCGTCGATGTCCGCCGCATTCAGCTTTTTGACGTAAGCCTTCGGGACCGGGACGACCGTCCACGGACCGGTCTCCGACTGGGCGAACACATAGAAGCGGTCCAGCCTCCAGTAGTCGTCCTCGGTAGCCGGGCGGAACGCTGACGGATTGAACTGATAAGTGCCGCCCTTGATTACAAGCGTATCAGTGCTGTATTTGCAGTTGGGCGAATTGACATAGACATTACCCGCGCCCGAAATCGTGAGCTTGCCGCCGCTGAGGTCGAGCGAAGCCGTAGAGGCTACGGTAAACGCATTGCCGTTCAGCGCCAATTCAACATCCGCCGCGAGCGCCAAATCGCCAGTCAGCTCTGCGTCGGTGACGAGCGTAATCTTCTTGCCGCTCGTCGCTGCCGCGAAAGCCTCGTCGAGCGTCGCGTAGTATGTGCCGTCGATTTTCGCGACGCCGTTTGCCGCGACGGTGTATGTGGCCGTCTTTGCAGCGGTGTCGTAAGTGGGTTCGGCGAGCGTCATGCCAGAAGCGGCGCTGACGGTTCCCGCGAAATCATTGGGCACCGTAAGCGACTGGCCCTCGCCGAGCGTAACCTCCACACCGGCGCCGGTATAGTCGCCGAGGAACTCGATTACAGTGGCGGAATCAATAAGAGCGAAAGCATCGGCGGCATAGCGATAGAACTTGCCGTTGCGCTTTACCTCGCAGGCTGACGTATCGCCAATAACAAACCAGTACTGTCCGCCGATTTTCTCGTAGTAGCCAGCCGCGACGCGAACGCGCGAGCCGACCGAGACGGGTTCCTTGCTGAAAGTGCCGCCGGTGATGACTACAGGCGTGGCGGAGTTGGAATACACCATGCGGCTGTCGTTGCCGGTATCAAGCCCCTGCTCGAACGTGCCGCCGGCGATTGTCGTTGGCGCATGGTAAACGCCGAAATGCCCCTTGAACGTGCCGCCGCTAATGGTGACTGTCGTGGGGGTCGCCGCCTCGCCGGACTGTGCGACCGACGTCCCGATCGGATATTTGTTAAACTGGAGGCCGCCCTCAAACACGCCGCCCTCGATTGTTATGGACTTCGCAAGCGGAGAAACCTCGTAATCGGTGTACACCGCATACTTTCCGTCCGCCGCGATTCCGCCTGTGGTGGCCGTAATCGTCAGAGAACCGCCGTCGACGCGGATCGCGTTCTTGCCGCTCGCCGCAGTTATCTTGTATTCGCCGAGGTTGAGCGTCACATTGCCGGTGACGACCAGTTCGTCCGTGAGCGTGATGTCGGCACCCAAGGTCACGGTGCCGCCAGCGGCGATGGCAGCCACGAGCCCGGCCGCGTCCGTGACGACACCGGCCGCCGCCAGAAAGTTCCCGGAGCGCAGAGTCGTGCGCGACATGAACGTCTCGTTCGCGAGCTCCACCGTCGCGTCCGCGACAAGTATCGCCGCATTCACGAGGTTGGCCCTGTTGCCGATCGTGCCGGCTAGCGTCACATTGCCTTCGGCGTCAGTCGTGCGGGTATCGAGAAGATACACGCCCCACGTGCCGCCGGCGAACTCAGCCGCTTTCGTTTCGCTCATCCGAATCGTTATCGGATAGCACCTGCCGTTCTCCGCGCACGCGCTCGTGAGAACGAGCTTGCCGCCGGTCGCCGTGCCGTCAGGATTCACGGCGAAGTTCGCCGCGTCATCCGTCCATGCCAGCGCATAGCACTCGCCGTCGAGCGGCTTCGTGCCGTCGCGGTAGGTCTCCGTGCCGGACGTTGAAAACGTCAACACGGTATTGGCCGCGAATGCGCATCCCGCGAACGCGGCCGCCAATGCCATTATTATTCCTTTCATTGTTGTTCTCCTTTTGTTCCTGAAATTCACTCCGCAGCCTGATTGTTGCCAGAGCCGTCCCAGCTGATTGTCTTGTCGGGGTCCTTGCTGGAGTTCAGATACCAGAAGCCCGTTCCGGCAGGGACGGTCGTGCCGTCACCTGTCGTAACAAACACCGCGCGAACGCCAAGGACGTTATTGTTGGCATCCAACACATACTCCGTCGAATCATAGCCCCATGCGCCCACACCCTTCCTGACTCTGTAGTGGAAGTTCTTCGGCGCTGAATTGGCGCCGGTTGGCACGACCACGCGATCTTCCTTGTCAGCGGCTTCGCCTTTCGCGCCCAGAAGCGCCGCGACATCAACCGGCTCGGCGGACGGCGAAGCGACGAGATTCCAGCTCGACCCTTCTGTGTCGTCCGCGACAGCGAGCGGAGTTTCGACCGCTTCATTGCTCGGCTGGCCGATGAGATAGATCGGGCTTTCTTTAGGCGTGCTGCGCTTCAGCCACACGCCCTTGCCGCGAGCAAGGCCGACGCTGGAAGGCTCTGACGTCGTGCTCGCTTCAGGCGCGCCTTCGTCAGGAAGGACAAATTCGTCGGGCTTGGCCCACGCGCCATCCTTGACCGTCCACTTGTTGAACGTCTTGCCGTCATCGCCGTACACAATCAGCTCGTCGCCCTCCTCGAGGCTCGCCGCATGGACAAGCTCGGACGCCTTGACGTCGCCTGTGCCAAGCGACACCCACGGCACTGCGAGAATCGTATATTCAGAAGCCGACTCGACCTTCATGACACCAATCGTCTTCTCGACCGGCACCTCCGCCGTCACGCCGCTATTGTCGCTCGCCTCCAGCACCGCGCGCATCTTGAAGTAGGCGGGACCATCCTCTGCCGTCACTGATTCGATATCAAGCGTCGGCGTCGCCTGCGCCTCACCTGTTCCATTTTCTACAACGCTTCCAGTAGATACATCAACCTTGTCGAACGCATACGTCACAGTATAGCCTGTTTCGACCGGATTACCATTCTCGTCCTTCGGCACCTCGAACGTCACCGCCACATCGACCGTCGTCTCGGTTCCGCCATTGGCAGCAGTCACAGCGGCCGCCTCATCGGCCTTCTGCCCAATCACCAGATTCTCCCACTTGGCGTTGCCGTTATCGTCTTTCTCGTTCAGCACTTCTTGAACCGCCGCCTGCACTTCTTCTTCTGTCTTGCCCTCGGTCGAAATCTTGTTCGCTTCCAGCCATTCATCAGAAACAACCTGAGAAACTACCGTCTCGACCTCAACCTTGGCGACCGGATCGACCGTCACCACATACACGCCATCGCCTGAAGTTGTTACTCCGCAACCTTCCGCCGATTTGACGCTGCCTGTAAACTCAAAGCCGTTAGTGTCGAACCTGTACGTTCCCGCGATGGCCGGGAGTGTCACGCTTTCGTCGCTGTCGTTCGCCAGCATTACCGTCGCTCCATTCGCCTGCGCAAGTGCCTCCGTGACCGTCGCATAGAACGTCGCCGCGCCAACCTCCGGCCTGATCATCGCTTTGTTCGCCCCCGCGCCAATCGTGAAGCGCTTCTGACCGACGACAAGCACGGTGTTGGTCAACTTGTGCCCAGTAGAGGAATAATCCGGCGCACGGACAGACTCCCAAAGCTCAACCATCGCCGTGCAGACAGTTCCATTGTTATTTCCCGACTTATCCGTAACCGCCATCGCGACGGACTTGATGTTTTCATCAATAAGCGAGTAGTATGTCTTCGCGTAAAATCCATAAGTGCCGACCACTGTCTCGGAAAGTGCACGATACAATTCACCCGCCGGCAGATCAAACTTGAAATCCACCGATGTCGAAATAGTTGACTTCGCATAGAGGTTGATGGATCCCTTCGCAACATCACGGTCGAATGCGAGTGTTGCATCAAGTCCATTGTTGTAGAAAACCTGATAAAAGCAAAGCAGCTCAGCAAGGCGCATCCAGTCTTCGGCCGAATAGTCTTTGCGCTCGGTCTTGCCATTCTTGACGCGGGTGTAAAGCACCGTGAAATCTGCATCGCTGTATGGTGTAGCTCCATAGCCGGCTGCGCTGGAGACGGTAGTGGGACGCATTGTTCCGTCGGGGAACTCACATACGCAGAATCTGCCGTCACTGTCTTTTACAACATGATATCCTTCCGCCGTCACAAGATCGGAGACGTCTGCTGTGAAGTGTCCGCCCTTCAAAGCTACCATGCCACCCTGCATTATCAGCGTGCCCGTAAATATTCCGTTATGCGTAGTGAGCGTGCCTGATTTATTGACTATTGCCCCCGAATATGTACCGAAAACGAAATCAAGCGTTCCGTTGTTCTCGATGTCACAAGCAATCTTGCCTTCGTTTTCAACAGTCGCATCCGTAATAAGGAGTGTTCCGTTGTTCACAATCTTTCCGCCGCTGATTGTATGCTTGTCAACGGCAATCGTAACATTCTTGCCTGCCGGAATCGTAACGGTGACACCTTCCAGATCAACAGCCTCAATGAGCGAAATCGTCGCGCCGTTGCTTGCGGCAGAAATCGCATCGGAAAGCGTCGCATATTCGGTTCCGTTGATTGAAACGACGTTGACGACGTTCACCTTCTCCTGGACGAAATAATACTTGCTGGAGCTATCGTACACCGACTCAAAACCGTCCTGGTCGGCGATATATTTCGCAGGATCAGACTTATAAGCTCCGCCGTAAACCTTATAGCCCGTCTTGTAAGAGAAGGAATTGTAGTACCCACTGTAGAAATAGACGAAAGCGCTATCCCCTGGTCCCTTTGAATATGAGGCACTGAATGAAGCGGCGCTATTCCTTGTCCCGCAATCATAGAAACTTAAGTTACTGGATCCTCCTGCATTGTATGAAGAAAGGGTCACACTTGAACAATTGAAATAATCATGTGTGATACCGACGACCTTGCTGGCCGTGAACGATGGGCAATTCAAGAACGTAGCCTTGCCATTGTTGCCCGAAACCTCTTGTGAGGTTATCGTCTTGCAAGTAAACCCGGCGCAATCAACAACACCTCTGAACCCTGTCTTGGCAGTTAAGCCGCCATTTATCACACAATCGCTACCAAGTAAAATCACCATGCCCGAATTAAGCGTATCGTTCACAACATTGACCGAAGTGGACACGCTACCAATGCTCTTAATATGATTAACTGCCACAGTCGAATCGGGAACAGCAATGATCAATTTGGAAGAAGATGTGATCTCCGGCCGATATTGCGTACCAGTTCCGCCTACGATCAATGCATGTGTCTTGAATCCCGTAAAACCAGTAATGGAAGCCGATGACGTTGCCGACGACGTTTTCCAATATTTGACCGAGCCGTACGGGTTGAAAGGCTTGCCATTGTCACCTGTCTGCGTAATCTCCTTCAAGCACTTTGAAACCTTACCATTAGCAACAACTGAGCCAGTAGCGGCAAGCGTGCCTTCGACCCAAAGCGTCCCATCCACCACCAACTGCTTGCCGGAGGGAACCGTGAGCGTAGCACCTTTGGCGACGGTGATTTCCTTTCCACTCGGAATCGTGATTTTTACATATTGAGCGTTCGCAAGCGCCGCAGTCAGTTCCTCGTACGTCGTCGCCGTCGTCACCTGATCGGCGGTGAGGAAGTTTGCACTAATAGTGGTTGCAACGATACATGTTGCTGTATATGGATTGTCGCTTATCGTCGTTCCACCTACATTCCAACTCAAGAAGTTGGTATCTGTTGATTGCAGCTCAACAGAAGTCGCTTCCGTCAATCCTGTCTTGTTCGCTGGCGCGACACCATCGACCGTGTAGGTTCCTGCGCTACTTGTTTCAAACGTGATGCTAAACGATGGGAGCGTCATCTTCGTGAAAGTAGCAACACAACTTGCTGCTGGGTTTTTGGCATTTTTTGTTGCTGTCACACTCACCGTAGTGCTTTGGGCGGACGCATCCGTTACAGTTCCGCCTGTCACTGTCCATCCAGAAAACTCATTACCAGGATCAGGGGTAGCAGTGATTGTGAATGTTTTTGTCACATCATCACCATTATCATTACTCGAACCGGTGAATTGTCCATTATCACTCACATAAACAGAACCACTCCCCGTTCCGGTCGTCGAAACATTACAACTAATGGTATAATTGTATGAGTTCGCCCACAGCATCGTCGGCAGGAATGCCAGCAACACCGCTATCAACATGTGTGTCTTCTTCATCTTCTATGTACCCTTTCTTTTTGCTTTTAAATGTTTTTGTTACGCGGCGAGGCGGTGGCCCCGCTGCCATTTTTCATGTTCTATGTAATTCATGTCATTGACACTGCACTCACAATATGCTATAATGCACTCGTTTTCAACATTGTAAAAGGAGAATGCAATGACAACGACGTTGACAATGCGCATTGATGACTCGTTAAAGACAGATGCTAGCGAACTCTTTGAAGAGCTCGGTCTTAACATGACTACAGCGTTCACATGCTTCTTGAAGAAGTGCCTGGCTGTAGGCGGTCTGCCGTTCAAGATCGGGCGAGAGCGCCGCAACGAGCAGCTGATTGAAGCCATCAAAGAAGCCGAGGAGATCGCCAACAACCCGAATGCGCCATATTGCGACGACCCAGCGAAACTTAGGGAGTTCCTATTCTCATGAAATACAAGGTATTCTTCACAACCCGTTGCAGGAAGAGCCTCAAGAAGATGTTGCGTCGGGGAAAATCTGAAGACAAGTTTTATACAGTGGTAGATTTGCTCGCCAAAGGCGAAACCCTGCCTCCTCAGTACCACGACCATGCACTTATCGGAGATTACCTCGGTTATCGCGATTGCCATATTGAAAGCGATTGGGTGCTGATTTACGCCATCAAGAACGACATGCTCATTCTGACACTTACCGACACCGGCACACATTCCGATCTGGGGCTTTAAAATCATCATTCGCACCCCCTTTCAGCATTGGCGCGGCGAATCTGCTCAAAGATATCGGAACAGTCGCGGGAAACCGTTTTTTCTACGGTCGCGAGACGTCGCTCCCTGCCCTGCCAGCCAATGCGAACATACATCACGATATAAGCCGCAACAAGTACGAGGTACGCGGGGAGCGTGAGAAAATGCGGCCAAAGAATCATCCCGGCCACCCATAACGCCAACAAGCCGGCAAACCAACCTGCCCAAAGTTCACGCCACTTCCAGAATATGAGCGGCAGAAGATTGAATGGCACTATTAACCAGTTCCAGCCTGTCGACGGCAACGAAGAGAACAGCACCAAATAGGTGAACAATGCTCCAGCAAGAGACTGGAACGCCAAGAACAACCAATCCAGCCACACCCACTTGAAAAAGAAGTTGGCTACTGAGAGTATAACAACACTCAATGAAACCATATTTGGCGTGACTATCTTTGCAATTGAGAAGTCTGATTCGCCATGTTTTGCAACCACTGGCAGTAACTCTTCGCCATCACCATCAATAACGGACTTGCCGCGGACCTTGCCTATTTGCAGTATTTCCAGCAACCCCAAAGGCACTACGACGTTCTCGAATCGCGAAGTAGCCTTATCTGCCTCGGTGCCGCAAATCGCGCACATGGGCATTTGCTGCCACCAATAGCCTTGCGTCGCGTCCCTGACAAACTCTCTTCTGGTCCAGTTCAAAAACTTCTCAGGCCACTGGGCGACGATAAGTTGATGTGGCGGCAAAGCCTCCATTATCACATTCAGCGCCGCCTGTGCGCAACCCCGTTCCATGTAGTCGTACGGCAAAAACGGCCCTTGCGCTACCCGTTCGTCGAGAATCCGCCAAAGCCGCTGTTTCGCGTCCGGCGGCAGATTGAGCGTGTACTGCTTAACGCCGCGGCCTTCGTCTCTGCCAATCTTGAGGTAATCTTCGGTCGGCACGGCGAACATGCCCATCTTCAGCTTGCCGCGAAGGAACGTCCATACCTTGTCCGCAACGCCCTCGCTCTCGTATGAGAAGCAGTAATCGAGGTTGAACTTGGGGCACTCAAGACGGATGCAGGCGTGGCCGGCGCAGGAATAAAGTTCATCGCCCGGGCTCATGATGAGCAGCGACGCTTTGACGAAATCGGGATCGGCGCGATCAATGCCGTCCGTAAAACCGGCGTTGACAGAGAGATTCGGCTGAGGGGTCGCGGCGGCGAGCGGCAACGCGGCGAGCGCGAGAAGCAATATTGCTCCCGCCTCGCTGATTAGTGCCGCAGTCTTTCGCACTAACTTCACTTTGGCCCGGCCTTCCTTCGTCTATCCCTTCTCCTGATATCGAAGGCGGTGCGGGATATTTGACACCTCCCTCGATGTACCAGGTGAGGTGCCTCGGATGGACCTTAAACAATACACGCGAAGGAGGCGAGACTGCACTGACCGACAGGCAGTGTCTTCCTTGTCATGCGTTGTTTGGGTTTGAGTTTCCGAGGCTTTCACCTGGCGCAACGCTCCAAACGCTTCCTCAGCTACTGCATCTTCGCTGATTCCCGCGTTGGAAAAATATATATCATTCCTCCCAATTTGCCGGCACCCGCCGACTATTAGGGCGAAACAATGTGTATTATAGCAAAAATACCCCCCGCCCCGCAAGGGGGGAATTGAATCTATGGGGAAAGACCCCGCGAGGGTTGTTTTTGTTGTTGCGTTGTGGTTGTGGTGGTGGGGTTGGGGTCTCTCCCCATTGATTCGGCACCCTGAACAATGGAGACGCGGCATCTTGCCGCGTTACAAAGGGTAGGGGCCGATCACCGAGCGGCCCGTGGGCGTATGGGGAGACGCCGCTCCCCCGGGAGACAGGGCTACGCTTGCGGTTGTGTCCCCTCTTGAACACGTCTCCTTATTCACATACCCTCAAAGAGCTTATCGCAACCCTGCCGGGGAGTCACGTGCTGGGTGGCGACCCATGACCTCTTGGGTGCCCACCCATGCCCTCTTGGGTGCCCACCCATGCCCTCTTGGGTGCCCACCCATGACCGCTTGGGTGGCCACCCAAGGGCACATGGGTGGCCACCCAAGGGCATGTGGGTGGGCACCCAATGGCACGTGGGTGGGCACCCAGCACATCATTACCCCCGGGCTATGAGAATCCCGCCCGCGGGGAGGTACGACCA
>JAZQBR010000198.1:0-2047 GCA_045545855.1 Kiritimatiellia bacterium | reverse complement strand
GCTACGATCCGACTTCTGCGTTCTCTGCGTTAAAACCAACCAAAACCAACCCAACCACAACCAACCAAAACCAACCAAAACCAAAAACCAAAATACAATAATCGAAAAGACTATCTCGCTTGGCGTGCTTGGCTCTTGCCTCATCCAGTGCCCTTACGGACGCGCCATTGCCGGGCGCATCTCGATCACCGGGCGTGCTGCGGCGCAGCACTGGCCTCCCGTGGCGGGGTGGGCCGCGCGGACACTCTGGAGTTATCAAAATATGGTATAATATGCGGCCGATGAAAGAAAGAAAGAGTTCAGACGATTGCGCGACAGGATACGCCGGACGGGCGGCGCAGGCCGCCGCGCTCGCAGGCGGGTGGTCGGCCGCGCGCTACCATGGCGACACAGGCGACAGCGTCGCGAAAGCACTGTCGTTCAACTCGGTATTCGAGATAAATCCGTTCGAGGTGGGCGCCAGCCACGCCGCCGAACGCCGGCTGTACGCGCGCCTCAAGCCTCGCGTTATTGAAGCGCTGGGCATAGCGCCGCTCCTCAAGCGCCCTTTTGCCGCGCTCTCGAACGGTGAAATGCGCCGCACCCTTCTCGCTCGCGAAATCCTGTCCGGACCCAAGCGTCTAGCCGTCAGCGACCCGTATGGCGGGCTCGACGCGGACTGGCGCCAAAGAGTCGAAAACGCGGCGCGCCAGATGAAAGAGCTTGGCGTGGAGATAACGCTTGAAGACACTCCCGCGAATGTCCGCGGCGGCGCGCCCGGCGCAGGGCCCAGAAAGCGTCCGGCCGAAACGGGCGGCGCGCGCGCAGTGCTGGAGATGAGCGGGGTGAACGTCGCCTTCGGCCGCCGGGTTCTTTTCAAAGACTTCTCGTGGACCGTGCGCGAAGGCGAACGATGGCTTCTGACGGGGCCCAACGGCAGCGGCAAGACCACTCTCATCGCCCTCGCCACAGGCGACTCGCCGCTTGGCTACGCCTTCGACATATCGCTATTCGGCAAAAAACGCGGCGAGAGCGGCGCGCCGCTCGAAGCCCAGCGCCGCAAGCTCGCGGTCGTCTCCGCCGAAAAAGAACTCTACACAGGCGTGAGCATCGAGGCGCAACTGGACGCCGCGCTTTCAGAAAAGACACGCCTTCTCATTCTGGACGAGCCGTGCTGCGACATGCCGGCCGCAGAAGCGCGCAAAACGCTCGCGCGCGTCGCGGCCTGGCTCGACAAGCACCCAAAAGCCGCAGCGATATGCGTGGCGCACGCCAAGTCGCATATCCCCGCCGGATTTGACCGCGCGCTTGCTCTGCCGCAAAAGCCAGGCGACTAGGCGAGGCTTCGCGCGGCAGACTCTTCGTGCAAAAGGCTGTTTATGCGCTCTGACCACATGTCGCAGAGTTCCACTATCTTTTCGACAGTCTCGATGAAACGAGGGACGTCTCGCGCGGCCTCCTCAAGGTCGAAGAAATAGTTGTATACGACGATTTCGGTCGCAGGCTCGAGAGAGAAAAATCCGCCCGCGGTCTCCTTGCCGAAAAGAGCCCCCGAAAGGAGGGCGCGGTAGACCTCGCGCCCCGCCCCGCCGGGCAGTGCGGCGACCTCGACGAAGCAGAGCACCTTGCCTGTCGGCTCGATGTACTGAAAGTTCATGTTGAACTTGCTGTCGACAGAGATGCTGACCAGTCCGTCGGCATCCGGCGTCATGGCGTCGAGACCGGTCTTTTTGCGGACCTCGGCAAAAAACATATCGTAGTCTTCTCTAGTTGTCATTTTTTGGCTCTCCGTTATTGCACACAAACAGAAAATATCATCGAATGGCGGCGCTGGCGGCCGACGCAGCGAGGTTGGCAAACGCGACCTTGTCGCGCGGGTGCACATCGTGCATTTCACCCAAGCCTGCGGCGAACGTGTCGACGAACACGGCACCCGTCTCGTCGCAGACCTGGCGCTGCACGGCGCGATACTGCTCCCACGGACGGTTCATCTTCGGTAGGCCCATCATTATAAAAGCAGGGAGTTGCGAGTCGGGAAGTCGGAGGCCAAGCGGTCTTAGGAAGACAA
>JAZQBR010000197.1:0-10031 GCA_045545855.1 Kiritimatiellia bacterium | reverse complement strand
GCTTGCGGCTTTCAAGCCGGTGGCCATAGAGAGGCAGTCATACCAGTTCCCATTCCGAACACTGAAGTCAAGCGCCTCATCGCCGAGGGTAGTGCGGGACTCGCCCGTGCGAGAGTAGGACGCCGCCGGCTATTTTTTTTGCAAAATTTCAGAGGGGTGCTGATGAGAATATCTATCGTATCTGCGTTTCTGGCGGGAGTATTGACCGCAGCTTCGGCTGCGGGCTCCGACTGGTCGCGTATTTTTCTGGGCTCCTGCCCGAGCGTCAGCGCCGACGGCGCCGAGTTTGTATTCGAGTGGAACGATTCAATATGGCGCGCCCCTGCCGGGGGCGGCGTCGCGGTGCGCCTTACACCCGAAGCCACGCGCGAAGGCTGGCCGCTTTTGTCCCCGGACGGCAAGCGCATGGCTTTCTTGTCAAATCGCGATGGCGGCTGGAAGGTTTTCGAGATGGATCTTGCCACTCTCGGTGTTAGACAAATAACGCGGCACAGCGAATATACGGCAATCTGCGGCTGGGCGCCAGACGGTGTTACGATTGCAGGCATGGCGGTGCGCGATGCGGCGCCGTCTGACAAGGCGACGAGGATGGCACTCTTCCGTCCGGACGGCAGCGAGGCATTTCCGCTTGAGAATGTACCAGTCTCCCATGTGGCGATGTCGCCAGACGGCCGCTATGTCGCCCTGACGAGGCGAGGCGGCGATATATACCGCAAGCGTCGCACGGGGCGCTCGCCTCAAGACGCAGAGATATGGCTGTATGATTTCATGGAAGGCAAATTCGTCAGGGCGAACACCCTGTCGGAGGGAGCGTCGCACGCAGTGTGGCGTCCGGACGGGCGCGGATTCTACTATCTCGGACGCAGACCGGGGTCCATTGTCGCGGGCGTGCGGGAGTATTTGCTCGACGGTGGCGACCGCGAAGTAGTGTCATTCGGCGAAGACGCGGCGTTTCAGCCGGCTGTTTCGGCCGACGGTCGCACCATGGTCGTCAGGGCGGGCTTTGATTTCTGGCGGCTTGACCCTACCGAGACGTCGCCAAGGCCAACGGCCATATTGCTCAGGCCCGAAGGCGTCCAGCCGCGTCTCGACGGCACGCGCCGCCGCTATTACGACAAGGCGTGGAACAACGATTACGGCGGCGATGTGTCTTTCGCATCGAACGGCAAGGAGGTTTCTCTCACCGTTGGAGGCGGACTCTACGCGATGGATACCATAATCCGTTCGCCGCGGCTGGTGCGTGACGTGCGGTGTGCGCGCGTGACGGAATGCATGTTCGCGCCCGACGGTTCACGGCTTTATTATCTTGTCGACTTTGGCGACAGGTCTGAAGTGTGCGTCGCCGAGAGGGCCGACGCGACACTGCCTTGGTGGGAGAATACGCAGTTCATCCACACCACGCTTCTTGCGACAGACGAGGTTCTGAACAGGTTTTCCGTTTCGCCGGACGGCGGCCGGCTCGCTTGGGCCAACCAGCGCGGCACGATGACGTTCGCCGACACGACCGGCCGCGCGACAGGTGAAGTCTCCATCGCAGCAGCAGTGAGTTCCTATTACTGGAGTCCCGACGGGCGCTATGTCGCTGCAGAACTCATAGATGCGAACAACAACGCCGACATATGGATAGTTTCGGTTGAAGGCGAGACGCCGCCCTGCAACATTTCGCGAAATTGGGAGTGGGACGGCACTCCCGTATGGAGCCCCGACGGGCAGATTGTCGCATGGACCGGCAAACGGCCTTCTTCAGCCGTCAACGAGATATACTACGTCTATCTTGATCCCGAAGTGGAGGCGAGGGAGCGCGCCGAGCGTTTCGCGCGTTCGCGGCGCGAGATTGTCACTGAAAGCGTCGACGTGGATGGCGCGGCCGGTAGCGGCGAAGGCGGCGACAAGCGCGTCAAAATCGTGTTTGACGGGCTTTTCGAACGCGTGCGCGCGACCGGAGCCGCGGGTGTAGCGCCGTTTTTCTCGTACGATTCGCGCACGCTGGCGTTCGATACGGGCAGCGCGACGGATACGCTGCATGTGCCGGACCGCATGAGGCCCGAGCGGCTCATCGACAAGCGCGGACGCAATGCGGTCTGGTACGAGAAGGATAATCGCCTCGCCTGGGTGATTGATGACAGGCCGTACCATTTCAGCGCTTCTCTTTCGTTCAAGATCTACCGCGAAGACGACCTCGCCGATTATCGCGAGCTGGTGTTTCGCACTGCGTGGGCGCGCATACGCGACAAGTTCTACGACAGAAACTACCATGGGGCGGACTGGGGGGCCGTGAAGGAGAAATACCTGCCGGCGGCACGCAACGCGTCGAGCTATTCGGTGTTCACGCGCGTAATGAAGCTCATGCTAGGCGAATTGGACGCGTCGCACCTCGGCTTTTATTCGTCGCAGGCGGCCCAGCGCGAGTGGATACGCGAGTCTGACATGCACAGCTGGGCGGCCGAGACGGGCCACCTCGGCGTGAAGTTCCGCCCCGGCACGTACGAAGTCGCCGAAGTCATTCCCGGCTCGCCGGCCGAGGGTGTGCTGTCGGCTGGCGATGTGATTCTGGCGATTGACGGCGTGAAGCTGACCAGCGGCACGAGGCTCGACGAACTGCTTGTAAGGACCGACGGCCGCCAGGTGCAGTTGACAATCGCGGGCCGCGAATCGAAGCCGGTCTACGTTGCGCTCTCGAGCTATGGCTCGATACGCTCCCTAATAGAGCGCGCCGAGGTGCGTACGGCTCGAAACAGGGTGCACGCAGCGACCGACGGGCGAGTTGGCTACATCGCAGTCAAGCAGATGAATATGGACACCTACCAGCGATTCGAGGACGAGGTGTATTCCGAAGGCTGGGACAAGGACGCTCTCATACTTGACCTTCGCGGCAATACGGGCGGGTTCACCGGCGACAGACTTCTTTCGGTTCTCTGCGGCAGCGATCACGCGCGCTCTGTTACGCCCAACGGACTTCAGGGTTACATATTCAGTTATTGGGCCCGGCCCGTCTTTTCGAAGCCTATCGCCGTCATTGTCGACGAGCGCGTGCAGTCGAACGGCGAGATATTCACCCACGCGATAAAGACCCTGGGGCGCGGTGTGGTCGTAGGACGCACGACGTCAGGCGAGGTGATATCGACGCTCGACCGTCCGCTTCTGGACTACGGGATGTTCCGCGACGCGTTTTGGGGCATGTTCATGCGCGACGGCACCGATATGGAGAACAACGGCGTCGTGCCCGACATAATGGTCGACCCGACGCCTGCCGACGAGGCGGCCGGGCGCGACGTACAGCTTGATGCGGCGGTAAAGGCGATGGCGGAGGCGATTGCGGCGCCTGCGGTGGAGTTCGTGCCGCGATACGCGAAGTGACCGGCGGCGGCGCGGGCGCGCCGGGCGCGCGCCAGGTCAGTTGAAAAGCCGTGCGGGCGCGTCGGGCGCGCGCATCACGGCCAGTATCGCGTTTGTGCGGTCGATGGCCTCCGAGAGATCTGCACCGCCGGTAGTCGTTATCCTGATGGCGGTAGCCTCGAACTGCGAATAGAGCAGGGCGATGGCGCGCGTCGGGTTTATGGTCTTGTCGTATTCGCCGCGGTTCTTCGCCTCGATTATCAGCGAATGCATTATGCGCCTGAGACCGATTGTGTGGCGCCTTATGTAGAGTACGGGCGTTTGGCCGGCCCGCCGCAGCTGCGCGAGGTAGTCTGATATTACGCACACGAAGTCTCTGTAGTCGAACAGAATGGAGAGAACCGTTATGCATATCTGCCGCAGCTTCGCGTCGGCCGAGTGGCGCGAGTGGACAATCTCGGCGTACTTGGCCTCGATGCGCGAGGTGGCTTCGTCGATGGCCTCGTTGAAAATCGCGCGCTTGTCCTTGAAATACGCGTAGAGGGCGGTGCGCGAAATCTTGCACGCGCTGGCGATCATGCCGAAGTTAACGGCCGAATACCCCTTGAGGCCAAAGAGCCTTAGACTCTCTTTGACGATCAAGCGCTTGCGTTCTTCGTGGTTGACTTTACGTGCCATATGTTGCATATTAAACCACATTATTCGCGCCGCGTCAAGGGGTAGCGCGGCGAAAAGTTTCCCGTCCGCGGCGGGTGTGACGCAATTTTCAACTTTTCATGCCACAGCTGGCGAATAATTTGGTATAATATGCGGCCAATACCTAAGGAAGCAAAGAAATGGCAAGTTCACTAGATGCACTATCAGCGCTCTGCAAGCGTCGCGGCTTTATATACCATTCCTCCGAGATTTACGGGGGCATGCCCGGGTTTTGGGACTACGGGCCTCTCGGTTGCGAGCTGAAGCAGAATGTAAAGCAGGCGTGGTGGCAGTTCACCGTGCGCGGCCGCGAGGATGTCGCCGGCCTCGATGCTACGATTATCATGCACCCGAAGATCTGGAAGGCTTCGGGCCACCTCGACACGTTCGCCGACCCAATGACGATGTGCAAGGACTGCAAGAAGCTCATGCGCGCCGATCAGATCAAGGATATTTACGAGGACCAGAAGAAGAAGCCCCAGCCAAAGGTCGCCGGCAGCGACTTCTTCTGCCCGTACTGCGGCGGCGAGTTGACCGAGCCCAAACCCTTCAACCTCATGTTCAAGACTGTCGTCGGCCCGATTGACGACCCGTCGAATGTCGCGTATCTAAGGCCCGAGACGGCCCAGGCGATCTTCGCGCAATTCCTGAACGTCACCGCGACCTCGCGCATGACCGTGCCGTACGGCATCGCGCAGATGGGCAAGAGCTTTCGCAACGAGGTGACGCCGCGCAACTACACTTTCCGCTCGCGCGAGTTCGAGCAGATGGAGCTCGAGTTCTTCATCCGCCCGGACGAGGCGATCGAGCTTCAGTACGGCCGGGTCGTTACGCTCGCCGACAATCCCGATTTGAACGGGCCGGTGCAGGACGACTGGGGCTGGGAGGTCTGGCACAAGTACTGGGTCGAGCAGCGCAAGAAGTTCTTGAACGCGGTCGGTCTGCCGACTGAGAAGTTCGTGGAGTACTGGCAGAAGCCGGACGAACTCGCCCACTACGCGCGGGCCTGCGTCGATATCGAGTACGACTTCCCGTTCGGCCGCCAGGAGCTCGAGGGCATCGCCGCGCGAAGCGACTTCGACCTTACCCAGCACCAGATCCACTCCAAGGTGCCCCAGACCGTTTTCGACGATCCGCTCAAGCAGGCGTGCAAGAAGCTGACAGACGAGCAGAAGGCGGCCTTCGTCGCGAAGACCCAGGCCGAGTGGCTCGTACGCAAGGAGAGCGCGCTTTCAGCGAAGGCCGGCAAGACGGTTGTTTTGGGGGACGAAGAGCGCGCAGCGCTCGCTGCGGCGGGGAAGACGTTCTGCGGGAACCTCTTCGACGGCAAGTATGTGCCGCACGTAATCGAGCCTTCGGCCGGCGTGGACCGCCTCATGCTCGCGCTTCTCTGCGAGGCGTACGAGGAGCAGAAGCTGACGGACGAGAAGGGCAAGGAGGATGTTCGCACCGTTCTCCACTTCAACCCGAAGGTTGCGCCGATCAAGGTCGCCATTTTCCCGCTGATAAAGAAGGACCCCGACCAGGACCGCATCGCACGCGAGATTTTCGGCAAGCTGCAGAAGAAGGTCAACTGCATGTGGGACGTCTCCGGCGCGATTGGCCGGCGCTACCGCCGCCAGGACGAGGCCGGTACGCCATGGTGCATCACGGTCGACGCCCAGACCGTGCAGGACGGCACATTCACCGTCCGCGAACGCGACTCCATGGAGCAGAAGCGCATGTCTTACGGTGAATTTCTAGCGATGATGTACGACGCGCTGGAATTCTGAACCGAAAAATGATATAATATAAAACCAATTACGCGCGACTATAGCTCAATTGGATAGAGCGTTGGCCTCCGAAGCCGAAGGTTGCTGGTTCGATCCCAGTTAGTCGCACCATTTGAAAAGGAAAAAGATGAAGTCATACAATGTCGGTCTCGTCGGTGTCGGTGCAGTAGGCACAGAGATGATCAAGGTTCTCAAGGAGCGCAACTTCCCGTGCGGGAAGGTCCAGGTTTTCGCCTCGCGCGAGCGCGACGAGCAGATTCTCGGCGAGACATACCATGTCAAGAAGGCCGACGAGAATTCGTTCGCAGGCATGGATATCGTGCTTTTCGCCGGCAAGACCGATGTCGCGATACAGCTGAAGGACGCGGTAGTGAAGGCCGGCGCGAAGATGATCGACAATTCGCGCGCTTTCCGCCAGGATCCTGAAGTGCCGCTTGTGGTGCCCCAGGTCAACCCCGAGGACCTCGACTGGAACAAAGGTGTCATAGCGAACCCGAACTGCACGACGGCGATTATGCTCGAGGCTGTCGCGCCGCTGCACAAGGCGAAGGGGTTGAAGCGTCTCATTGCGTCGACCTATCAGGCGGCGTCCGGCGCGGGCGCGCCCGGTCTCGCCGAGCTCGAACAGCAGATCCACGAGTACGCCGAGGGCAAGCCTCTCACCGTCAGCGCGTTTCAGCACCAGCTCACGTACAATCTCATACCGCACATTGACAAGTTCGACACGACGAACTGGTACACGCTTGAAGAGTTGAAGATGCGCAACGAGGCCCGCAAGATGCTCCACCTGCCAGACCTCAAGCTAAGCTGCACGTGCGTGCGCGTGCCGATCGCGCGCGCCCACTCGGAGTCTCTCAACCTCGAGTTCGAGAACCCGATCACGCCCGGCGAGGCGCGCGAAATACTCGCGTCGGCCGAGGGGGTCAAGGTGGTGGACGACCCGCTCAACGGCGGCTACCCGATGCCGCTTGACGCGACGGCGAAGTATGACGTGCTGGCCGGGCGCATTCGCCAGGACATATCGCGCGACGACGGGCGCGGTCTCGAGATGTTCGTGTCGGGAGACCAGCTTCTCAGGGGCGCCGCGCTCAATGCCGTCGAGATCGCCGAGCACCTCATAAAGCGCGGTCTCGTCTGAGACAGGTTCAGTATATGCCTGCAAGCGCCAAGTCGAAGGGGTTCTCCCTGATCAGCGGCGGGCTGGACAGCCAGCTCGCCGTGCGTGTTCTCCAGAGGGCGGGCGCCGAGGTCGAGGCACTCTGCTTCGCGACGCCGTTCTTTTCGCCCGGCGCGGCCGAGAAGGCGGCCGCCGCGCTTGGCGTGAAGCTTACAGTCGTGGATTTTACCGCCGACGAAATCGCTCTGATCGAGAATCCGCCGCATGGCTTCGGCGGGGCTATGAACCCTTGCATCGACTGCCATGCGACGATGATACGCAGAGCGGGAGAGCTGATGGCAGAGCGCGGCTACGACTTCGTCGCGACCGGCGAGGTCTTAGGCCAGCGGCCGATGAGCCAGAACCGGCAGTCTTTGGGCATTGTCGAGAAGAGCTCGGGTCTGAAAGGGCGCCTGGTGCGTCCGCTTTCCGCAAAGCTTCTCGAGCCGACGCTCCCCGAGACGGAAGGCAAACTCGACCGCGAGATGCTTCTCGACATACAAGGCCGCTCGCGAGAGCGCCAGATTGCGCTCGCCGCAGAGTTCGGCATAATAGACTATCCGTCGCCTGCCGGCGGATGCAAGCTTACCGAAGAAGGCTACGGACGAAAGCTGCGCGATTTGAAGGAGCACGAGGGCCTCGGCAATCGTCGGCTGGTTGAGCTTCTCAACTATGCGAGGCGCTTTCGCCTGCCCGGGGGGGCTGGCGTCATACTCGGGCGCGACAGAAACGACAACGCGATTCTGAAGAACGAACGTGCGGTCGGCACCCTCGTCTCGCCCGTCAACTGTCCCGGCCCGACGGCGCTTGTCACCAGTCTCAAGGGCGATGGCGACCTGCGTCTCGCGCAGGAACTCGTCTCGGCTTATTCGAAGTGCGACAGGTTGGGAGCCGATGTCGTGGTGCGGGTCGTCTCGCCGGATGGCGCCGAGTCGACCGCCGCCGTGCCGCGCCCGTACGCCAGAGACAAGTTCAAGGAGTTCCAGATATGCTAGAGGCGATAGCGTCGCATCTCGAATCGATAGCGGCGGCGGCCCCGACGTGGGGGCTGTTGCTCGTATTCGTATTCATGGCCGTAGAGTCGAGCTTCATACCGTTCCCCAGCGAAGTGGTGATGATACCGGCGGGGTTTCTGTCCGCCCGCTGCGAGCTGGGTCTTTCGTCTGCGCACGCCTCGCTTGCCGCCGCGATTGCCGTAGGCGTCGCGGGCTCCATCGCCGGCGCGTACTTGAACTACTGGCTTTCGCTCAAACTCGGCAAGCCGTTTCTCGAGCGCTACGGCAAGTATTTCTTCGTCAAGAAAGAGCCGCTGGAGCGCGCCTGCGAGGTGTTCAACAAGTACGGCGCGGCGACGACATTCGTCTGCAGGCTCGTGCCTGTCATACGCCAGCTGATATCCATCCCGGCGGGTATCGCGCGCATGCCGCTCGGTTCGTTCACGCTCTTCACGGCGCTTGGCGCGGGAGTGTGGACGGCTGTCCTTGCCGCGACCGGCTATGCGATCGGGCGCACTTCTGCCGACATGACTTATCTTGAGCTTGTGACGAAGGGCAAGGCCCTGGCCGCCGGCAACATGCCCGCTCTCGTCGGCGGCGCCATTTTGCTCGTCACGCTCTATTATATCGCTTCCAAGCTTGTCATGAGGCGCGGCTGATGCTTCTCGAGGTCAGCCATCTGCGCATAGCTTTTCGCGTCGAGGGGCGGCTTTCGGTGCCTGTGAGAGACGTTTCGTTCGCCGTCCCGGAGGGTGGGCGTGTCGCGCTCGTCGGCGAGTCCGGCTGTGGCAAATCGCTAACATCACTGGCCATTGGCGGACTCGTCGACCGCGCTGAGATATCCGGCTCTCTTGCAGGTTCTCCGCGCATGGCGTACATCTTTCAGAATCCGATGCAGTCGCTTAATCCGGTCATGCGCGTCGGCCGGCAGATAACGGAGGCGTTCCCTCGCGGGCAGCGTCTGGCGGCTCGTGAAGGGCGCTGCCGTGTGGAGAAGCTTCTCGCCGATGTCGGCCTTGAGCCCGCGACGGCGGCGAAGTACCCCTGCCAGCTTTCCGGCGGACAGCAGCAGCGCGTGATGATCGCGATGGCGCTCGCAGCCGAGCCGGACCTGCTCGTTGCGGACGAGCCGACGACCGCGCTGGACGTCACGACCCAGAAAGAGGTTCTGGATCTTATCGATCGCGTCGCCGCCGCGCGCGCGATGGCCGTTCTTCTGATAACCCACAACCTTGGTCTCGTAGCTCAGTATTCGGATTTTGTCAATGTCATGTACGCCGGTGAAATTGTCGAGAGCGGACCGGTGATGGACGTCTTGTCTCGTCCGCGACATCCATATACGCGCGGGCTGCTCGCGGCGGTGCCGAGCCTGGACGCGCCCAAGGACGCGCCGCTTCAGGACATTCCCGGCACGGTGCCCCCTCCGACGGACTGGCCGGCCGGCTGCGCGTTTCATCCGCGCTGCACATGTGCGCTGCCTGAGTGTTCCGCCCCCGGCTTCACCCACTGCCGCTTCATTGACGCCCCCCGCCGGTAGGGGCCGCGCTTTTGAATCTCGCGGAGTTTTGCGTTGGCTTTGGCGAGATTGGCGAGGTTGGCGGCGTGCATCTTGGGTGTCATGCGGCGGTTTTTGTTTTGCACGCTCCTAGTCGCCCATCGGCAGTTGTCCGGCGAATAGCCGCGCTCGTTGTCGATGCGGTCGAGCGTGAGATCGTCGCGGTAGCCGTGCGCCATAGCCCAGCGGTAGAAGTTTGGAAAATACCTCCATTCGTCGCAGACGGTGCAGTGCTTGTAGCAGGCGAATCTGTCGGGCCGGTTATGCTCTTTGTCCCAACGCCTTGCGCTTTCTATGTTTTGGGCGCCGGCGCGTTTCAACATGTTTTGCCATGACCAGTAAAGGCGAATGGTGTATTTAAGCTTGCCGTCAACCCTGATTGCGACTGGCTGTTTAAGCCCGAGTTCTTTCCAATATGGTTTACTCATTTGAATTGCCCTTTCTTTTTGTTGTTGTGTTGTGGTGGTGGGGTGGTGGTGTGTTGTTGTTGTTTTTAACGCAGAGACGCAGAGACGCAGAGA
>JAZQBR010000196.1:0-15961 GCA_045545855.1 Kiritimatiellia bacterium | reverse complement strand
ACGACATGGCTACGATCCGACTTCTCTGGGAACTGGGCGATGCCGACGCGCGCAGGGAGGTTCATTCCGAGCTGCCTGCACATAAGGCGGCGGTCGAGGATGTAGTCGGAGTATTCATCGGCCTCAAGCATCGCGCGCATGAGGTCCTTGCCTTCGTCGAGATGCTCCGCGACGCCCCACTTCTGGAACCTGAAGATGTAGACGTGGGCCATCGGGCGGCCGACCTCCTTGGCCTGCACTATGTATACGTCGCCGCGCCTCGACCCCTCTATCGGCTCGCGCGCGAGCGAGCGGACGATTCGACCGACGTTGACATAGTCCGTCTCGCCAAACAAGCGCGACAGGTTGAAGATGATGTTTCTGGCGCGCGGGTCGCATATCTGGGCGAGTTCGGGGTCGTGAGTGCGGTCGAACTCTTCCCAGACCGGGTCGAACAGAACCTCGCCATCCTCCATGCGCGCGCCCGGCAGCCACTCGATCTGGCGAAAGAACTCCGGCGAAATGCCCTGTATGAGCTCGCCCTCGCTGGCGGCGGTGTCGTTCGGCCCTTGGGTGATGGTCTGGCTCATCTCATTGCGCCACTCGAAATTCTCGACGCTTTCGTCGCGCAGTTCGGGCGGTATCGACATGCGCCACCGGGCGTCGATCCGGCGCACGGCCTCCGAGAGCTCTTCGTCGCTCAGCTCGTCGACCTTGAGCGCCTTGAACATCTGCTTGATCTCGATAGGCGTCGTCACCGGGAAGAGGTCTATCTCGGGGTGGCCTATGCGGTTGCGGCGCTGGAGCATGCCCTGCGCCTCTTTCAGCTGGGCGCGCAGCTTGTCGTGCGGCAGGCTCGCGAGCATTTCGGTGCCGGCGACGGTCACATAGCGCGTGCCCGTCGCGGAGTTGTAGTAGTAGATCGGCTCGCCCGAGAGCGACACGCGAGAGTGCTCGATCTCAGCGGCCATGTCCTCCTGCGAAATAGGCGCGCGCGCCATGCGCCAGTTCTCGCCGCGCGAACGCAGCGCATTGCGCACCTTGGCCGAATGGGTGTTGAGAAACCGTATCTTCAGCTTCGACACCAGCTTCTGAAGCTCTTCATCCGCCCTGAAGGCGAGATCCATGTGTTCCGGGTCGGGGCGGATGAGAACATTCTCTTCGGTAAATATGAGATCCACCGACTGCGCGAGTTCTTCATCCTCCTCGGCTTCGGTCATGGGCGGCAACCCTTGCGCCGCGCGACCGGCGTTGACTTCGTCGATCCACATCATGCGCTGCATCGCGTGCACTCCACGGCGCGTCACGAGGCCTGGCGTCTTGAAGAATATCGTTCCTATGCGGCTGAGCAGCTTGCCCTGCGCATCTTTGGCAAATATCGGTTCACCTATGGTCTTCATGGCGGATATTGTAACATTTTTATTTCTGGTCCGCAACGGCCGTCCCGGTTGCGGGCGCCTCGGCCGTCCCGGCTGCGGGCGCGGTGCAGCGCGTCTTCGCGTACCACCAGGCGCCGCCGCAGACAAGGGCGGCGACTATGGCGAGCGTCAAGACGCAGCGCCAGAAGAGCGGATTCGACGCGCACTTCGTGAACGCGCGCGCCCTGCGTATCGAGAAGTACATCGGGCGGTTTATTGCCCAGCCGCTGGCGTTCAGTATCGCGCCGATATCGCGGCGTCTGAGCTTGAACCATGTCAGCACCACGCTGGGCAGCGACACCACCAGGACAAGCGCGACGACCGAGAGCAGTATCTCAAGCGCGCTCATAGCCGATATGGCCGCCATGAGCGAAGCCGCCGCGGCGCCCACCATGCCTATCCCGATGCCAATCGCCGCCACGCTGGAGGCCATGGCCGCGCCGCCGCCCGCCTGTGCGCCCTGCACCCCCGTGTCGAGCGTCTTCTGCGCCGCCGCCTCGCGGTCGCCAAGAAACTTCTTGACCATCGCGCCTATCCCCTGGCCGACCTTCTTCCACGGCGCCCAGAACGCCTCGGCGAGCGAAACCTGGCTCTCGACGACCTTGGTTACGACGGCCTCCCAGTCCTTGCCGTCGCGATCGTAGAAGACGCCGTTGCGACCGGGGTAAAGCTGCGCCACGGCGCCGGCAGTCACCACCGCGCAAACGTTGCGCGCCGCACCCTCGCCGGGCCGTGTCAGCTTCAGGTACACGACACAGCAGTTGGACTTCTCGGCCAGCGCGCTGTGGGCCGCTTCGCTCTCTACCGCGAAGCAGAGATTCATCTCCTTCGCGTCGATGCGCAAGGTGCCCGTCTGGAACACGGCGAGCTGATCTTCGCTATAGAGACGCTTCATGTTGACATAGTTCTCGAGAAACTCCAGGAGATGGAGTTTGTACCTGAGAACGCGCTCCTCATCGTCGAGCTTGCCTTTGAGCCCGGCGTTCACGACCGGCTTGGCGGCGAGATGGGCGCGGTACGGCGCGAGAGCGCCCTTCACCTTCTTCCACCCCATGCGGTCGATGTGGTCGACATCGCCTAGAACCGGCTTCACGCACTTCGCGGCGAAAGCCATCACCGCCTCAAGGTGTTTCGGGTTGAGATGTTCCCTGAGCGGGAGCGTCTTGTCGGCCTCCTCGGTGACGAGGGGCATATCCTCCGGCGGGGTGAAGAACGCGTCGATGACGGCCTCCACCGCGGCAAGCGCGGCGTTTGCGTCGGCTGTCGCCTCGCCGAATACGGCGACTTCGGGCGACTTGCCCTTCGCCTCCCAGTCGGCGAGCGCCTTCTTGTCGGCCTCGCCGGGCGCCTGTGCCGCGAGGTCGGCCTGACGCGCCATGACGTCCTGAAGCGCCTTCTCGTCGGCCGCAGGCGGATTGAAAAGCTCGTTCAAATCGACATTGCGCGACTTGAGAAACTCAATAGCCGCGATCACCTCGGGCGAGCGGATGCGCCCATCGCCGTCCGTATCCATAAGTTTCAGCATGCGTTCGTCGAAACGGACGCCCGAGACAGGCATCGACAGCGCCAGCCAGTGCTTCTTGTCGAGGCTCGCCAGATTGGCGATATCATCGCCATTTTCGAATTTCACCTGGGCCATGCGGCCCGCCTTAAACCAACGCCAATTATAGTTGTTCATGGCACATATTTTATCATTTTTACCCCCCGCGCCGCAATGGGTAAGTGAAGAGGATCGACATACGAGACATTGACAGCACTTTTCAGCACGGTTCAGACAGGTTGTTCTACACTTTTAGGCAGGTCTTTTGACCATCCGCCAATCCGCCATCAACTACGATATACTCAACATCTACACCCTTCTGCGAAAGGACGCTCTCAATCGCGGTCCGTATCGTCCCCGCGCTGTTGTGGCAGGCAGCAACCACGGCCATGCCATTGGCGACATCATCAACACCAGGAACTATATGAACAACTCCCCACTCATCCACTCTCAACTCCCAACTCCCCCACTCCTAACTTCTTCTCTCCTAACTTCTTCTCTCCCCTCGTATGCCATCAACCCTTCATGGCGACGGATCTGTTCGAAGTAGTTATCCTGCTGCGGCATTGCCATAGAATCGTCTCCCGTCAAGGCTCGAAGTCGCTGAACGGGACGACATGAATCACCCCTTCGTCAACCTTTATGTCCTCGCGCTGGCTCTTCGTGACTATGAAGCCTTCGTTGAAGGAGAAGCGGCGCATGGCTGCAACCAATCCATCCTTCTCTCGTCCGGAGTCCTCCTTTGTCAGCTTCACGCACGCCTGAACCGCGACCCTCGGCAGATGGTGCTCCATGCACACGAAATCGCATTCGCCGCCATCGTCGAAATAGAATATGTCGCGATACTTCCTCCTCAGGGCAAGGAACACCATGTTCTCAAAGCAAAGGGCGTCGTTGAACACGATCCTCCGGGAGACGACATTGACAAGCCCCGTGTCTACGGAGTAGACCTTCCTCGGATTCACCAGCTGCGCCCTGACCGAATCGCTGTACTTGGGCACGAAAAAGAACAGATAGGCATCCTCGAACCAGTCGCACCAGTTGATGACAGTCGACGCGACGGAGACATTCAGCGACTTCAGCATCCTTGTAGCCGAGAATCTGCATCCGGGGTTTTCAATCAGATAAGCCGCCAGCCGCTGGACTGCCCCCATCTCCCTTATGCCGTGTTTCGCAACGACATCGCGGTACATGATGTCGTCAAACAACTCAAACAGGATTGACTCGTCCCTTGTTGCCAGAAAACGCGGGAAGCCGCCGCTTTTCAGGTAGCCGTCAATCTCGGTCCAGTCGTGGGGCTTGCCGAGATATTCGCAATATTCCTTGAAGGAAAACGGAAACAGCTCCCTCGATATATGCCTTCCAGTAAGCTTGGTCGCCCTTTCCCCCTTGAGCAGGGAGGCGTTTGACCCCGTTACGCAAACGCGGAACCCCTCGTCCAGCTTCTGGAGCACATACAGTTCCCAGCCGTCAAGCTCGTGCATCTCGTCAAAGTAGAGATTCCTGGCCCCGCTCCTCGCTATGACGCGATCAAGGGCATCCGAATCGCCAAGTTCCATGTCAACAAGCTGCGGGGAGTCAAATTTCAGGTAAAACCAGTCTGCGGCGTTACGGCGAATACGCTGGGACATCAATGTGGATTTGCCGCATCTTCTCACGCCAGTAAGCACGAGCGCGTGAGAGTCAAGCGTAGATTCGTTCACGCTAAGTGGTCTGGGCAATCCAGTGTCGCGCCTGGATTCAATTTCCGCCTGCTTTGCGGCAACGTTCTGAAGCGTCTCCTCGTCTATCATTACAGCCTCCAATCATCTATTGAGCATCGCTCCCATTGGTTTCCACCAACACCCAACCTTGGATTTTAGCAACACTCAAGTTTGACGGGTGGTATTATACACTTTGTTGCCTGAAGAAGTCAAGGGGTCAATGGAATACAACGCATTTCAACAAAGGAATCAAAATCCGCGCCTGAGAAGCAGCTTCTAAACTTTAGGAACCTTCCATTCGCGTAAGAAAACAAGTTCGCCGTCAATAAGTTGACGCGGCCCCGCACGGCTAACCTAACGGGGTTCCTTGATGCAGCAAAGACCGCCCTCTCGGACGGCCCTCAAATACAATCAGGAGTCAAACCACTCTCCAACTCCAACCATTCACTCCAACTCCTAACTCCTCCACTCCCAACTCATCCACTCTTAACTCCCCCACTCCTAACTCCCAATTACTTCCTCTTGAACACAAACCCCCAAATCTTGAACAGGTACTTGAGGTAGATGAGCGGCAAACACGACCAGATGCCGTGGGAGCGGAGGGCTCGCAGATCTTCGCGGTTGATCTCGACGTTCGAGCGCCAGCCCGCCGTGGATGCTCCGCCCATGCGCATCACAACAACGCATTCTGGCAGATACACCGCCTTCAGCTTAGCGAGATACAAGTAGCGCAGCTCAAGCTCGAAATCGGCGCAGATGCGGTAGTCGAGCGAATACCCGCCAAGCCGCGCCCCACCCGGAGGGGCGGCATAGCCAACGGCAAACGGCCAACGGCACCGCCGCCGCGCCCCGCCCGGCGAGCGTCCAATGGCGTCTTGGCTACAAAAGCACGCAAATCTGTGCTCGAACTTCGTCGCGTCCTTGCGTATCTCGCTCCAGCTCTTCATTGCGGCGCGGTTGCAAAGAGGATTCTTCATCGTCAACCCTCAAATGCCGATGGTTCAAACCATTTCAGGTTGTTGGTCTCCTCGTGCCGCCCCAGCATGTCATCTAGAAGAAACGCGCAAAACCACGGCATCGTAAGAATGTTGTTTTCGTACCCAATATTGGCGTCGGCCAACTTTATGCCCCATGTTATTCCCGGATATTTCGGAGAATTGATAAGTTCCCTCAACGACTGCGCAGTACCATTCCCGCCCTTCACCTCCAAAGGAATTATCGACGATGCATCCCTCACGAAGAAATCCATTTCAAGCGGCGAAGATTCCCGCTTCCAGTAGTAAAGGCTTCTCCCGGACTTCGTCAAGGCCTCGGCGACTATGTTCTCGTAAAGGCCACCCTTATATATGCCGAGATTCCGATTCACGCGCACGTCCTCACACGCCTCCTTGTCCAGCATGGAGATAAGAAGCCCGGTATCCGCCATATAGAGTTTGTACCGCTCGTCATGGCTGTTGCCGGTCAAAGGAAGCTCCACCTGTCTGAGGCAGTGGCATTGGTTGACAATCCCGGCATCGACCAGCCATTCGATGCATCCCCTGTAGTCCCTGAACCTTGCGCCATGCGCGACCTTGGATATCTGGAACTTCCGCTGCTCCTTGGAAAGCTGTACCGGGACATGGTTGAACACGTTGAGAATCCTCGTCTGATCCATGCCCTCTGCGTACTTCCGTATGTCGTCGCGATAGTCGTTAACCAGCCTTCGCTGCGCCTGCAGGGATCCCTCGAAGGACTTGCGCTCAATGTAGTTCCTGACGATATAAGGCATCCCTCCAAGCGTGCAGAAATCAAGGAACAGCCCCTTTACGGCATCGTGCGTAGATGTTTTGATAGGCGACCGGCTTTGCATGGCGCAAAGCAGTTCATCCCGCAAATCATCTCCATAGCCACGCGCCCACAGAAACTCCTCGAAGTCGAGACCCCGCATATCCATGTCAGTCTTATAGCCGACCGAGATGCTGGATATGTGCTTGTAATGAATTCCCAGAAGCGAACCACTGCAAATGACGTCATACCGACCATCCTGCGCAAAGAACTTGAGGCTAGTGGCGATATCGGGGAACTCCTGTATTTCATCAAAAAAGAGGAGCGTGCGTCGGTTGTCCTTGAAGGACTTCATGGAATCAATCCTCGTAATGGCACTCACTATCTCGTTCGCCCCATACCCGTCGGACACAATCTTCTTGAATTTTGGAGCTTCGACAAAGTTTATCTCCACCAGACTATCGTAGTGACGCCTGGCGAAACGACGCACAGTTTCGGTCTTGCCGACCTGTCTGGCACCTTTGATAAGCAAGGGAAGCCGGTTGGGATTCTCATGCCACCGCTCAAGTTCCTCGTCGGCCTTACGTCTCAGATATTCCATTGGAAACCTCCATAATCTTTTTCTCCAGAGAACACGAGGGTATTTTACCATATTCAGAATGGTGAAGTCAATAGCGATTTCACAAAATAACAGCCACTTTCATTGCGACAATCACAAAATCAAAGCCACTTCACCGCTTGTTTCCACAAAAAATCAGCTACTCCGCACAATGGAAAATAGAGTTCTACCCAGGCATCGAGGCAAAGGCTATAGTGCCATAGAGCAAATGGCAACGCCAAAACACAAAAGCCCCGCTCGGGCAAACCGAACGGGGCCACTTGATACAACAAAAGCCGCCCTCTCGGCGGCCCTCAAATGCTATCAGGTAAAACTCACACCTCTCTCCAACTCCAACTTATCACTCCAACTCATCTCTCCAACTCCAAACTCCTCCACTCTCAACTCCCCCACTCACTCACTTTATACTTCCGCTCCTGCTCCTTGCGCTGCTCGTCGGGCGACATTGCATCGAAACGCTCCTCGGCGCGGCGGACTACGATTTTGCCCGCTACCTCTATGGCAACACCCGCCACGGCGATTGCGCCGATGATGATTATCGCAATCTTTGTCTGCTGTCAGCGGTAATGACACGCTCATCATGCTCGCTTACAACAACTGACTCAGGAACGTTTTTGCAGGAACGGCGATAGGTGAATCATACTCAAAGCAATCTCTATCCACATATTCAGCATCAATAACAACTTGAAAGGCATGTTTTGCTTTTGTACGCTTCTGGAAAAAACACAACGAATCCGAAATGGCCTCCTTGGATTTCTTGACTTCAACCAGAAACCACGGCACACCATCCCGAGCGACTATGAAATCGACTTCGCGTTTAGTTTTGTCGCGCAGGTAGCCAAGAGAAAACTCTCCATATCCAAGGTCTGTCCAGCCCTCCACGGCTTTCAATAAATGGCAGGCGATGAGTGTTTCAGCCCGCTTCCCGTCATCTTTGACGCCAGCCCAGTCTCTGAGATACCACTTCGGTGTCTTCCGTATTGAGTTTTCTATGTTGACAAACCACGGACGCACCTCAAAACCAAAATACAGATTCTTCAAGGTTTTAACCCATGCTTTGGCTGTCTTTTCATCAACGCCTATCTCTCGCCCAAGATTCTTGTAGACAAGTTGCTCGCCTGAGCGATTCGAAAGCAACTCGGCAAGAAGTGCCATCTGATCTATTTCTGAAACTCTAGAAATATCTCTCGCGTCGGTTCTCATTAATTGTTCAAATCTCAATGAGTTCCATCTGCGAGAAAATCTAGCGTCGCGGTTCAAAAATGGATCTGGGAATCCACCGAACTTGAGGAGAGCGTCCCAGTCTTCATTCGGCAATTCAGAGACTTTTCGGACGAGATAGTTGCCTGGCAGAGATACGTCAAGAAGTTCCGCCACCGAGAATGGGTGCATCCGATAGGGGAAATAACGACCCATCATGCTATCCGATCCCTTCTTGTAGATATCCATCCTCGCAGATCCCGTGGCTATTATCTTTGTGCGCTTGCCATAGAGATCAAAGAATCCTTTTAGAAACTGCTTCCATCTGGAATACTTGTGTATTTCATCAAAGACGATTACGGGCGCGGTTGCGGACATGTCATCGATACCAAAATGCTCTGCGACAATCTTCTGCCCTGCCGGAACAAGACTGCGAAACTGCGAATCATCCCAACTGCCGTAATGCGAGGCGAAATGCTCGCCAACTGTTGTCTTTCCGACTTGGCGCGGACCGGAAAGGAAAACCATCTGCGAATACTTCTTCAGATGTTCCTCGATAATAGACTCATATATTCTTTTTCTGTTCATGACGCCGCATATTTTACCATATTCGAGTAATAAAAGTCAATGCCAAAGCGGAACGCATTCCGTTTTGGTCAATCCAAAGCGGAAGCACCTCCGCTTTGGCACTTCCCCTCGCCCGTACTTGCGATTCGCTCTATCGCCTCATTCGACAGCCTCACGCGCTTTGAGCGAGCCACTCCGATAGCCACTAGGATATATCCGTCAGCCGTCTGGCAGACTTGCTGCGCCTTCACAAGGCAACAAAGGCCGTCCTTCAAGGACGGCCTCTGCTCGATGCAAACAAACGCGCACCTCCTGTTCAAACTGCCGCTGCGCCTACCGCCGCCTGAACGCAAACCCCCAAATCTTGAACAGATACTTGAGGTAAATCAACGGCAGACACGACCGGATACCGTGGGAGCGGAGGGCGCGGAGGTCTTCGCGGTTTATCTCGACGTTCGAGCGCCACTGCCGCCGCCGCGCCCCGCCTGGCGGTGCGGCCAAGCGGCAACAGCCAAACGGCACCAGCCACCGCTGCCACCGCGCCCCGCTCGGATGAGCCAAATAGCACACCACAAAAGCAAAAACGGCCGCCTCCGAAGAAGCGACCGCCCTGCACTCTAAATTTTACCTCGTTATCCATCGAGATCCATCAACATTTCATGTATTGAATAGAGTGGATAATCTTCCAGCACGCCATGAGACATTCGCTTTGATGTTGACAGGCGAACGGCCTTTTCAGGCTTGTATTTCTCAATGTACGTCATCAACGATTTCGCCCTGAGATTTTTCTCGGCCTTTGCTTCTATCGGACATATCTTTGAGCCAACCTGCAAAAGAAACTCAAGTTCTGCTCGGCTGTTGCCAGGCGACCAATAGTGCGCGCCACATCCGTAAGCGGTCAATTCCTGCAGTACAAATTGTTCAGTCAGAGCCCCCTTGAAATGAGTAAAAATACTACTCCCTTCAAGCAAAACCTGCTGGGGGAGTTCAGACATTGCTGCGATAAGACCCACGTCATGCGCATACAATTTGAACGCGGAAAAATCCTCATACGCCGCAAGCGGCATCATCGGTGCTGCGACGTTCCGCACAATCCTAGTCATGCCGGCATCCTCCAACCACTGCAGCGCGACCTCATATTCACGCGCCCTGGCTCCCTCTCGCAGCGCGGTATAGAGAAATTTTTTGTTCTCTTTAGACAATTGAGACGGAATCGCCCCCCATAGAAGCCTTATCTTACTTAGCAGAGACCCGTCTGAATGCTTGACAAAATCCTCGTCGTACGCCTTCAATATGGACTTTTGCACCTTCCGCACCAATCTGTAATCCTTTTCTTCGCTATACGCAAGCACAGCCTCGGGCATTCCCCCAATGAAATAATACTTGCGCAGAAACTCGCAATATGTGTCATTAAAGACATTGACCATCTCCCACTTCCTGTTTCCAAGAGCCTCGCACTTTACATCCTCGCCAATGGCAACAAGGAACTCCTCGAAAGTCATCGGCGGGACATCAATGAAAGTCACTTTACCAACTGGGAACGATGCCTTCGCACCATTGGATTCTCTGCCTCTCTTTTTATTGCGATCTACCGCCAATCCCAGCAATGAGCCTGCAGCAATGACCGCAAGTTCTGGCATATCCTCATTAAAGAACTTCAACGACGTCAGTGCTCTGGGCGACTCTTGGATTTCATCAAGAATCAGCAAAGTCTTTCCGGGAACAATCTTCTTGCCGGTATTGATAGAGATGATTTCCACTACCGTTTTAGGATCAAGGTCGATTGTCTCAAAATTTTCGCGCAACGCATCGTTCTTCATGAAGTTGACGCGCACGGTATCGTTTGGGTAATGCCTGCGAGCAAATTCGTCCATAAGCCAGGTCTTGCCGACCTGCCTTGCGCCCATAAGTATGAGCGGTTTTCGCCGCCTCTCTACACACCATTCCTCGATATTCTTCAGTATGCTTCGTTCCATAGTCACACCTTTTTCAAGCTTCGGCGCGAATTTTATCACATTTCCTGGTCGTTGTCAATAGCTAAAACCACATTTTCTGCGCGAACTTCTCTACATCGCTTCACACTTTCTGCACGAGTTCCTCTACATTGATTCACACTTTATGCGGGAACATTTGCCGCAATCATCACACTTTCTGCACGATATGGCATCCACACGCCTAAAATCTCAAATGCTTTTCCACCCTCACCTCCCCTATGCAGCAAAGGCCGCCCTTCAAGGACGGCCCTCAAATGCAATCAGGAGACTATCAAACCACTCTCCAACTCCAACTAATCACTTCAACTCCTAACTCCTCCACTCCCAACTCCTACCCCACTCTCAACTCCCCCACTATCAACTCCTTCACTCCTAACTCCCACTCCTCCGCGCATGCCATAAGCAAGGATCTCGCTTGCGCTCGGAAAGTGGGCAATGCTATCCCCCTGATGCACTTATGGTTTCAAGCAGCCGACGGGAATGACATGGACTCCATCGGGCCTGGTATAGGCCATTTCACCTCCTGTTATCACGACAAGCAAATCCGGCTCTCGTAGGGGGCATTGCTTCTCTATTTTATTATGCTCCTCGACTAAGCGCTTTATCTCAAGAAGATGGGCCGAACCCTCCTCAATCTCCGCCGACCCGAGCTTGATCTCTATCAGGGCGTAGCGACCGTCCTCAAGGTGGAGAACCGCATCCGCCTCCAGCCCGTACCGATCCCGATAATAGGAAATCTGCCCTCCCATGCTCTGCGAATAGATGCGCAGATCCCTCATAACAAGACTCTCGAAAAGGAATCCGAACGTCTTGAAGTCCTTCAGGAAGTATTCAGGTCCGACACCCATTGCGGCGACAGCGACGGACGGATCCACAAACCCCCTCTTTTTCCCCGCCCGGATGTCCGTCGCGCTTCTGATCGAAGGATTCCACGCTTCGATGTCTCGCAACACAAAGAGCTTCTCCAGCGCCCTGATGTAGGAATCCAAAGTCACCATCGATACATCGCGGACGGATAGGACATCCTTCCTAATGCTGGTCTTCGTCGCCAAGGTGGAAATGTTGCGGGCGTACGACTTCAATATCTGTGCCGCCAACGCCGGGTCACGCTCCACGTCGTCAACCCTGCTTATATCCACCTCCGTCACGTTTCGCAGGTAATCCCTGGCGATGAAGAGCTTTGCGTCATCTCCGTTAGCATCCATGACTGCAGGCCATCCGCCACGACACACGCTGAAAATAAGCTGCTCTACCGAAAGAGCGCTCTTCGCTCCATCTACCGCCGTCCCTGGAGCGTCGAAAAGCCCCTTCAGCGACAATTCACCGCTCGTCTCCTGCGTTTCGTACAGGCTCATGGTGGACATCTCAAGGCGGGAAATGCGCCCCGTGCCGGAATGCTTGATTTTCTTGTCGTCAACCACCACCGAACCGGTAAGCAGATACAATCCCTTCTCGCCCCTTCTGTCCACGGAGACCCTGACCGCGTCCCAGAGGTTCGGGGCTATCTGCCATTCGTCGATGAGTCGCGGCGTTTCGCCTGCAAGCAGGAGCGACGGCTTTGTCTGAGCGAGCCGCAAATACCCTTCCTGAAGATCGGGATCCTGCATCTCAAGGACGCTCTTCGCCTTCTGCTTTGCCGTTGTGGTTTTGCCGCACCACTTTGGACCGACCAATACCGTGGCACCCACAGCCCGAAGTCTCAAGTCGAGTTCAGAATCGACAACTCGCGGAATATAGTTCATGCTCTGCCCTTCTTTTCCAATTGTTTCAGCAATATTCTACTACATTTTTCCGCTCGAAGCAATGACGTTTTGTATATTTGCGATGTCTTGTTTTGCGTTTTTGGGCTGTTTGGCTATAAATTATTGGGCTTGTTGACTATTCTATCTTGGGATGTACTGGCGAACAAAACCTCCTGCCGCCCGAAATGGACGCCTTGCGCGGTGTTTGGATACAGCAAAGGCCGCCCTCTCGGACGGCCTTCAAATGCAATCAGGAGTCAAACCACTCTCCAACTCCTACCCCACTCTCAACTCCTCCACTCTCAACTTCCCCACTCCCAACTCCTAACTCCTCCACTCTCAACTCCCAATTACTTCCTCTTAAACACGAACCCCCAAATCTTGAACAGGTACTTGAGGTAGATGAGCGGCAGACACGACCAGATGCCGTGGGAGCGGAGGGCGCGGAGATCTTCGCGGTTTATCTCGACATTCGAGCGCCAGCCTGCAGTAGAAGCGCCACCCATGCGCATCACGACCACGCACTCCGGCAAGTACGCCGCCTTGAGCTTAGCGAGATACAAATAGCGCAGCTCAAGCTCGAAGTCAGCGCAGATGCGGTAGTCGAGCGAATACCCGCCAAGCCGCTCAAAGCATTCGCGCCGCACATAGAACGATGGATGCGGCACCATCGCGGCAAACCTAAACATCCACGGCCTCCACTTCGCAGCCGAGCAGTAGCGCACTGTCTTCGCCGTCCGCAGCTCTTCGACCGTCCCGCCATCTCTCACAAACCTAATATCGGCATAAAGCGCATCAATCCTATCTCTTCCCACTTCCCTTTTACCTCTTCCCTCAAATTGCGCAGCAATTTTTGCAAGCGTCTCGTCGCTCGCCAGCACGTCATCTGCATTCAATATTCCGACCACATCGCCCGTCGCCATCTTGATTCCCTTGTTGATGGCATCGTACATCCCCTTGTCACTTTCAGACAGCCATCTGAAAGTGAAGTTAGGAGTTAGGAGTTGGGAGTTGAGAGTTTTATCGGCGTATTCTGTTATTATATCCACCGTGCCATCTTTCGATCCGCCATCAACGACGATGTACTCGACATCCACGCCCTTCTGCGAAATGACGCTCTCAATCGCTGTACGTATCGTAGCTTCACTGTTGAAGCAAGCGGTTATAAGGGTTATTTTCATACTTTAGACATCTTCTATAGACTCATCCCAATCGCTGGGTTTGTCAGTTTTGCCTTCGCCCTTGTAATCTCTAGGCGGGAAAATGGCTGCTATTGTCACCAAAATTGAACCAATGACCATGAACACGATACCTATTCCGACAACAATTTTTATTAAGATTGACATACCAGTTTCTCTATTGCACTCCTAAGCAATCGCGCTCGGTCTTCATCCTTGCCATCACGATAACCTTTTAAATAAATCAGCCGTCCACCATAGTCATCACCACCGCCCCACGCCGGTGCGCCGTCGGTGGTGATTACGCGCTTGCCGCGCTCTAGCGCCTCGGCGATTACAAGGCCGAAGTTTTCGGAGAAGGTTGGGAGGACAAGAACGTCGCACCATTCCCAGACCTTCTCAAGCTCTTCGCCAAAGGCATTGGACACAACTTTCAGTTGTGGGGGAACAGGGAACGGGGAATGGGGAACAGAAGAGATTTGCCTTACTGCTTCTTCAAGAAACTCCAGCCCCTTCAGCGGATGGCGGCGGCCAAGGTAGAGCAAATGTAGCGGGCGGTCGCTTGGCAAAGCACCCGCATCCGAATTCGGCAACTTGAAAAACCGCTTTATGTCCGTCACCTCAATCGGCGGACTATTCTCTCCCAGATACGCCTCAATCCACTTCTTCTCCGCTTCGCAGGTGGCAACAATCACGGAAGAATGGCGAAACAGATATTTCTCCATAGGCGAAACCAGACGTTTCTTCCACTTGCCCTGACGCTGGAGATACATTGGGCTGAGGCTACCGTGGGGCATACGGACTAGCCGTTTGCCGAGACGCAATGCCTTTCGGCAAACGCGCCACTCCATTGGCAGCCACATGCCATGCACCCACACTTCATTCGCGCCGCTTCGGCAAATTTCTTGTATTCCGAAACCCAAATCGACAACCTCTGCATCCCCTTGCTCCTTAGCCAGCAAGCGGGCAACTACGATCATACCATTAGAAACATCTTGAGTCCCAGGGGCTATATGCAGCGTTTTCATTTTGGCTACTTCCCACTTAATGCATCAATCATTTCGCTTGCCAAACAATTCCCATCCGTTGCTCGCGCCGCTCCTTGCGCATTGATGCCATGTTCTCTTGCCAGGGCAGGATTTGCCGCATATAATTTCATTCGAGAATAGAGCGACTCCGCATCCCCAGCCCTCGCGAGAAATCCATTCACTCCCTCGTTTATCAATTCAACGGCAGACCCGGTCATGTCACTTCCAATCATCGCCAATCCTGCATTCGCGCCCTCAACGAGCGCCGCGCCCCAGGGATCATATCGACTAGGCAAGACTATAACATCCCCTCTCCTCATAATAGAGTAGACCTCTTCCTGCGGAAGTTTGCCTAAATATTCAACACCTTCATACGCCAAATAATCTTCTACTGTTTCAACGCCTATCCTAAGACTAGCGTTCGAACAACCCCCTATTACAATTAAGCGTGTTTTGACGAGTTCTTCGTGGAGACGCTTCCACGCCACCAGCAGCACATCAAACCCCTTCCTATAACAGAACTCCCCCGCAAACACAAACGTACAGCACGAAGCATCTTTTTTCGGTATGATATGTTCTTTTTTTAAAGACAATGTCGCATAGCAGAATTTTACCAGTTTCCCCCGTCTAACCCCGGCCGAGATGAATTGTTTGTAGGCAAATGGTCCTAAAGCAAACACCGCCAATGCAAATTTATCGGCTGCTTTGGCAAAGACCGACACTAACGGTCTCATAAACCAACGCCCTCTAGACCCCTCGCTCATGACAAAGAACTTCTCTCTCCTGAGAATTGCAAGAATCATAGTCCGCCATTCAACCCATTGCGAGAAACCCGACACCATAACGATGCGTTCGCGGCAATCCGGCACTGCGGTTTCAATTTCTTTCCGGGTCTTGGCATAATGCTCCCATTTGTTTAGTACGGGGTCTTTCCAGCCCAGGCTCAATCTATCGCTTTTATATTTACCATGAAAATAACACGCCTCAACATCGACGTCATGATTGCGCAAAGCCTCAATCAGCGTCGAGTGATGGGTGTTTGGTCCGCGTGTTAACCACAAAAGTTTCATATGTGCCGCACAAATGCATTCCTGTAATGCCATTTCATCCACTTGTTCCACTTCCAAACACGGCTTGTGCTTCTCAGCAGCAAATACAGCCAGCGCCGCCATCCTCCACAATCCATTCCCGCCGCTTGCCGCCAAAGCACAACGGCATCGCTCATCAAT
>JAZQBR010000195.1:0-3435 GCA_045545855.1 Kiritimatiellia bacterium | reverse complement strand
GGGCCAAGCGGTCTTAGGAAGACAAAGGGCTATGACAACTCCTTGGCCCACAGAACGACATGGCTACGATCCGACTTGCCGAGCCCGCGCCCGCTGCCGCAGAGCCAGCGCCCGCCGCCTGATTTTTAAGATGACGGTAGTAAGGGAACCAATGTGGGACGATGCACCGCGCACCAAGGCGCAGGGCATCGTCCGTTGCATACTCGCGTTCCTTTCATCCCTCGGCTGGGCGGCTCGCATAATGGTCGAGTCTCTCGCGGCGTTTCCGTCTGTTGTCGTTCAGCGTGGCGGACGCGCCGACCTCGTGCGCCAGCTCTACACGACCGGCATACGAACGCTTCCGGTCATATCGGTCGTTTCGCTTTTCATGGGCATGATACTTGCTTTGCAGGTCGGCCTTGAGCTGAGACGGTTCAACCAGGAGATATATCTCGGCGCCGCCGTGATGATTTCGCTTATCCGCGAGATGGCCCCGTTCAGCTGCGGTATGTGCCTCGCCGCGTGTGTAGGCTCGGCCATAGCGGCGGAGCTTGGCACTATGAAGGTGAATGACGAGATAGCCGCGCTCGAGATAATGTCGATACCCCCGATGCGTTTTCTCTCCGCTCCCCGCATAATGGCTCTGGTCGTGATGGCCCCGATACTGGCGTTCTACTGCTGCATCGTAGGCTCGATAGGCGGCGGCGTTGTCGGCGCCACGCAGCTTGGCGTGGACTTCGAGCAGTATATTTCGAGCGCGATGTCCATAGCCGATGTAAAGGATCTGTATGTCGGCCTTTTGAAGGCCACCATTTTCGGCCTTGTCATAGGCACTGTCTCGGTGGCCGAAGGTCTCGGCTCTTCTATGGGCGCCACCGGTGTCGGCAAGTCGACCCAGCGCAGCGTCATAGTGAGCTTTCTGCTGATTCTCATGTTCGGCTACATGGTTACCCGAATCTGCTACAGGTAGTGAAATGGCTCTGATCGAATTCAAGAACGTGGTCAAAAAGTTCAACGGCGTCCCGGTGCTGGACGGCGTCACGTTCGGTATCGAAAAGGGCGAGATTATGTGCATCGTCGGGCCGTCCGGCACAGGCAAGTCGGTCACTCTCAAGCATCTTGTCAGACTGCTTACCCCTACATCCGGCACGGTGACTATCGACGGCATCGATGTCGCAGACTGCGACGAACGCACTCTCGCGTCGCTGCGCCGGCGTGTCGGCTATCTTTTCCAGGGCGGGGCGCTTCTGGCCTGGATGACTGTCGCCGACAATGTGGCGCTGCCCCTCAGGGAGTGCACAAGCCTCTCTGACGACGAGATCGACGAGCGCGTCGCGAAGGCTCTTGAGTCGGTGGAACTGACGGGTGCCGCCGACAAGTATCCCTCTGAGATTTCAGGCGGCATGCAGAAGCGCGCCGGTCTCGCCCGCGCCATCGTGCGCGACTCTGACATAGTTCTCTACGACGAGCCTACGAGCGGGCTCGACCCGGTTACGTCGATGACCATACACCGGCTCATCGTAAAGCTCAACAAGACTTTGGGCATAACGTCCGTGGTTGTCACGCACGATTTGCAAGGCGCTCTCGGCTTCGCCGACAGGATACTTCTCCTGAAGGACGGGCGGGTGTCGTTTTGCGACACGCCTCGCAAATTCGCGGCGTCCGCCAATACGGACGTGCGCGAGTTCCTCGATGCCATGAAAGGAGGTTCTCTATGAGTTCCAAGAAAAAAGATTCGTTCTCCGAGGCCATAGTCGGCCTGTTTATGCTGGCGGTTCTGGCGCTGCTCGTGTATTTCACGATAATCATATCGGGCGTGGATGTTCTGCAAGGCCGCAAGAAGGTCGACGCGACTGTCGTCTTTCGCGACGTCGGCGGGCTTAAAGACCACGACAACGTGATGTACCGCGGCACGAAGGTCGGCGGCGTCGAGCGCATAGAGCTGGGCGACGAGGATATCAAGGTCGTGATCGAGGTCGACCGCGGCGTCGTGCTGCGCGAGGGCTATAGAATAGCCGTCTGCAACCTCTCAATGCTCGGCGGCAACTATCTTCTTCTCGAAGAGGGCGATGGCGAGATTCTGCCTCTCGACACTACCGTGTTCAAGGGCGAGACGCCGACGGACTGGATGCAAGACATATCCCGCATCGCCAGGAATATCAACGAGCTTACCTCCAGCGGCGAGTTGAAGACTATCGTGACGAATTTCGTCGCCACCAGCGAGAGCCTGCGCGAAACGACCGGGCGCATCAACCGCGGCGAGGGTACCATCGGCAAGCTGCTCTCGGCCGACGAAACGGTCTACAATGACCTGAAGACGACCATGACGAACCTCGCCGCCGTCACGACCAATGTGCGCGAGGGGCGCGGCGTCGTCGGCAAGCTTCTCTCGGATGACGAGACGGTCTACGACGACCTTAAGCGCACCGTGGCCAACGCGGCCGACATCTCGGATCGTCTTAAGAATGGCGAAGGCCTCCTTGGCCGGCTTATGGCCAAGGACGACCCGATCTACGGCGAGCTCGACGCCGCCGTCAAGTCGTTTCGCGCCGCGTGCGAGAGCTTTGACGCCAAGGAGACGATGGCCGGGGCGAACCGTCTTGTCGAAACGCTGAATGTCGTCGCCGAAAGGCTTGAGAAGGGCGAGGGCACGATTGGCAAGCTGCTGGCCGAACAGGAGCTCTATGATGATGTCAAAGGCTTGACCAAAGACCTCAGACAGGTTCTTGACAATTTTAGAGACACGACGCCGATCTCGACTTTCGGCTCGCTTATAATGGGCGGTCTTTGATGACGGCGCTTATCGCAGTCGCGTTCTTCTTTCACGCCGAGCCGCTGGATATGCCCGGCGCAGAGGCGTATCTCGTGACCGAACCGTCGGGCGAGCGCCGTCTTGAGGACCGCTACGACGAGCTGGATCTCTGGACCTCGCGAGCCGTCCTTGGCAGGTGGTCCGACGATACGGGGCGCATGCTTGCGGTTTCGCGGCTGCGCGAGGCCGCGCCGCGTTTTGCCGGCGGGTCCATGACGCGCGAGAAATACGTCTCGAATGTCGCGCTTATCGACCGCAAGAAGGGCGATGCACAGCGCGCCGAGGCGATAGCCCGTCTCTCGCCGTTCCCTTTGCCGGAGGAGCCGGCTTCGCCGCGCCAGGAGATTCGCGGCATGGAGAGCGTTCTTTACTGGCATGGCACCAATACCGCTTCTTTAGTCTGTTCGTTTCTGCCGGAAGGCGCTCCAGACTGGTATCTCGCCGTTTGGGATCTCGCCGAGGGCGACGAGATCGCGGTCTCGCGCGACGTTTTCGAAGAGGAGTTTCTCGCCCGCTGGGATGAGATTGTAGAGCGCGACTTGAGATCCGAGGCTGATACGCTCGACCCCGATCTCGTCAAGGCCGCGGCGCGCGCCGAGCGCCGCGAGGTCCGCGCCCGCGAGCGGGCGCTGCCGCGCCGCCCT